>CAYRSQ010000010.1:0-23166 GCA_964427055.1 uncultured archaeon
GTCTGGAGCCAGACCGCCGTGTAGGGGTTGTCGGGGTGGTCGAAGTCGGTCGTGACGACCCGGATGCTGTACTGGCCCGTGCCGAAGTCGGCCAGATTGACCGCCGCGTGGAACAGTCCGGTGCTCGAGTCATAGGTCATCGGCTGATCGAGGATGACCTGGTCGTCCACCCAGACCATCTCGCCGAACTCGTCCTGGTCATAGTGCCCCAGCCAGGTCATGCGGATGGTCGTGGAGACTTCCGTTGGTCCCAGCAGGTTGTTCGGCCGGCTGGCCAGCCGGACCTTGGCGGTGAATTCAGCCGTCTGGGTCGAGATGTAGAAGAGCTGGTCGAACTCGTCCATCATTCCGCCGGCCGGCGTCACATCCAGCACGAGGGTGTCCTGGACGAACGCTCCCGCCGGAAGGGCCATGGACCAGTCGTCGTTGTTGGCCTCATTTTCCTCGTGGATGGTGTTGTACTTGTCCACGACGGCGGAGATGGTGTGGGCCGCCTCCGGATCGATCCGGGCCGGCCAAGTGACCACGAAGTTGACCGAACTGTTGCCGCGGATCTTCGGCAGCTCCTGCCGGGCCGCCTCCTGGACCACCGCGTCGTCGAGGCCGCGATGTCGATCCCGCCGCCGTCGAAAAAAATTACCGGCAGATGCGGGAAAACAAAGAAACAAAGATATTACCTCTATGCCTGGACTTGACGAACCCCAGCCCGGCAATCGGCTGGGCTAATGAAGAGCGACATTCCCTGATCGAAAGGGGACCCGCCGATATGGTTCTTGCACTGGCGCTGATACATCATCTGGCCATCTCCAACAATGTACCCTTCGGTCATATCGCAACTTTTTTAAGCCGGTTATGTCGGTTTCTGATTATCGAATTCGTCCCCAAGAACGACTCGCAAGTTCAAAGGCTGCTCCGCACCAGAGAGGATATATTCCCCAATTACAACCAGGAACACTTTGAACAAGCATTCAACCATCACTTTCTGATTCTGGAAAGCCAGTGTGTGCCTGATACATTAAGAACGGTTTATTTGATGAGGCGAAAATGAGTGATAAGTTGGCTTTATTACACCCCCTTCTTTTATCGATCCTTTTTGTGATTATGCCATATATGCAATATGCCGGACTGATACCTCCCGCGCAGGTTGTAATGCCTTTTATTGTGATTTGTTTGCTTGCTTTATTTTTCTATTTAATTATCAAGTGCTTTGTAAAAAAGGCGGCTGTAGCAGTTGCGTATTGTCCCCGTTGTTGATATTATTTCTTAATTATTCGATTTTACACTTCTACATTTCATCTCTAATAGGGGAATCAAAACTTCATGTGCCTGTTTTGATTCTTGCTATACTTGTTATGATGATTATCCTTGTGGTCTATATTGTTAAGATTCTGCGAGCGCACGAAGTCACCATAAGAAATGTCAACAAAGCTATTTTTATAATTGCTTCTGGATTAATTATTTTCAATATTTTCAGCATAGCCTTGCAATCTATTGCTACAGCGAGGATAACCAAGTCGGCGGGTATGACTGGCATTCCTTTGCAAAAAACATAGGGAGAGCTTTGCACAGCAAGTTATTCTACCCGAGATTTGTTTTGGGGTCGATTTTTTAGGAAACTATATTCAAGATCCGGCCGATGATGAAGAAAGATATCCTAAGATGTTTTTTCGTAATTTATTTTTCAACTCAAAAAAATTGATCGCGGACATGATTGACCGGACAGGTTTTATTGATATAGGCCTGAGGCTTTCTAAAAGGCGTTTTATCTTCGGGTATCATCGTGTATTGCCTGATCATACCGCGAAGAATGCATTTATTCAGTCGTGCATGGTGACTTCGTCGAGTGCCTTTGAAGCACAGATAAACTGGATGAAAAATTGTGGTAAGATCGTTAACCTTGAAAAGATTGTAAACTTCGAGCAGAAAAATCATGAACCTTGGTTTGCGATCACCTTTGATGATGGATGGAAGGATACATTTGACTGCGCATATCCTATACTAAAAAAACACAATGTTCCTGCCATGGTATTCTTGGCAACGGATGCTGTTTCGACCGGAAACATGCCGTGGCCTGACGAGGTTTATGAAAAAGCAGGTGAAGCTATTATACGCGGTAGGGGTGATTCTGTCAGAGCATATTTTGTGGAAGATTTCTTGCTAAAGCCTGATGATGTTACCCGGCGTGATTACAGAGAGATCTTAGATGCGTTTATTGAAACGCTTAAGTTGTGTGATGCCCAGGAGCGATCGATTAGAATCCGAAAATACTATGAGAGAATCGGAGCTCCTATTCTGCCGATTTCGGGAAGTATGATGTCTTGGGATGATGCGAGAGCTATGCTTTCTTCGGGGGTGATTTCATTCGGTTCGCATACAAAAAGTCACTTGATTCTTCAGGGGAGTGATCCTGTGACTATCTCTGATGAGCTAACCGAGTCAAAAAAAGTTATTCAACAGCAACTGGGTGTGGAATGTGACTGGTTTGCCTATCCAAACGCCCGATGGGAAAGGCAGCATGAAAGAATCTTGACCAGTGCCGGGTATCGGTACAGCGTTACCTTGATATCAAAGAAACTTGAGAGAACTGATCCAGCCCACCTGCTTCCGAGGTACATGGTTTATGACGATATTGCGGGCGTATTTGGCTACTTGAAATTGCGAATGCTCGGCATACCCTTTTATTAATCCTGGGGAGGTTAGCAAAAGAAGTTATGAGGACAGTTAATACTGATGTGAAGATACTTGGGGTTATCGATGAAGACCCTTTTGACTTCAGGACGTGGTCGGGAATTTCACAATACTTGTTCCAATCGCTAAAAGGGAAGGGGAATCTTTGTGGGGCAGTGAGCGCTGAACCCTCCCGATATATAAGTACGATATATAAATTGTTAAGCTTTTATCCAAACATAGATCTGTGGAAGACACGCTATCATCATAATACTGGTTATTTCAAACAGATGACAAAGGCCGCACTAAATAATATTGAAGGGTTTCACAGTGACGAGTATAACGTTATCCTTCAGGTGGGAGCATGGTATGATCTTACCGGAAGAAAAGGAAAACGGACGGTATCGTATCATGACGGTAATCTCTATGCCTTTTTGGCGAATGAACGGCACAGGTATTTGGAAGGTCGGGGGTTCATTAAAAAGTGCCTTGCTCATGAAAGGGTTCTTTACCATAAGATGGACCTCTTATTTACAATGAGTGACTGGCTACGAGAAATGTTCTGTGAAGGGTTTGATCTGAATCCTGATAAAATAGTGACTGTCGGCGCCGGGATTAATCTGCCCTATACCTTAAAAGTTGATAACAAGAATTATGACAGGAAGAGAATATTGTTTGTTGGCAAGGCATTCGAGAGAAAAGGGGGAAATATCCTGTTAAAGGCTTTCCAAGAGGTGCGGAGAGAATTACCCGATGCCGAGTTAATTATAATCGGTTCTCAGTTGACTGCCGTGCCCGATGGGGTAACATGCCTAGGGTATCTCTCAAAGGATAAAGATACTGATAAACTGTTGAACGAATATTCAAAAGCAACGCTCTTTGTAATGCCGTCACTATATGAACCTTTTGGTATAGTGTTTGCCGAAGCGATGGCGCATAAGCTCCCCTGTATTGGGACACGGAATTGCGCAATGCCGGAACTCATAAAAGATGGTGAGACGGGCTATCTCGTTCCGGTTGGTGATTATAAAGATCTTTCAGAGAGGATTATATATATCCTGAAAAATCCTGTAAAAGCTAGGGAATTAGGAGAAAAGGGTTTTGAACATTATCTGGAAAATTATACCTGGGATAGGGTAACCGACAAAATGGTTGATGCCATAAAGGACAGGCTTTTGTAGAATAATGTGTGGCGATGGCTAATTCTGCTATTTTGCCAAGCGCTATATCCATGTTGAAGAGCCCGATTTCTTGGAAAAACTTTTCTGGATGTGCGTGTTCAATCTGGAAATCACTTTTACAACAAACGGATAGCGGATTTGGATGTACATGATGTGTTTGATGGGGTAGTCACCTTTGAGGTCCTTGAAAATATTCGAGATGATGATGCTCCAGCCTTTATGGAGGCTAAACCGTTGCCAGAGACGATGCCGTTATCATATTTACAGCTTTTCCCATTAGGAAACCTCGCGAAGAAAGCACTTCAAACATTAAACAGAATACCACTGCGAAGAGCACGGGGACCGTTTTTCAGAGAGATGGCCATCGTTGGTCACAACCGGACGAATAGCCTGCACCGTAAGATATTTTCGATCATGAATATTGTTTCGCGGATCTTTTATTCGGATCGTTTATCCTGGAAGTATCAGCATTTTATAGATGCCGTCATGCAGGGCGAAGGGACGCTACTGGTTGCGGCACGTCCATGAAGATAAAACCGAAGGTTATTATCGCCTAATCGCGATTTGTCGCTTTTAAATAAAATATTCAGAGGTATGTGGTTACAAGTGATAGAGGTGCTGTTCATAAGTTCCATATTGTCGGTGCTCTTTGCGTACTTCGGTTACCCTCTCACGCTACTGGGACTTTCGATGTTTAGGAGACGACCGATAACGGTGGGTGATATCACGCCCTCTGTCACGGTAATCATTGCTGCGTACAATGAGGAAGCACAGATCGAGGCGAAACTGGAGAATACCCTCCTTATGGAATACCCCAAAGACAAGGTGCAAATTATTGTAGTTTCCGATGCTTCAACCGACAGAACAAACCATATCGTTAAGCAATATATCGAAAGGGGAGTAGAACTTGTAGAAACCGATAGGCGGGTGGGGAAGGAAGGAGCACAGCGGCAGGCGCTTCGCCACGCGCGGGGAGAGATCATAATATTTACGGATGTGGCAACACTGAGCGATGCCCGTTGTCTGAAAAATATAGTCCGAAATTTTGCGGATAAAACAATCGGGTGTGTGAGTAGTAAAGATCGGGTAATCAACGACGGGGGAAAAATAGGAGGCGAGGGGGTTTACGTAAAATATGAGATGTGGCTTCGGGCGCTGGAATCACGCGTTGGATCGATTGTCGGTTTGAGCGGTTCTCTCTTTGCGGTTAGGTCATCCCTGTGTCGGGATTTTTCCGAGGACCAGCAGAGCGATTTTAGGATGGTTTTTGTGTGTATTCGCCAAGGTCTGCGAGGGATAAGCGATCCCTCAGTGGTCGGGTTCTACCGAGATGTTCCCGATGAGGCGGACGAATTTAATCGAAAGGTGAGGACCATGGTACGAGCCCTCGCCGTTTTTTTCAAAAACACCGATGTGCTGGCAGTGTGGAGGTATGGGATTGCCTCGTATGCCCTTCTTTGTCACAAATTGTTGCGCTGGATCGTCCCCTGGTTCTTGATCATCGCTTTTGTTTCAAGTGCGATTCTGACCTTTCAATCTCTACCGTATCTTGTTCTTTTTTTAGCACAGCTTTTATTCTATCTGGGGGCGGCAATGGGAATTAAGAATCGGGAAAATACCAATTCCCTTTTACGGGTGGCTACCTACTTTGTCAGGGTGAACCTCTCAATAGCGATCGCTTGGGTGCTTTATCTGCGGGGCACAAGGATCGTAACATGGGAACCGACAAGGCGATGAATTGATAATGTAACTTACTGTTAGATGTGACATGGCGTAACCTCTGTTGAGAAGAACGGACATCTTGTGAGCCGAAAATAAATGCAGAATAGCGATGCTGAATTTAAAACACAATATGGATGGACAAATAATTACAATTAAAGCTGTCGGGGATATCTGCCCTGGTGATGTTTCCATTCTTGGTTTAGGGGTTTGTAGCCTTACAATAAAAAGGGGAGTAGCTTTTCCGTTTAAATATGTCGCCAATGAATTTTCAGAAGCGGATATTGTAATTGGTAATCTTGAAGGAATGCTTTCAAAGAAAATGAAGAAGGGCTCTTCACCTCACCTTCTATTTTGTGGGTTACCTGAGTTTGCGAATGAATTGAAAAAAACAGGATTTAACGTAATTAGTGTAGCAAATAATCATGTACTTGATAACGGTGTTAAAATATTTTTGGCAACGGTTGAGTTACTACAGACTCAGGGGATTGAAGTATGCGGCCTGAGAGGCAAGGAAGAATTTTATTCTGAACCGGCAATCGTCAGAGTGCATGAAAAAACGATTGGGATTCTGAGCTATAATTGGATTGCCACGGATAAGTTTCCTTTTGTTGATCAATACATTGCACAGTCCAAGGATAGCGTTGTCAACTATACATGGAATCGCAATAATCTCAAAGATAAAGAAAATCAAGATGCGTATCTTAATAAAAATGTCAATGTTATTAATGATATCAAGATGTTAAAACAAAAAGTTGATATTGTCATATTAATTCCTCACTGGGCTTTTGAATTTGTACATTATCCTCCATATGGAGTCACTCTTGAAGCTCGTTCTTTTATAGATGCCGGTGCGGATCTTATTGTTGGTAACCATCCACATGTAATTCAAGGGTACGAAAAATATAATAGCAAGGATATTTTCTATAGCTTGGGTAACTTTATTTTTGATTCAAGAAAAAAGATTACCCATGATTCAGCGATCTTGCAGGCGATAATTAATAAAGATCGGGAAGTGAATTGTTCATTAAAGTTCATAAGATTGAATAAAAAATTCCAACCGACATATCCAAGTGTAGATGTAGAAGAGGAGATGAGAAAAATTATTAAAGAGTCTAATTTGAAGATTTCGTCCCCTGAAAAAAAAGAGCTATTGAACGATGATAGTTGTTATAGAAAATTTGAAAAACAATATAATCTAAAGAAATATCAAACGATTATCGATCATTTTCAAGCCATATTCGTTTATCCTGCAGTCATAAAAGTTATCTTGAAAAAAGTCTTGGGCTTTGTGCACATTATAAGACTGAGATTGCAGGGGAAAAGGGTACGATGGTGAGGGAAAGTCGCCGTTCCTCAACTAATGAATTTGAAATTTTCCATGTCATATCCGGAGACTTATGGGCTGGAGCAGAGGCGCAAGTGTTTCAGACTCTGGCGAACTTGACTACTCCATTTAAAGATAAAATAATTGTTATTCTTTTTAATGATGGCCAACTAAAAACAAAATTAAATGCTTCTGGCCTAAAAACGATTCTAATCGATGAAAAAGAAAATGGCCCTTGGGGTATTATAAAAAAGTTGTCTCAATTGATGAAAAGGTATGATCCGAGAATAATTCACGTTCACGCATATAAAGAACATATCCTAGGACAATTAGCTATTTATTTATCAAAAAAATCTAGACATGTTTTCAGAACATTCCATGGTATTACAACGATTCCTAAAAATGTATCAATCTTAAAGAAATTAAAATCGGTAATCATTCATCTAGTCGAAAAAACCTTTCTCAATCATGATCGTATAAATATTATTGCTGTATCAAAGGATTTAGAGAGGTTTTTGACGAAGGTATTCCCCAAAGCTCATATAACGCAGATTTACAATTCAATTAGATGTCCGATCGAGAATAATGATCATGAAATAGCTATAAGAAAGCAGTTCAATATAGGGAAAGATACATTATGGATTGGCACGTTAGCTCGTTTAGCCGAAGTTAAAAACTTACCGCTTCTGATTGAAGTAGCCAAGTATCTGAGATCTCGGAAGGTTAATTTTGTCATTTCGATTTTTGGTGATGGCCCCTTAAAGCAAATCCTTCAGGAGCAAATTGATGCCAGTGATTTGAAAAATCATGTTCGGTTAGAAGGTTTTAATGCGAATATTTTACCGATATTGCGTACATTTGACATCTTTACCATAACTTCTTTCCATGAGGGTTTGCCGATGAGCTTACTCGAGGCAATGGCGGTAGGTACCCCAGTGATTAGTACAAACGTAGGAGGGATTGTCGAAGTAATTGTTGATGGTGAATCAGGCTTTTTAGTCAGCAATATGAGCCCAACTGCGTTTGGTGATAAGATTATGCTGTTATATGAAAATAAGAATATTCAAATTGACGTTCGTAATAATGGAAAACGGACAATTGAAGAAAAATTCAATATATTTAAAAACAACCAGCTTCTTGAGAACCTATACAAAAAGGAATTGGCCCGAAGTTATTGATATCTATGTCCCAGTTGTCTACTGGTTGGAGGTATAAAATGGCTGCTAATCGCATTTGGATTACGTGGGAACGTCAGAGACGATCGATCGAACTGGCAAAAAGTTTCAGATGCCACCTCTATATTATGGATTATTCTGGGTTGTTGAGATATCCGATGGCAATCCTTCAAACAATATGGGTCATTTTAAAGGAAAGACCAAGGGTCCTATTTGTCCAGAATCCGTCAATGATACTGGCAGCACTTGCCTGTATTATCAAAAAGTTGTCAGGAATACCCGTTATTGTAGATCGTCATACAACATTCAGGCTGGGCAAAGAGAAAGGGGGCTCATTGAGGGTATGGTTTTTTATGAGACTTCATTACTTTACGTTAAGAAGTGCTGATCTTACCATTGTTACGAACAGGTATCTTGCAGACCTAGTTGAAGAAGCGCATGGGAAGACGACAATCCTTCCAGACAAACTCCCGGAATTTGGCAGTGTAACTCCCATACAGTTAAAATGTGAGAAGAATATTGTACTTGTTTCTTCCTTTGGCGAGGATGAACCTTTTACGAATATAATCCATGCAGCAAAGAGGCTGGAAGGATCAGGGATTTGCATCCATGTAACTGGAGATATAAAGAAAGCTGATCCGCTGATCCGTAATGAACAGATTCACTCAATAAAATTTACAGGGTTCATCCCGGATGAAATGTATCCTGCATATCTCCTTTCGGCAGATGCGGTGATGGTATTGACGACGGCGGACCATTGTATGCTCTGTGGGTGTTATGAAGCCGTTTCACTGGAGCGCCCCTTGATTACGTCTCGTACACGAGTCTTACAAGATTATTTTAGTGGAGCTCTATTCGTTGAGAATGATAGTGATCAAATTTACAATGCAATATTAGAGGTATTGAAGAACCCCGATAGATATGCGGCGAGTGTTCGGCGCGTTAAGAAACGTATTGCACGGTCATGGATGATTGCCTTTCAAAATATTGAAGACATTGTTGTGAACCTTGAAAACAATACTTGAGAGCTGAAAAGAAGCGATATTTTAACAATATTCCATTTTCTCCTATCTTGGTTCAGGACCTATTTTTTAGGAGGAAGAAAATCGTGATCAAATCGTACGTAAGAAGAATTCAAGAGATATATTATTTGACACAACATTTTCAAAACTGGAATGAGATCGCATTATCGGTTTTAAAAAATAAAAAACCCAGGGAAATTATTTTAAAAAACGGCCTTATTATTAAGGCTCCCGAAAATAACACTCTTATCGGAATGGCACGGGAGATTTTTTTCGAGCAGGTTTATTTTCCTCAAGGTTGGTCTATTGAAACTAATGATGTCGTTGTAGATATAGGCGCAAATATCGGATTTTTACACTATATGCAACTTTGAAAACAAAGAATAAGATATATGCTTTCGAACCATTTCCCGAGAATGTTGAATTTTTAAAGCACAACATTGAGCAAAATAATTGTCATAATATTATTTTGGTGGATTGCGTTGCCATATCTGACAAAAACGGAACAGAAAAGCTGTATATCAGTGAAATTAGCGGGGGACAGTTACTCTTTGACCATAACATTAAAGGGCAATTAAATAGATATATTGAGGTGCCATCGAAGACATTAGAGAGAATAATTGACGAGAACGTATTAAATCAGATAGATTTTCTAAAAATGGATTGTGAAGGTTCCGAGGGTCAAATATTAAAAGCCGCTCCTATCGGTTGCTTAGAGAGAATAAAGAAAATTGCCATGGAATTTCACGATAATGTGTCTCTCCTTAACCATGATAAGATTGTTAACCTGCTTGAGAATTGTGGATTTCAATGTAGACTAAAATGGGACGGGGAATCCCCTTTTGGTTATTTGTTTGCGAGAAGGGATTGATTTTTTTGCACAATAGATTGCTTTACAGTACATACGAAGGTTATTATACATAAGCGGCATTTGAAGGTGCCTTTGAGAGGATTTTCTTGATTCGTCGTTCTACAGCGATCAAGTATTCGCAACGGACATTGTATTTAATGCTAAGAAAGGACATTGAGTAAGATGAATAGAGACATAGTTATTCATCCCATATTACTCGTCATTTATGTTGTCCTTTTTCTGTTTGCACACAATTTCGGTGAGTTCTCTTTTCAAGAGATGTGGATGCCGCTGTTTGTGTGTATAGGCTTTACCCTAGGGCTTTGGGTTATTCTGCGATTGATTCTGAAAAGCTGGCAGAAATCGGGGATCATTGTCAGTTTGTTTTTATTTTTGTTTTTTTCTTATGATCATGCCAGAACTTATTTGGAGGCCAAGGTGACGATTGGGTTGATGTCGCTGGTATGGATTTTGTCGTTTGTAGTGGGTTTTTATTTGACGGTCAAGTGGAAAGGGTTTTTGCGCAAAGGCACACAGATTCTGAATGTATTTTCGATTGTTCTGGTTTTGTTTCCACTGGCGAATATTGCCTATCTTTCGGCGGAGGGCTGTGGGGCGAGCCAACAGACGGCATCGGGGCCAGCCAACGAGATCGAGGTGACCGGGGAGAACAAGGAATATCCCGATGTTTATTTTATCATTCTTGACGCATACGGGCGGGAGGATATTCTTCGGGAGCTTTATGATTATAATAATAGCTATTTTATCGGGTATCTCAGGGGGAAGGATTTTTACGTTGCTGATCAAGCTACGAGCAATTACTGCCAAACGGGTCTGTCTATTGGTTCCTGTTTTAATATGTCTTATCTGGATGAATGGGTTAAGGCGGTCGGCATCAATACTAGTGGGGGTAATGCGCCACTAACCGGTTTGATTGATCAAGGCCATGTTATTCGGTATTTGAAGAAGCGAGGCTATCAGATAATCACATTTGGGCCGAGTCGTCCTGAAGTGCGCCTTCCCAGCGCGGACATTCATTTACAAGCTGGTATTTCAATAGCGTTTTTGAATGCGTTAATAAATTTGACGCCCTTGCCGGATATACTATGGAATAGAACAGAAGGCGGCATTTTTGACATGTATCGAGAACATCTTTTGTATATTCTTGATAGTTTGGGCGAGATTTACAAGCTGGGTGATGCGCCGAAGTTTGTTGTTGCTCATATCGAATCGCCGCATTCTCCCTTTGTTTTCGGACCGAACGGGGAGCCGATCAAACTGGAGTCGAGGCTTAATGACCAGGACGGCAATTGGTTGATTCGCCCGGGCCGATTGACGCTGGAGGAATATCGATCGCACTACCGGGACCAAATTATTTTTCTCAATTCGAAGGTGAAAACCATGGTGGATCAGATTTTGGCCAATTCGTCGCGGCCACCGATCATTCTGATTCTCGGGGACCATGGTCCGCGGTCAGGTGTGATTTGGGACAGTGTCAAGAAGACTGATGTGCGCGAATGCATGTCTATACTGAGCGCTTATTATCTGCCGGGCAGCGGCGATGAGCACTTATATTCCGAGATCAGTCCGGTGAATATCTTTCGGGTGATCCTGAATCATTATTTTGGTCAACAGTATGAATTGTTGCCGGACCAATGTTTTTTCTCCACAGCGGGGCGTTTGTATCAATTTCATGATGTGACCGATCGCGTTCGTGGGACGAAGCGATTTAGTGGGGGGATATGACTTTCCCCAAAAACTGGACAAGTCACTGAATCTCCCCGGTAGTAGCCGGGGGCGTCTTAATTTTCAATGCCAGTTGCAGGTGCCCTTTATTTTCTTTTTTCTGGTGTTCCACATAGGCGAGAATTTCCTTTTCATACAAGCCTATACACGATACGAATAGTCACGGGGACCTTTCCCCCCTAAACTAGGCCATGTTGAAATTGAGTCTATCCTGGCACAAGAGATAACAGGAGGACTCAGACGTGAAGCGGAAACGATTTACAACGGAACTACCAGTTGAGTGGATCAACATTCTTAACATTGCAGGATTATTTTTATGGCTATTACATTTGAACTTCTTAATGGTGAGAAACCCGAAGCTGGTGATTTTACAGCATGGGTACCTGGCTGGTGGTATCATTCGGCAGGGCTGCCTCTGAAGACAGGGGAGTTATCCGGCGGATACCGATGGATCCTGGCAGGTTGGTTCCTGGGTGAAGAAAAACCGAGTGTGGTGATCGGGCGTTTCCTGAAAAGCGGGGATGCCGAGACGCTATTCAATGCTGATGGTCAGTTCATACTCGCTATCTATGACGGGTCAAGGAGGAGTGTACAGATATACCGTGACCGCGCGGGAATGTTACCTCTTGTATATGGGTCAGGTAAAAAGGGGTTCGCGTGTTCAATCTGGATCGAGAACGTGAGAAGTCTGGCGGGCATTGAAGGTAAGGCATCCAAAGAGGTTCTAGGTGAACTGCCGGTTTACAGGATTACATTGCCCCCCGCCAGCATCATTGACAAGGTGGGAAGTCTTTCCGGTGAATGCTCCTTGAATATCGATGACAAGGGGATTACGTTAAATGAACATCCAATGTTCCCATCGAAAGACGCTCGTTACAACACGCTCAAAGCTGCGAGTGATTATTTTGGCGAGACCCTTTCCGAGGGTGTCAGAAAGAGAATAGATGGTCTGAAAGATATAGGGGTATGGCTGAGCGGAGGAAATGACTCCAGTCTTTTAGTTGCCTTATTAAGAAAATATTTTAACGGAAATATCTCCACAATATTTGTGACCTTTGAGGACTATGACAGAGACTATAGAAAATATGCACGAGAGGTCGCTAGCCAGTTTGAAACCGATTATTCCGAAGTTGTGGTCGGAGTGAAGGACTATTTGAATCTCTGGGCCGAAACGATTCACATTATCCAAGAACCAATTAACGGCCCTAGCACTATAGGACAGGTCGCAGCCCTCAAACAAGTCTCCTCCTCTGTGGAGGTATTGTTACATGGTGATGGTGCGGACACCATCTTCGGAGGCCCCTATTGGGCACCGATGCTTTATATGTCGTATTTGGGCGGGATTTTGCCCCGCCCCTTAAGAAGATACCTGGCACAGGTGTCGAAGAACATGCGTGCAACAGGTTTTTTGTCCAGAGCGATGGCGAAAAGCCTGAAAGCGTTGGGTACCTCTATGCGAGAATATATTCACTCTGAAATTGTTTTTGGAGTAGAAGAACAAATTGATGATGTCTTTAACCGCGGGACTTGGCGTCATTCTGTTGATGATTTTCAACGGTATATCAAGAGTGACCCATTGAATGATATGCTTCTATTTCTGATCTTGCATTGGCACTCGATCTGGATCGGTTCATTTAAGCGACTTGGCTTTTATTTTGATGTGCCGTATATGTTCCCGTTCATGGATTACGAGCTATTGAAATATTCCGTGAAACTGCCGGTGCACCTTCGATATCATTACGCAACAAAGAAGGCCCCTTTAATGAAGTATGCTGAGGGCTATTTTGACAAGAGCTTTATTTATAAACCTAAAGAAGGTTTCGGAGTTCCATTACAAAAATGGTTTTCCATGACAGACTCAATACCATTCCTGAATCTCCCGCTTGAAGAAAGGAGTCTCAGGCGGGGATGGTGGAAGGAAAATGAGTTAAAAAAAATAATCGACCTGCACAAGTTGGGGCAAGGAACCGACGAGTCAGCCGAATCCATCCCTTGGATAACTACCAACCTGGAACTCTGGGCTCGAATCTGCCTTGAGGGGGATTCACCCGATTTATATAAAATACCCTCGTAGTCAATGACCAAAAAATATGGGTCAATTTATTGTTAAACATCTCGTTTATTCTCCAATCCAAATCCTTCGGAGCCGGCAGGTCAAGAGGTATATACACTAGGTCATGTTACTAGAGAATGCATCTAGCGAAGGACTGTCCCTATGATCCCTAATATATGAAGAAATTCGCTGAAAATAATTACCATAGATTTCCAATTTTCGTGCAGAATATGCTGTGTTCTCTTTATGGGGCCATGCTTTATAGGGAGAGGTATGCGCCGCCATGGAAGAAATACTATAATTATCTAATGGAAACACAGTTCATGAGCAATGAAGAGATTGACAGGATGCAGACCTCTTTGCTTAAGGGATTAATATCACATACTATAGATTATGTGCCGCATTATCAAAAAGCGATTCATATCAGAAGGGAAGATTTAAGACAGTTTGATTCAATGGAAATGCTTAACTATCTTCCGATCTTGGAGAAATCAGAAGTTCGAGAATCAGCCGAGACTTTTGTCTCTAATTATTTTGATAGGGCTAAGCTAATCAAGATTAGCACCAGTGGAACAACCGGCACGCCTCTAACCATCTATACTTCTAGAGAAGCACGGAAAAGGAACTACGCATTTTTCGAGCGTTCGAAGCTCTGGGCAAGCATAAAAGGATTTGAAAGAAGTATAACGTTTGCCGGCAGGACAATAGTGCCCGCACAGCAGGAAAAGCCTCCATTCTGGAGATCGAATATATTATTTAACAACACTTTATTTTCTTCATATCATCTCAGTAGAAAAAACCTTCCATGCTATGTCGATAGAATCAAAAGAATTCGGCCATCTTTCATAGACAGCTACCCTTCCAGCATAAGTGTAATTGCCACACATATCATAGAGAATAACATATGTGATATAAAACCCAAGGCAATAATAACCTCATCGGAAACTTTACTTGATGGAGAAAGAGAGAAGATTGAGAAGGCCTTCGGATGCCGGGTTTATGATCAATATGGTAGCGCAGAGCAGGTTGTTTTTGCCTGTCAGTGTAAAGAGGGAGCCTATCATATAAATCCTGAGTATGGCTTTGTTGAAGTCCTGGACAGAAACAATAAACCATTGGAAAAAGGAATGTTGGGTGAATTTGCTTGTACCGGTTTTGTAAACCGTGCGATGCCTCTCATTAGATATAAGATCGGAGACATGGGGATTTTGAGCGATAGGAAATGCGATTGTGGTTGTAACTTTCCGCTTATTGAAAGAATATGCGGTCGAACTGACGATATTTTGGTCACACCTGCCGGCAAGTATGTAGGTAGGCTTGATCCTGTTTTTAAGGGAGTGAGCCATACCATTAAGGAAGCGCAGATTATTCAGGAAAAGTTGGATCTGATAACGATATTAATTGTTAAAGCAACCGGTTATGTTGACAAAGATGGTGAACATATAATCAAAGAGTTAGACAAAAGAATGGGGCCTGGCATGCACTATACGATTAGATTCGTGAATTCCATACCCAAAACGGAAACCGGCAAGTTTAGAGCTGTGATACGGAAAGTGGAAGAATGACGGACACCATGTCGATTGAAACAACTTTGAATGCGCCACTATTCTAGAAGAACTAGTGTGACGTTGTCGTCTGATGAGATTAGGATGACCCCCGGGATGTTGGTTTGCGAAAATTGGGACTTCCCTCTACAGGTGAGGGCTAAAGGTAAAGGACTGTAACAGTGGCGAAAATTTCTTTTGATGGCAGGACGGGGCGTGTCAGGTCGAGCGTCCAGACAGACAGACCGAAGACGCAGAAATCCGTCAGCGATGTGATACGGGAGTTGAAAGAGGGGATGAAAAAGCCGGCGGGGGAAGACTACCGGGAACGCTCGCTGGCGATGCATGGTCTTGTGTGTGCTCGCTGTGGCAGGGAATTTGATCATACCAGCAGACACCTTCTGACCGTTCACCACAGAGACGGTAACCACCACAACAACCCCCCGGACGGGAGCAACTGGGAGAATCTGTGCGCTTACTGCCACGAAGATGTACACAGCCGGGAAGTCCTTGGTGAATATTTTAATGGAATCTCCGGCGACAGGGATGCCGTGGCGGTTTACAAGGATGAGTACGCAGGCGGTGGTTTTGGCTCTCTGGGGGCCAAACTGGAGGAAGCGCTGAAGAGCAAAAAGAAATAGCAGAGGATAATAAATCTTGCGCGTAATGTGGGGCGTGACCATCCTTTTGGTCAGGCCCTTTTTTTAAATAGAGTATTGAACTAGATGAAATGCCGGCGAAGAAAGAGTGATTGCGAGCTGCTAATACTGACAATCGCGGATTTAATCCGTTTCTAACTGCTAAGAACGAGATGGCGGCTCATTCTGTAAGTGCCTTTTGAAGTACCCGATATATGTTATCAATGTATCTGTCGTGAGTGTAGTATTCCCGAACCTGCGTCCTGGCGGTGCTGCCCAGACGGTTCCTGAGGTTGCTGTCTTCCCATAATTTGAGGATTTTTTCCCGAAGCAGCACTGCATCGCCGGGAGGGACAACGATTCCGTTGACACCATCATCAATGATGTCTCTTGCTCCAGGGGTATCCGATACGATCACGGCCTTCCCGAGAAACATCGCGCCCAGGTACGAGCCCTGACCGGCGCTCCTAATATGACCTGATTTTATCGGGAAGACGGCAAACCGTGCCCGCGCGCAAGGTGTGTAAAATTCGCTGGGAGTTCTTGAGTTGTGTATTATATGGACATTATCGGGAACAGTGTTTCTGCTAAGGTTAAGGCTTGTTATTACCTTCACCGAAATCTTCAATCCCTCAACGGCCTTAAATAGTGTTTCATAGTCCCTGAGGCTATTTCCTCCGGAGTAGATAAAACCTTCTTCTGCGGCTTCTGTTTTTAACAGTAATTCCGGACTGTTGACCTTAAAAGGGATATACGTCATCTTCTTCTTACTGATCCCCCAGTGCTTGTGGTATGTCTCTACCTCGCTGCTTGATATGACGATAAAATGATTTACCCCCATCTTGAAAACCTGTATCTTGAGCCACTCCTTGAGGTATTGGAGAAGCCCCCTAGGAGGGGGTCTGAACCTCGGCCGGCACACCAGAACGATTTTCTTCAAAAAAATCAGTTTAAGGAGCGAAATAAAGAAAATTTCTCTCGTCCCTTCCGCAAAAAAACCGTCATAATTGGAGAAAAGAACTATCCTGATTGCGCATCGTATCATCCCCATCACAGTAATGGGCGGTTCCACAATATCAACAAATAAGTCCTGATATCGCGTGCGGACGGGGGGATAATCCAGGTATCCGTTGATAGTAGCCAACCTTTTCATTCAGATTCCTAATAAGGCGAGGGTCATATTCTTTCCGACATCACTATCTTGCGATTATCCCGGAGAAAATTTCCGGGGTCACCCTTCTACCATTTTTCACGGAATGTCAAGGAATTACGCGAAATTTCTTCCGTACTCACATTATCACAATTAGGAGGGTATTGTTGTAATCTATGCAACGCCGAAGACCCTATAGAAATAGCTTGTTACGTCTGCTATGAACACCACAAAGATGAGTTCTGCTCGCTCATCCCATCTCTTTTTTAATCTTTCGACGTTTTTCATAACTATTCAGCGTAATAAAACCCTATAGTTTTAGCTTGTGCACGCTTAAGATTGTCGCTATTTTTCTACCCAACTTATTCGCCGCCCAAATGAACATATCTCTATACAGATTTATTCCTTTCCAAAATAGATTCGTTTTTGTGCCAACAACTGAGACCCTCATGCCGCTCTTCATGGCATCTTTATTTCTGAAATATCTGACATATTGAACAGACTTTGACATGAGATAATACATCCAATGAAAGAAAGTACGGACATAGATAAAATATTTTTTTCTGCCATAACGAGCTTCGAAGAAATGGAAGAAGTCTTTTCTTAGTGTGTGATTCTTGGGATAGTAATAGTATTGTGTAACTGCCTTGTTACGTTGACCGAAATAATCCCTGGGGATCCCCGCTTCTTCGGCGATTCTCCGTGAAATAGGTCTATCGTATGAATTATTGAGACGCCATGGTTCCATTTCCTGAGATTGCGAAATCTTATATATAGCCTCGAAATTTCTAGCCAGGATATATGGCACAGATACCTGAATAATCCCACTTTTGAGTCGGATTTCAGAAAAACTGATTCCTCCGAGATCCAGAGGCATGATGCAGTCGTTTATGAGATCTCGCTTTACATTTACATCCCAGAGGACATCACCGTGATGACCAAAAAAAACCACAGCTGCGTCACAATGTTTTTCTATATATGAAGCCATAGAATGATATATAATGCAGAATTGATCCCACGCAGGAGCAAGAAAATACAACTCATCCTCCGATATTTTTGATTGCTTTTCGAGATAGATGGTCTGCAGATTTAATTTTTCTGCTGTTTTGCTGCCTGTGTCTATTGATGCGGTTTTGCTAATCCATTCTGGAATATTTGAACTTGAATACTTGCTTGTAAAGCAGGTTGTAACGCCGATATCTTTTACAAGAGAAGCTACCGTTGTTGAATCATAGCCGGAAGACAATGTTGTGAAAGATTGCAATGAAATATGCCTGAGCGGGCTTTTAATATTGTCCATTATTCTCTTCAGAATACCTCTAAGGATTGAATGATACTCTTCAAAAGATGAGATTTTGCGAAGGGTGCTCCGCATTTCGGTCCTGATATAAGAATCCTTCCAAACAATATTTGTGTGGTATGCTTGATAAAAACATTCTATTTCAGGATGTAAAATATGGAATCTGGGATTATAGTTTTTAATTCCTTTCTCAATAGACCAACATTCACGATAATGATGGTAAGGATCCAATTGTGCTCCAGTCCAGCCTAAAAGAAAAACCAAACTATTAGATACGATCATTTTCTTTTGGTGGAAGCAATACAGAAGCCTGTCATCTAAAGCTGTTGAAGATACAAAGAAAAGTGAGTCGTTTTCTATCCTCACGCCGCTACCAAAAAAATTTTCACACAGATGAAAATTCCCTTCATTAAACTCCTCATCCCAAACACCTTCGACCATCCAGTTGTATCTGCACTCAACTGCAGAACCATGGTATACTTTAATATTACCGTTGGTTTCATCAAAAGAGGCCAGCCAGGCAAGCTTCGGCAATTCGTTTATTTCAGTGTACTGAATGGTTAGGTTCATGCTACTCCTTCCGGATAAAATACCATCACACCGCGGTAATTGGGATTGTTGTAAATCTGTTCGAGAAGCCTTCCGAGTAAACTGTTTTCAGGAAGCATGGCAAACTCTGTCCGTGGAGCGAGCATGCTGTAAGCTTTTTGAGCGGTACGGTAAAAGAGTCGGTCTTTCTGAAGGATTTCTTTGAGTGACTGTTTGCCCATGCTTCTGTACTCCAATCAAGCGGCAATAGCTGGCTGCAGACCATCTTCACCTTTCATGTGCGCCTGCCTTCTCAAGAAGTAAGGTTCGGGGGACCCTGCTGTTTATGGCATGTGCAATCCAGCTGAGTGTCAGCGAAAGTACAAGGTAGATCAGAATTGGCGGTACCTCGCCGCAGACCCTGCTCGCTTTCATGGCCCTGATGGAGTCACCCTCTCCCGTTTTCATCTTCAACGTGGCGAGCAGTTCCTCGATCCCCCGGCGGGTGGCGGGAGAGTCCTCCTTCAGGGCTCCCAGCAGGAGCCGTGCCTTCATCTCCCCGGCGAGCTTCAGGGCGAGAGCAACCACCTCGAACACTTCGAAATCCTGCATTTCCCAGGCGTCTCCCGTCGATCCCGGCACCAGGAACGCGTTGACGTGGGGGACCATAAACCTCCAGTGTGCCGCCATGCGATCCCTGTCCACCTCTCCGCCTGCCGTGTAGTGTGTCAGCGGCGGACACCAGAGGCGCGGCATCTGCTTGCCCACCATCTCTCTTATGGTCTTCTGACGTCTTTCTGATATATTCAACATAGCAGTACCTCCATAATTTTGATGGTTACATGCCGTGGCTGAGAGACCGGCACTGCAACGTAGCATAAAGGCCAGAGGCAGCGCCCTGATAGCTACGGAATTCTTAAGGCTTCTTCCTCCATATCCCCCTTCCCATTTTCTCCATGCAGGTCACTGTGTCTTCAAGGAGAGTGCTTGGGTGGAGATGGATGGCGATGTCGGCGGCATCCGGGGCAAAGGGGCTGTTCTCTACAATCAGACTGCCAGGATTGAGTTTCTCAACGAAATGATTGACGAGCAGATGATATTTCGGGATATGTTCGAGGACATCCATTGCTTCAATTGCATCATACCGCCCTGTGATGCATGAGACGGGATCAAACTCTCCATCACGATAGGGTGGAATCCCTCTCACATCTTTCAGCTTGTGGCGTTTGGCCCGGAATTTTATAAAATCCGCCTGCAGGGGGTTTATCTCCAGAAAATCAACGCGGATGCCCCGTTTGACCAACCCGATGGTATTACAGCCCGCCCCCGCCCCGAAATCCAGGACCCTTCCTTCCGTAATGATATCGAGGGTCGAAGCGTAAGGGTGGACCGCATTACCGAAAAGGTATGCCGAACTGCACCGATAGAACCACGTAAGTTCCCGTTCGTCTTTTGGGTTGAACCATCCGAATTCACTTTGAAAATGCTTTTCAGGATGCCTCAGGAGATAGGGGGCCAACTCCTCTGCCGGAAACCCGGTGTACGCAACCAGATCATCTCTGATCCTATGGTAGTTTGAATCGTTGCGGAGATCTGCAAGATGTCCTTCTGGCAAACTGTTCCCGGAAAGCATGCCGAGGCGTGTCCGCAGGGCGAGCAGATAGTAGGCCTTTTGAGCGATCCGATAGAGGAGGCGCGGGCTCCTCTGAAGGATGTCTTTGAGTGACCATTTGACCATGCCCCTGTTCTCCAATCGGTTTATGGCGACTGCCTTTCACCGGCATTTCACGTCGGGACCGGACGATTTGTCAGGCCCTCTTCACCTTCGCACCTGCCTTCTGAAGAAGGAAAGCCCGTGGGATTCTGTTATCGATAGCATGTACAATCCAACTGAGTATCAACGAAAGAACAATGTAACCCAGAATTGACGTTGTCTCGCTTAACCCGTGTCTTTCTAAGTATGGTATTACAAAAAGGAGGGGATAGTGGATCAGAAAGAGGGGAAAGGACAATTCGCTGATGAATGATATAAGAGGCACTTCGCGACCCGTTGCAATCAGTGCATCCGGCATCTTTGTGCGCACCACTGTTATGAGGTAGATACCCAAAGAAAACTCGAAGACTCTGCAGAGAGGAAACCAGTCCAAAGGCCGCATCGGAAGGACGCCATACCTTCCCAGTATGATCCGCGATAACGTGCTGACCAGGAGCAGCGCACATATGGATATATGAGGGTGTTTTTTGATAAGATGGGATAGGAGCGGGAAAAGAAGGTACATGCTCATGATAAGGCCTATAAACCAGCTGGTTTTCACAAAGGGACCGCCCCACTTTCCCGCAAAGGGATAGAACCCTGTTATGCTCAGCAGTACGTCGCCGAATCCCAATGTTGAAAAGTATGATAGGAGGGAGCCTGTATCGCTGTATGAGTTCAGGGCATAGAGCAGCAAACCGCCCGCCAGGCTCAGATAATAGACGGGATAAATCCGCAGACAGCGTTTGACCATGAAAAGGGGATAATCTATGCTCTCGCCTCTGTAGCGTAATGCAAGGGCCATTCCCGACTGAACGAGAAAGATCGTCACTGCAAGCCCTCCCAGGGAGACGTAATAAAATCCCCTTATGCCCCAAAAGGCACCTAAAACACCTCCCGTGGTCTGAGCTACATGGGCCGTCAGTAATAATAAAATCGCCACACAGCGCCCTATATCCAGTAAGGTGAATCTCACGGCAGTCTCCTGTGGGGTCGCCATATTATTGCTTTGTATCTTCGGTGCTTCGGAAAACGTAATCCATAAATAAACCACGAGGCCCGCCGCCGCAAGGATTCCCCTCATATCTCCCTTCCCGGGTACGAGGCGAGGGATTGAATTACGGGCAGGACCGGCGGCATGCATGTCGCGGCAAAGGCGTTACGGTTATCTTAAAACTATCCCGGAATCATCTCCGTTCGATTCGGTCTTGTCGCCTACCGAAGTCCCGCAGTAGGCACAGGTGTAATCGTATTTGTCCCCGCCTGTCAGCACCAGGAGCAGCCTCTTGCGGACCGGCACGGCCCTCTTGCACCGGGGGCAGTACAGCTCCGTGGCGTCGAAATTTTTGTAAGTCCTTCCCGTCATTTCTTTGTTACCTGTCCTTCTCCGGTATTGTCTCTGCGTTTTTCAGCCACACCGTGGCCTCGCTGTCGCTGGGTGCGCGGTAATCTCCCCGCGGCGAGAGCGATCCTCCCGACCCGACCTTCGGGCTGTTCGGTACGCAGGATCGCTTGAACTGGCTGGTCTTGAAAAAGCGGTAGAGGAAGACCTGTAGCCAGTGTTTGATCTCGCCGATCGTGTATGCTCTCCTCTTGTGATCCGGGACGGCGGGCCACGAACCCTTCTCCTTGTCTCTCCACGCGCAGTATGCCATGAAGGCGATCTTTGAGGGGAGGTACCCGAACCGCGTGGTGTAAAAGGTGTTGAAGTCCTGCAATTCGTACGGTCCGACCGTCTCCTCCGTCACCTGCGCCGGCTGGTCCCCGTTCTGCCCCGGGACCAGTTCCGGGCTTATCTCGGTCTCCAGTATGTCGGTCAGGATCTCCGATGTCTCACTGCTGAACTGTCCCGACTGGGCCACCCAGCGGATCAGGTACTGTATCAGTGTCTTGGGAACGCTCGCGTTGACGTTGTAGTGGGACATGTGATCGCCCACCCCGTACGTGCACCAGCCTAGGGCCAGTTCGCTCAGGTCCCCCGTTCCGACGACGAGCCCCCGCCTGAAATTAGCGATGCGGAAGAGGTGCGATGTGCGCTCCCCGGCCTGGACATTTTCGAAGGTTATGTCGTAGACCGGATCGTCCTGCGCGAAGGGATGACCGATATCTCGGAACATCTGCCGGCAGCTTTCCCTGATATCGATCTCGTTGGATTCCACCCCCAGCGATTTCATCAGGGCCGTGGCATTGGCGTAGGTCTTGTCCGACGTCGCAAACCCGGGCATCGTGTAGGCCTTGATATTGGTCCGGGGAAGACCGAGGAGATCCATTGTGTGCGCGGTCACGATCAGGGCGTGCGTCGAGTCGAGACCCCCCGATACGCCGATTACGAGATTCTCAAGCCCCGATGACTTGAGCCGCTTCGCGAGGCCGCCTACCTGTATGTTGTAGGCCTCATAACATCGCTGATCTCTTGTGCTCTGGTCCGACGGGATGTAGGGGTAGCGGGGGTACCCCCTAGTCAGGAGCAGTTTTTTTTTTGGAATGTCGACGGAAAAGGGGACCTTGCGGAA
>CAYRSQ010000011.1:0-20635 GCA_964427055.1 uncultured archaeon
TTATTTCTATAAGGCCGGTTCATTCGTTGGGAACAGCTATATTAAACTGCGTTTTTCCCTGGCCCTCAACAGGTTTGTCTCGACGGAGAAGAGCGGGGCTCTCATACGGGTGTCTCTCCCTGTGTATTTCTCCAATTACAAAGAGACCGAGGTCGCCTTGTGGGGTTTTTTGGAGGAACTTTATCCATACATTATCGAAGCACTGTAGGTGAAGCACCCGGGGGACAGGCTTGAACCTTAAAAACGACCGGCACGCACGGAAAAAGGGACACGATACATGAGACCCATACGTGTTATGCAGATTACGCATGATCTTGCGATAGGAGGGCTTCAGCAGGTCGTTGTCAGTATATGCAGGAATATTGACCGTGACCGGTTCTCCGTTTCTGTCCTGTGCCTGCGGGAAAGGGGAGAGTTGGCGTATGAACTTGAGCGTATGGGTGTGCCGGTCCTGATGCTTCCGCAGAAACAGCAGGGGACGGATTACTTTTCCTTTCTGAAGGTTGCATCGATACTCCGCCGGGAGAAAACGGAGGTTATCCACACACACAATACGCAACCGTTTGTTGATGGAACTTTGGGAGGACTTATTGCCCGTTCACGAACTATTGTTCACACCGATCATGGAAGGATATTCCCCGACAAGTGCCGCTATATATTTGCGGAATGGGTGATGTCGTACTTTGTGTATAAGATCGCAGCAGTTTCCGGCAAGACGGGTGAAGATCTCATGCGGTACGAAAAAATCAGAAGAGAAAAAATTATTACCGTCCCGAACGGTATCGATTGGCGGTTTTTTGAAGTGCGAATTGATCCAGAGGTCAAGAAAAAGGAAATAGGTATCGAGAAACGGTATCCGATCCTCGGAATTGGGACGCGTCTGGTCAGGGTAAAAGGAATCGAGTATCTTCTAGGGGCGGTCTCACAACTACGAAAACGCTATCCTCGGATTCTACTCGTTATAGCGGGAACGGGGCCGTTGGAAGAGACCTTGAGGAATACCGCGAGGGAACTGGGGATAAATGATTGTGTGATGTTTCTTGGGGCGCGGATGGACATGCCTGAGTTACTAAGAGTATTCGATCTGTATGTGCTCCCGTCGCTTTCTGAAGGCATGCCCTTGGCTTTGCTGGAGGCAATGGCAGCAGGATGTCCCATCGTTGCGACAAATGTGGGGGGGGTCCCGGATATCATTACCGACGGATATAATGGGACGCTTGTTAAGCCACGCGACAAAGAAGACTTGGCGAAGGCGATCTTGGGTACGATGGAAGATGAAGAAAAAAGGAACCGCTTCCGTGAACGGGGGCGTGCCCTTTACGAGCATCACTATTCAGCTGCCGCGATGACAAGAACTTACGAAAAATTGTACCTGCGGGAAGATTTTTGAAAAAAGCAGAGAGCAGATTCCTGGGGGAGATTAAAGGACGAAAAAATCCTGATGATCTGTTGTTGCTTTCCCTCGATAACGACGGGTGGTGGGAGATTGCAAAGTATTAACTTTTTGAAATACATTAAAGTGTTAGGGTTAACGCCGCTGATCCCGACAGTATTTGTCAGAAGAATAGGAAGCAAGGTTTATGTCTATGAATGTTAAAGTTTTTATTACAATTGATACAGAGGAGGATCTTTGGGATGACTGGAGAAGAAAAGACAACCCAGTTGAAAATGTTAGTCAAATTCCACTCCTTCAAGAACTTTTTGATCGCTATGGTGCTATTCCGACTTATCTTGTAAATTATCCTGTTATTACAAATGAATATTCATCTCGCATCATACGTGAAATCCATGACAGAGGAAACTGCGAGATTGGGACGCACATTCATCCTTGGAATACCCCACCCTTTGAAGAACCCATTTGTGCTGAAAATAGTTTCATATGTAATTTATCCCAAGAACTTGTAAGAAAAAAAATAACGAGTCTTCATTACAAAATTAAGGATTATATAGGAATAGAACCCAAATGTTTTCGGGCTGGCCGGTGGGGTTTAGGGCCAACAGTGGCTTCATGTATTGATGAATTAGGATATTTGATAGACACATCGATCACCCCTTTTTGTGATTGGACGGGTGAGGAAGGTCCCGATTTTACTGATGCCCCATATCTGCCATATCGTTTCGAACCCACTGATATACTTTCTGAAAATTACAATGGTCCCCTTTTGGAAATTCCTCCGACCATCGGTTTCTTTCAACACCATTTTGATCGGTGTGCGGAAGTGAGAAAATGGATTTTAGACTCCCGTCTATCACGATGCCACTTGGTGGGGATTCTTGATCGGTTGAGAATCATTAATTTTCGCTTACTCTCGCCTGAAGTAAGTAGTGGCTCGGACATGATCAGATTGGCACAGAGCTTTGTAAAAAATAATTATACCTTTCTTAACATGTTTTTCCACTCAAATTCGCTGTTGCCGGGGAATTCCCCCTTTGTGCAGGATGAAAAGGGGTTACAGAGGTTTTTGAGGCATATTGAAATTTTCATTAGATACGCAGCAAATCAGGGGTTCATTTTCGCTCCTCTTGGCGCAGCCAGCGAAGAGCACCTATGCTAAGCTGAGGGTGAGAGATGGGGAAAATACATAAAAAAGTTTTAGTTCTCGGAGAGGATACTCGCAGTTTTCTTACTGTAGTACGATCTTTGGGACGTGCCGGAATTGAAGTACATGTTGGTTGGTGTAGGCGTAAATCACCTGCAACATATTCAAAATATATAAGATTAATTCATAACATTCCAAATCCTTCAAGTAGTTCTGAAGATTGGAAGGGTTGTTTGAAAAATGTATTGGTTAAAGAAAATTATGACTTAATCATTCCCTGTCATGATGAGGATATCATTCCTCTACAGCTGAATAAGGAGTATTTTAAAGAAGTTGCAAATATTTATCTTCTTGATGACTATGCTTATAAAATAGCTTCAAGCAAACATGCATCGTATAAGCTCGCAAAACAATTAGGGATTCCTGTGCCTAGGCAGATGTATATATCCCCTTCAGTTGGAATTGAGCAGATCATCTCAAAAATTAAATTTCCTTTAGTTTTAAAACCGTTAACATCATTCACAGAAGATGATTTGATTCACAGAAAAGATGTGGAAAAAATTTTTACCCTGGAAAGTTTGGAAGATGTTCTTCCACTTATGCTTTCCGATGGTGATTTGCTCATCCAGGAAAATTTTGATGGGGTGGGTGCCGGGGTAGAATGTCTTGCTAAAGATGGCGAAATTCTTGTAGCATTCCAACACTTCCGTGTTCATGAGCCGCTTTTGGGAGGAGGAAGTTCATATAGGAAAAGTGTCCTGTTGGCCCCTGAGTTAATGGATGCGACCTCTAAATTAATCAAGGCTTTGAACTATACGGGAGTTGGAATGGTTGAATATAAACTCAATACTGAGACAGAGCGCTGGGTGTTTCTTGAGATAAATGGTCGTTTTTGGGGTTCTCTGCCATTGCCCGTTTCAGCCGGTATCAATTTTCCACTTTATCTTTATGAGCTTTTAGTTAACGGCAAAACAAAATTTCAAACAGATTATCCCGTAGGTATCCACTGTCGAAATCTTACCCTTGATATCGAATGGATGAGGGCAAATCTTGAAGCCGATAAATTCGATCCACATATAAGACCCTATCAATTTTGGTCAATTGTTATTGAATTTGTTAAAAACATATTCACCTTAAGAGAACGAAGTGACACATTTGTAGTGGATGATTTAAAGCCGGGACTTTTTGATATACTCATTTGGAGCAGCTTAAAATGGAAAGGAATAAAGAAAAAGATTAAATCTAAGCTACAACACCCCATGTGTTTTTGTAAGACCTCTGGGGATGATAAATGAATTTGTTTCGAAAAAAGAAATTCTCAAAAGCAGTACAATGGGCTGATTTGCCCGATGAAGAAGTCTATAGACTTATTAAGGAAAGTAAGAAGAACGGCTGGTGGAAAGCTCTCGAACTTTATGAGAAGCAACATCCATTTTTTGTCAAGCGTATGAAGAATCTTGGTCTTGGTGACTGGCATTTGATTCTTTCAAAAGAAGCCGATTCACGGGTTTTAGATGTTGGTTGTGGATTCGGTTCGATGATCCTCGGATTTTCAAAACACTTTTCACATGTTTATGGTCTAGAGTATCTGCCTGAAAGGATCTCTTTTGCAAAACTCCGAGCCTTTCAAGAGGCCAGAAATGTTTATCTTATAAGAGGTAGTGGTCTTAAATTACCCTTTGGTGAGGCCGTCTATCAACTCGTTACCTTTAACGGGGTACTTGAATGGGCCGGTCTCTATGATAAAACAAAATCACCCGGCACCTTACAAAGGGAGATGCTGGCGGAGGCAAATCGAGTCATCTCTGATGATGGTGTGGTTGCTGTCACGATCGAAAACAGTTTTGCAATGGAAAGTCTTACCGGTATGTCAGACACACATACCGGTATACACTTTATTACTTTTCTGCCGAGATGGATTGCGGATATGGTATCTCTTTTCCGTAGTGGCGGGAATTACCGAACTTATCTGTACCGAAGGCGAGGCTATCAGGACCTGTTCAGAAAAGCAGGATTTCAACAGATTAAAATATTCGATCTGATATCAAGTTACAATGATTATGATTATGTAGTTAATACCCTTGATACCGCAAGTTATGAGTTTCTCTATGATCACAAATTAATCAAGTCCTTTTACTCTCCAGCGGGAATAGCACGATCTATTGTAAGAAAGATCAACCCGAGCATCCTTAAAGAAGTCAGCTATGCATATCTTGTTGTAGGTGGTAAATCGGTATTATCAGTTCTTGATGATGAACATGAGATCTGGAAGATATCGAAAGAATATGGGCTAGATATCGGATCAGCCAGATTTGCCTGTCGAGGGAACAAGCCGGGGACGATGGTGATCATATGTCATGAGAATAACCATGTGGTAATGATCGTAGAGCTTTTGATTAAAGAGCGTGTAAGCGAGGAGGAGACAAATTTGTTTCCTGACTGGCTAAAAACTAGGTATTCATTTCAGCGTGTTCGGGAACCTTTAGTAATCAATGGAGTCCAAATAAAAGTGCATCGAGTCTTGCGTAATACTCATCTTTAATCAATGGTGGAACGATTAATATGAACGATATCTATGAATCAGAATCACTTTCAAAAAAGGTTATCAAAGGTGGAATATGGGTATCTGCACTTCAGATTACCGATAGAGGCTTGGGTATTATCAGAACCATTATCCTTGCTCGGTTGCTTGCTCCGGAAGATTTCGGTCTTCTCGGTATTGCGATGTTGGCCATTTCCACGCTGGAAACCTTTTCCCAGACAGGATTTCAGACAGCTTTAATACAGAAAAAAGAGAATGTTAAATCATATCTTGATACAGCATGGACGATTTCCGCTATCCGTGGTATTCTGCTTTTTTCCATTCTGTTTTTTTCCGCACCATTAGTTGCTACATTCTTCAACTCACCTGAAGCGATTTTAATAATAAAGATCATCGCCATATCGACCCTTATTTCAGGCTTTAGAAACATAGGGATAATCTTTTTCCAAAAGGAACTAGAGTTTAACAAGCACTTTATTTACGAACTGTCGGGGATTTTGGTTAGTCTTACGGTTGCTATTACTTTGGCCTTTATGCTTCGAAATGTTTGGGCTTTGGTGTGGGCAGGGCTTGCAGCTAATTTTATTCGGCTTTTTTTGTCTTATATTCTCCATCCATATCGGCCTCATGTTAGATTTGACAAGAGTGAATTTAAGGAACTTTTTGGTTTTGGAAAATGGGTCTTGGGGTCAAGCATACTTATGTTTTTAATCACCCAGGGCGATGATATCGTTGTGGGAAAATTTCTCGGTGTGGCAGCATTAGGTTTTTATCAACTTGCATATACAATATCAAATATGCCGGCAACTGAAATAACACATGTGATTTCACAAGTTACTTTTCCAAGTTATTCAAAATTGCAGGATAACATACCCAGGTTAAGGGAGGCGTATCTAAAAGTTTTGCAGATTACGGTATTTTTATCCATTCCAATCACAGGTTTAATCTTTATATTAGCTCCAGATTTCACAATGATATTTTTAGGAGAAAAGTGGATGCCTATGGTACCCGCGATGAAGGTTTTAGTTTTCTGGGGTTTAGTAAGATCAATAGGAGCAACAACTGGACCGATTATTTATGCTGCTGGAAAACCTGAGATATTGGTAAAATATCAACTCTTTCAGCTAATTATGTTAATTATCTTAATCTATCCTCTTACCGTTTCTTATGGAATGTTAGGGACGGCTTTTACAGTATTTTTTGCTGCGATAGGTCCAAATATACTTGCTTTTTATGCGGCGATTAAAATTACAAACTGTGGAATATCTAATTTTATTAAAACTATCAGTTTTCCACTAGCAAGTTCACTAGTAGCAATAGTGGCTGTATTTATCCTGAAGATATGTTGTGCGACTTCAAATGTGTCGTTAACAACATTTATTTTATCTATAATATGTTATGGGTCAGTATATTTGGGAATAAATTATCTGTTTGAGAGATTCTCGGCATGCAACAAAATAGAACCTTTAATTAAAGAGATATTTTTGACTTTAAGAGGCTAAAAAATGATCAAAAAAGCAATGATGCAATTTACAGGTGAAAGAGTTGTTGATGGAAGTACCCCCCAAAGGATATGGATGGATCACGAAGCACGCTATAAATTTGCGAGTAGTTATGTTAAAGGGAAAAAGGTGTTGGATATTGCCTGCGGAACTGGATATGGATCATATATTCTTTGTGATAGCGGAGCTTTAAAGGTTGTTGGTGTAGATCTTTCAAGTGAAACCATAGAATTTGCACAAACCAACTATCAAAGGGAGGGACTAGAATTTAAGGTTGGAAACATACTGGATATAAATCTTCCCCAAAATTATTTTGATGTAGTTACTTGTTTTGAAACTATTGAACACGTTCAAAGTCAAGAAAAAGCATTTATAGAACTAAAGGCGATTTTAAAACCAACGGGTTTGCTTATTATCTCAACCCCAAATCGAAAATCAACATCACCCGGAAGGTCAATTAACGATCAGCCGGCGAACCTTTTTCATACAAAGGAATATTTAACCGGGGAATTTATTTTAGCGTTAGAGCCTTATTTTTATATTCTAGAAATTTATGGCCAAAGATCGATGAATAAACTTTTCTTCTTGCCCTTTTTTGAAAAAATAATGAGAAGAATATTGCCTGTGATATATGCTCCGCAAAGAGGAAAGCCGGAGTTAGAGAAATTTTCATCTAAAAAAGAATATCGCTATATTACTGTTATTTGCAAAAAATCAAAGATTAAATAAACCATGAAAATTTCAATATTAACTCCTGATTTTTCGCATAACTGTTTTGGCAGGGCATGGTTGTTAGCAAAAGTTCTGCAAAAAAATTATCTTGTTGAGATAATTGGACCAGTTTTTGGTGATGGGATATGGGGGCCATTAAAAAATTCCTGTGATTTTGAAATAAAGATGGTCAAAGGGTATGCTAATGGCCAAATTCAATTCAAAAAGATGCTGAAGATGATTTCTGGAGATGTCATATATGTCAGTAAACCTCTCATGGCGAGTTTTGGGGTTGGTCTGGTAAAGAAAATTACATCTCGGAAGCCATTAGTATTGGATATTGATGACTGGGAAATTGGTTTGGGGAAGGAATATTTTGACTCCCTTAATTGGTATCATAAAATATATGGGTTTTATTCATCAATATTAAATTTAAATTCATACTATTATACTATTATTTTAAATAGATTCATTAAATTTGCAGATGCCATAACAGTTTCTGGAAATGTGATGCGGTCGAAATATGGAGGTACTGTTATCTGGCATGGACGAGATACCAATATCTTCAATCCTCAAAAATTTAGCAAAACAAAATTTAAAAAGAAATACTTGCCTCAGATAAGGAATAATCTGTTCGTAATAAGTTTTATTGGTACTCCAAGGCCTCAGAAGGGCTTAGAAGATCTTATTGATGCGATGGTGCTTATAGGAGATGAGAGATTTTTCCTTATGATTATAGGAAGCAATAAGGATGGCTACTCTAAAAGTCTTAAGAAACGGGCTAAGGATTCAAATATGGAGGAAAGGATATTTTTCTTGCCGGAACAGCCTTTTACTAGTCTTCCCGAATTCTTAGCAATTACAGACTTAGTAGTTATTCCTCAAAGTCGAAGGTCAGGTTCGTATGCCCAGGTGCCAGCAAAGATATTTGATGCTATGGCAATGGCGAAACCGATAATATCAACGAGCGTATCTGATATTCCTGCAATCTTAGATGACTGTGGATGGATTGTAGAACCTGGAAATCCGGGGCAGCTTGCAAAAACAATACAATATGTCTTTGACAATCCCATTGAAGCAAAAGAAAAAGGTAAGAAAGCACGCGAAAAATGCAAAAGAAAATATAGTTGGGAAATAATGGAAGAAAAATTAACATCAATCTTCGAAAAGTATAAAGTCTGATAAACTAGATGAAATAGTGAACCTTAGGATAAATATCCAAGATGTAAAAAAACAGACATTAAATTCCCTTTCGGAAATCCAAAATGACTATCAGTATACTTTACTTTACTTTAACTGGGAATATCTATGGAGGCGAAAAAAGTTTATTAACTTTAGTCTCAAATTTAAGCAATAAGTATAGGCCAATTGTGGCTGTTCCCGAAAAAGGGAGATTAACTGAGGAATTGGAGAAAAGAGATATACCTTACATTATTTATCCTTTGTTGCAGCCGGCTTATAAAATAGATGCAATCCCCAAGTTTTTGAAAGCAATTACTTTTTTGAAAAAAAATCGGGTTAGCCTGATACATTTTAATTCTGCTTCTTATTGGAAACCCATGGAAATACCAGCAGCCAGATTACTGGGGATCCCTGTAATCACTCATTGTCGAATTCTAACGAGGGGAAGCGCTTCTTTTTTAAGGTATTCAAATAAAATTATCGCTAACTCCAAATTTACTCTTAAAACAATACCCTATGACCAGGCTGAAGTGGTTTATAATTGTGTTAATCTGCGGGCATTTGACGACAAAAAGGGTATCAGAAGCGAAATCGGACTGTCTCCAAATGATGTCGTTGTGTCTTTTATCGGGCGTCTTATAGAAGAAAAAGGCGTCGAATCATTTGCTGCATTGGCAAAGATATTAAAAGGAAAAGCAAAATTCTTGATTGCTGGAGATGCAATGACTGACGAATATTTAAAGAAAATAATGGATATGATAACTGATGATGTAATTTACGTTGGATATAGAAAAGAGATAGAAGATATTTATATGACCTCTGATATTATAATTGTACCTTCTCAGTGGGAGGAGCCTTTTGGCAGAATCTGTATTGAGGCAGGGGCAGCAAGGAAGCCAGTAGTGGCGACGAGAGTAGGGGGTATTCCTGAGATCGTTGAACATGGGGTTAATGGTTTTTTGGTAGAAAAAGATGATTTGGATGCGATGGTTAAGTTTACGCAGGAATTAATTGATAATGCACAATTAAGAGAAGAAATGGGGAAAAAAGGAAGGAAGTTGGTGGAGGAAAAGTTTAGTATAAGTACCCATGTAAGAGAGATAGAGAGGATTTACGGAGAGTTTTTATGAAATTTGCGAGTTTAAAATTCTTGAACTCAGCGTACACCTTGTTATGGATCAGAGCAACTCATCCAGTCACCTCCGAATGATTTCACTAGGACCCAAAAACATATTACAAAGGGTGCCATTATTCGTGGATGCCTATGATCTCTTGATGAATGCTATTCCCCGGGCTGCAAGTTGGACCGGTTATTTCTTTCGGCGATTTACGATACCCAGTAATCCCAAGCGGATTTTGTTGATTAGAGTTTCAGGTATAGGGGACGTCATCAAGACGACTCCTGTCGTACGAAAATTAAGGCATCTTTATCCGAAAGCACAAATTTCTTATTTGACAAGTGAGACTGCCAAACCAGTTTTGGTATCTAACCCCGATATTGATCAAATCCTTACCGAGAACGACGAATGTTTGCTCTATCGGACAGAATTTGACTGGGTAGTGAATCTTCAACTATGGGATACGTCCCCATTTGTAAAAAGAGTAGTTGCTAAAATTAAGTATCAAGTAATTTCGGGAAGCCACTTTGATAAAAGGGGAAAGTACCGCTGCAGGAATAAATGGCGGTACGAGTTCAGAAATGCTGTGGAGATTTTTTTGAGAGGTGCTGTTGGCCTACCTTATCAATCTAATTTCGATGATGAGGTATCAATATTTATTGATGAGAGAAGGGAACGTCTCATAAAACAGATAAAAAAGAGATATGATCTTGAGCATGATTTGTTTGTCGGAATAAATCTCGGGACACGTGACAGAAACGAATTTTGGTATCGAGATTACTCACTTGCGTTTGTCCGGAAGTTAATTAACACTTTGTATGGCAAATTCCGGGTAATTATTGTTGGTATGACGGAGAACCTCACCGAGCAAGAGAGGATTGAGCTATATGATTTGCAGAAGGAATTTCCACTGGTAGTGAATCTTGTCGACAAACTCGGTTTGGAGGAGCTAATACTTGTTATAAGACATTGCAGCGTATTGGTCACGCCCGACTCTGGTCCAATGCACATTGCTATGGCAGTGAAGACGCCCATAATTGCACTTTTCGCCACCAATGAATGGGGGAAAATCGTTTCTGGCAGAAAACGCGGGGATTCTCATGTAGTAATTTTAGGCGATCAAGCCTGCTTGATGGAAAGAGGGGCTCACTGTTTTGATGCTATTCCTATGGAGAAGATATTATTTGAGGTGGAATCTTTTCTCCAAAGAGGAACCCAGCAGGATGGCCCCGACAGAGAAATATAATTGAAAAAATTATAATTTCTTTCCGTACAGTTCTCCCCTTTAGGGTGTTTAGATTCAACAGACTTTGTTCGTTAATTGTTTTTGAAGACGTCAAGGGAATGTTCGCAATTTTGAGCAGTGAGATTGAGACATTTGCACAGCGGCTCATTTTCCCCGCTCTGGGTTCGGTAAATGCGATGGTGTATACTGCGAAAGGCGTGCCGCAGATAAATGTTTATTTGAACTTGGTGAATATCTCATTACTACCCCTTTCTTTCTTTATTGCTGCCCAGTATGGTCTGATCTATGTCGCGGTGCCGTGGATCACCCTTTACCCCCTTATACGGATAGGGCAGACCTGGTTGGCACTGCGTCTGCTCTCGCTCCGGATTTCTTCCTACCTAGAGGCGATAAGTCATCCAATATGTGCCGTTGCCTCCATGATGGTAATCCTGGTGCTCTTCCGATCCATTTATTTCTGGGTAATTGAGCCGCAGAAGAGTTCGGAAATCGTGTATATCATCGCAACTCTCGTCCTCGGCGCAGCCTCGTACGTGGGATACTATGCTCTCTTCCAGCGCAATGTGATCTTGGTCCTGTGGGAATTGGCGCGTCGACGCGAACACTCATCATTACCCCAAAACTAGTCACAGGTGTGATTTATATCAGGAGAGGATGTCCAGAAGATATTGACTCAACCATGCTGTCTTGCTATGATTATTAGCAACTGACTCGGGAAAGACAAGGGGTTTCACCTCCTAATGGAGGTGAGTGAGGCCTCCTTGGCAACGGTTTCAAGAGAAAGAAAAAATCTGAATGGTTACGCAGGAAGTACCTATCCAAACAGTTGTACGGGAAGAAGAGACACCCAGGTATCGAGGGTGGTTTTTTGTTGTTATTCTCTATCTGATTGTTGACTATGTCCGGATTCAGGAGGTTCTTCCTTTCCTTGGACCACTCCGGCCCGGAGCGATCACTATTGTGCTCCTTGCGGCCTGTGTGGCGTTCAGTGGACAATTCTATCTTTCATGGAATCGTCAGACACGACTTATCTGGGCTTTTATCTTGCTCCTATTCATCCTTGTTCCCTTCGCAAGCAACAACTATTTTGCGCTCACAACAGGATGGGGGATGCTTAAATTTATGCCGTTTATCCTCTCCGTTGTTATCTTGGTTGATTCAATAGAGCGTCTGCGGAGGCTCCTTGTTATAAATGTCATCATTATGGCATATATCAGTTTTTACGGTATAACACACGCCGGAGTAGGCTCCGGTGGGTGGTTCGAAGATCAGAACGATATCTCACTGTATATAAATATGATGCTCCCCTTTGTCGCCCACCTCTATTACCACGAAAGGATTAAGATAAAGAAATTGCTGTATATAGGGGTTTTTGTTTTGGGGATTGCAACAATCATTGTATCATTTTCCCGCGGAGGCCTTGTGGGCCTTATGGCTGTGGTTGCCGTGGCATGGCTGACAAGCAGGCATAAAATAAGGATCTTTGCTATCATATGTCTGGCTGCCTTCGCATTTTTTACTTACACCAGCCAGGAATACAAGACAGAGATGTCTACGATGACAGATACAAAATCCGGGACAATTTATGGAAGAATCATAACATGGGGAGTGGCATGGGATATGTTCCTGGATCATCCTTTGGGGGTCGGTGGCTCTAATTTCCCTGCCAGATTCGAAGAATATCAGACGAAAGAATTTTCCCGTGGGATGTGGGGAGTCGTCGCCCATTCGTTGTGGTTTACTCTGATACCGGAGCTGGGAATTCCGGGCATCATTATCTATTTCATGCTCTTGTGGATTAATTTTAAAGAACTCCTCCGTTTGATCCGGTTGAAGTATGAAGGTAACCCAGATCTCCTCTATATACACACCCTGTCCCTCGCCTTTATGGCCTCGGCGGCGGGTTTTTTTGCCACCGCTACAGGACTCTCTGTTTTATATTATCCACATTTCTGGTACCTGACGGCGATGTTCGTTGCAACGAAAAAGGTGGCAGATGCTAAGCTAGAGACGCTCAGCAGTGGGATGCAGGACGGAGATGAACAATCACAAAAGACCATTCCTCTAGCATGATAGGTACTGACTGTCCAGAAAGAGGTTAACTTTTACACTTGAATTTTGAACACTTACCTAAAAAATTAAAGCTCTTATTAGAACTAATCAATCAGGATTTATATCATTTGATAATATTGATCATGGTTCTTGTGCTCGGGATAATGTTGGCCGGTTATTTATCGGTCCTAGTGGTATTTATTTTATACGGTTTATCTGTCTTTCCTGGAATATTATTTCTAAAAATAATAGGTATTTCTCGCTTTAGATCTCTCTATTATGGTGTGCCGCTGGGTTTTTCTATCACGGGGCTTATTTTACTGGTTATTATTTCTATCTTGGGTTGGAACTATCTCGCAATCATAGTAAGCTACGCAGTTGTTATTTCTGGTATCATTTTCTTAGGGATGAAGGTGCGCACTCAGAAGAGCGTTCCAATAAATTCACTGGAGGGTAATTCAGAAAATGCTTCCATCTCTTTTTCCTTAACACTCTTAATAGCAATCTTTTTAGTGTTCGTTTTTATTCCTCTTTTCAGGTTTGGCCAATTAACTGAATACGGTCATGCTTACTCTGGATTGTTTGGTTTGGATTTTCTCGTAAGATCGGTACATGCATTTTCTATTACTCATAGTGGGCTCCCACCAGATAATTATTATTTTGCTGGTACAAAAATAACTAATTATTACTCCTTATGGTACATGCTTCCAGCAATGGCTTATAAGCTTCTTGGTGTAAAAGCCGATATCAGGGCGATAGTGTCAGTCGTGTGTCTTATAAATGTTCCTATTTTTTTGTTTATTTTTTACGATTTCCTACAGAATTTTCTTTCCAGAATGGCAAAGGTTACACTTTCTGAGATCAATACAAAAAAATGCACCGCAGTTTTTTTCCTGGTTGTGTTCTGTTCCTCTTATCATTGGTTATTTTTCGTATTAAAGAAAATAGCGCCTTATTTTGAAATTGAAAAATTGTCGTGGGTAGCTGATCAATTGAATTGGATGTCGCAATCTTGGTTCCGAGACGTTATTTTTGAACCTCAAGTGATCTTGGCTCTGATGATGGTCATGCTCTTATATCATTTTTTAACCGCAAAGCCAGATCCATGGCGAGGTGTCATAATTGGTGTAATATTATCCAGTATTGCATTAACGGACGTATGGATCTTTATGATAGTGTGTATAGCATATTTTTGCTACGGCTTGATAAGATTTATTATTGAAAAACAGCCGAGTATCGGTTTGGATATATTTCTAACAGCGGCAACGGGGCTGGTGTTTGTAGGGATATTCTATGCTATAGGCTTTTTTACAATCCAGGAATCGTCGAATGCTCTTGTTCTCAGACCTAATTATCCAGTGATTTTGGGGTTACCCTTCTTCTTGGTTTTGATTTACGGTGGTGCTGCTATTATCGGAATATTGGGAGCAGTGAAGAACTGGCAAGAAGAGAAGAACCGATTTTTAGCCTTGATTTTTCTTGTTTCGATAATGTTTATAACCGGAGTGACGGAGGTTATGGAAGGGAACGTCTGCCTCCGTAAGGCCCTCTATTTAGCGAGATTACCTGTTTCTCTTTGGGCTGCTTTTGTCCTCTATCGTGTCATTTCATCCAAGAGGTGGATGAAAGTAACATTTTTTCTCATGCTGGTGGGATTACCTACCATGGCAACTGATATATATGCCGTTGCGGGAACAGGAAACAGAAATTTTACTACGTACATTTCACCCGCAGAATTAGCGGCATCTAAATGGCTCCGGTGTCACACTCCTGTTGGCTCTGTAGTGCAATCTAAGGTTGATTATGCGGGGCATTATGATTATTCGTTAACTATCAATTTTGGCGAACGTCAAGCGGCTCTTGGATCTTACAAGATGGCATTGTTGTTTTACCCCAATAGGGAAGATGCTCGAGACCGGCTTAACAAGATCAAAACAATATTCCGAACGCACGATGATCAAGAAAGATTAACACTTCTCCGAGATTTAAAGATAGATTACGTATTTATCGGTGAGAGGGAGAAAAAAACGTTTCCGCAATGCGACAAGAGATTGATAGATCGTAAGGAAGAATATCAGTTGGTATATTCGAATAATGAGGTCATGATATTCAAAGTTAATTTAAATAATTAGGAAAATAGATTTATACAAGTTATAGGTCACCAGTGAGCTTATCGATCGACAGCATGAGTTTAAATGATATTAGGGATCGTAGAAATGATGCGAGAGAAAAAAGTCACATTGTTCTACTGATTTTTGTCCTTTTTGCCATTGCAACTGCTTATAATATTTATAAACCTTACCATATAGATGATGCCGAATACTTGGAAATGGCGCAGTGGGTGAGCATAAACCCTTTGAAGCCGATGAGCGGTTTGGTCAATTGGGGTTTAAGCCCAGAACCCATTTATAAACTTCACCAACCCCCCTTATACTTTTATCTTCTTGGGACCCATATGAGGATATTCGGGGAAAATGAGGTGTCAACACACTTATTCCAATCTGTTTTTACTTTTCTTGCGATATTGTTTTTTTTTAAATTGGCAAAACTGCATTCTTCAAAACATGCGGGTCTGTTAACAATGTTTTTTGTATTTTGTCCTGCCTTTATAGTCGAACAGAATTTGATGATTGATATACCATTGGTATCCCTATGGATTATTTTCTATTATATCTTGTCATTAAAAAACGTGAAGTCAAAATTTATTGTGTATCTGACGGCCAGTCTTATAGCATCGATAGCGATACTAACTAAGTACACAAGTCTGACACTTATCCCGGCCCTTATTATCGGCATTATATTAAGAAGAGATTACAAATACCTATATATGGTTGTTGTTCCTCTTCTGATCATAATGTTCTGGTCCATGTTTAATTATGTTGAGTATGGATCTATACACATTCTCGACCGTCCGATAAGGGAAATAACATTCTGGAACATTATCGTATACTTACTATCGTGGATTGTATGTCTCGGTGGTATAGCAACCTTTACTGTACCATTTATATCAGGGTTGAAAAAAGATAATAAAATATCGAACAGGATGATAAACAAGATCTTGGGTATAGCGCTATTGTCAGTAGCCTTTGTTATGGTCCTGTTTTACTCTGACCTGCTCACGGAATTCTATGCAGATTTCTTTTTAAGGATATTATTTTTTGCCTGCGGATCCATCATGGTTGGTGCTATGGTAAATATTACGATACGTGAATTATCCATGGCCGAGTTATCGCAAAGATACCAAGATCATTTGCTGTTGGTTTGGTTCTATTCTGGCATGTTTTTCATTATTTTGTTTTCTCCCTTAATTGCACCAAGGCATGTACTACCTATTATTCCCGCGATGATTATACTGCTTGGAAAGCACTATTTACCAAAGGCAAAGAAACAATATAAAATTGCGGGGGTAGTAATATCAATATCATTGTCGCTAATGCTAGGTATATCTGATTGGTCATTTGCAAATTTTTACAAGCAACAGGCTCGATCAATTACTGAAGATTACGGCGGGGAAGCGAATCTATGGTTTTCTGGGCATTGGGGGTGGCAGTGGTATGCACGATTAAACGGGATGAAGCAAATAGACAGTGAAGACATATCATTTATGAAAGAAGGGGATTATATCATCTATCCTGATGATATTGTTCAGCAAGCTCTCGACAATAGAGTGTCGGTAGAGATAATTGAGAAGCGAGAAGAAAAAAGAAAAATATATGATTACTTCTCAACACATGGAGGCGCACGCTTTTACTGGGCAAACGCATGGAAAATACCCTGGAATTTAAGTAAAAAGTCTTTAGGACCAATAATAATATTTAAAATAAAAGAAATAAAGGAATAGCTTATAAGCCCCATTTAATTATTGGAGCAACAAGAAACCCTGTTTTTCTTTTATGACCGGTTATGCTTTGAAAAGGTCTGAATTATGTGGAAGAATAAAAAAGTAGTTATAGTTATGCCTGCATTTAATGCAGGAAAGACCCTCAGAAAAACCTATGATCAGGTTATGGAACAAGGGGTTGTTGATCTGGTGATTGTTGTTGACGATGCAAGTCACGACGAAACAACGGCTATCGCAGAAACACTGCCCCACGCCATTGTGCATACGCATGAAGAGAACAGAGGATACGGTGCCAATCAGAAGACCTGCTACCGTTTAGCCCTTCAGGAGGGGGCTGATATTATTATCATGGTTCATCCAGACTACCAGTATACACCTAAGCTTATCCCCGCTATGGCTGCAATGATCGGTAATGATCTTTACCACTGCGTATTAGGTTCCCGGATTCTGGGGGGATATGCCTTGAAGGGAGGTATGCCATTCTGGAAATATTTTGCCAACAGGTTCCTTACTTTGATTGAAAACATTCTTTTAGGTGCTAAGTTGTCAGAATATCATACGGGATACAGAGCCTTCTCGCGGGAACTCCTAGAGCGGATTCCCATGGAAAGAAACTCCAACGATTTTGTTTTCGACAACCAGATGCTGGCTCAAATTGTTTGGCTGGGTTATGCCATTGCTGAGGTGAGTTGCCCGACCAAATATTTTCCCGAGGCATCTTCTATTAATCTTAAAAGAAGCATCACATACGGATTCGGATGTTTATCGACAGCACTGTCTTTCAAATTGACCAAAATGAACATGTTTCAATCCCAATTATTCAGAGACCTTAATAAATGAGTCTTGATGCTGAGAAGAGCGAATAAGCTAAATTAGCAAAATTGCAAAAAGTCATGCGGTGATCTTGAACGTGTAAACCTATCCGCTAAACCCCAAATTTAAACAAGCTACTTTTTCAGCGAAAAGGTCTCTATGTATGCAGGTTAAACGACCATGATTGATCCAACGACCCGGAACATGATACGTATATTTACACTTAGTACAACGGTAGTGTCCATCCTTCAGTGTGTATTTTTTCCGATGCCGACAGCGGGGGCACAATCGGTGTCTATTTTTCAAGCATTTTCTTGACAGATACCGATATGCTTTGCTCATAACTACTTATTAAATTATAATAAATACTTAAATCCATGTGGCACCCTTATCATAGGTGCCAAAACAGGATCAATTACCATTTATATTTTGTTGTTGAAGCCAGGACAACTACCAAGCAAAGGGAAAAAGGCCAATAATGAGAATTCATAATTTACGGTCAGTATGGTGTTTTAGCGTAAAGGTTGTATTTCTTACCTGTATGGTAATCAACTTAGGATATGCCAATGTAGCAAATGGTGAAAGCAAACGGAAAACTATCCAACCGGTTCGCCCACCGATGAATCTTCGTATTTCAATCTCTACTCAGAATTTAACAAGGCAGAGTTCGCTCCCAGAGGGACTTAGTGGTATTGCGGCTAAGTATCCTGGAGATAAGAATATCGAAAACGATCCTGATGTTATTTTTGTTGAGAAATTTATCAAGGGGATGCAATCAAACGCCTTGAAACCAATAACCCTTAGCAAAATATTTAAGTCGTGGGATGATGTGTCAGGCAAAGATATTATGCATCTTTCACCAGATGTGCCTAAAAACAGTGCAGATGAGAGTTCCCTTCTTATGACTCATATTGGTGGTAAGGGTTCAGGGGGCGGTCTTTACCGACGGCTTTTACCAGGTTTCGAGTGTCTTTTTGCTAGGTTTTACATAAAGATTGATTCCGATTGTGCTCCGATCTCACATTTATTCGCTTTGGGTGGATACAATCCCCCAACACCTTGGCTTCAAGGTGGCTCAGGAACAAGACCGGATGGGAGTGACCGCTTTTCAGCTGGGGTTGAGACATCTGGTAATAAATGGCGATGGGATTTTTATACTTATTGGCAGGACATGCATGTTCACGGTGATGGGAAATATTGGGGTACGTCTTTTCTACCGGGAGGAAGGGGGCCTTCGGTCGAACGAGGGAAATGGATTTGTATAGAATTGATGGTTAAAATGAATAATCCCTTGGATGCATCTAATGGAGAACAGGCATTCTGGATTGACGGCAGACTCTGGCGCAGGGGCAATCAGGTCGTAAGTCATTTCGGTCCAGGTTTTCCCAAAGGGCAATGGGGAGGAGGGTGGTGGTCTCCAGATGAAAATAGCAACGAATCGTTTGAAGGGTTCAGGTGGAGAAATATAGAGAATTTAGCAATTAATTATATATGGGCCGCACTTTATATGCCGAATGTCCCTTCCGGTCATGTTAGTAAAGTTTGGTTTGACAATATTGTTGTAGCTAAAAAATATATAGGTCCAATTCAGCCAATTAATTGATGCAGATCTGGTTGGGGAAAGCTCGACAGGACCAGGATCTTTCCCCCATAAACTATGCCATATTCACGACAAGACAAGTTATAATTGCCAGTAGAGACGAGTACGTATCGGGGTGGTAATCGATGCGAACTCAAGAAGTGAACGATAGCCGGGGCGGGCATCACAAAAGATGTCCCTGACCATGCCCTCATGGTCGGGAATCCCGCCAGAAAGATCGGCTGGATGTGCGTCTGCGGTGAAAAAGTCGAAGTTAGGTTAAAGGAGGGTAGCTACACACATGAAACAGCAAGGAATTAGAAACTTCTTCTACAGTTTAATTTTAACCATCGTTGTGCAAATATTTTTTCTCCAAAATGCCTTCGCCTACCTGGATCCCGGCACGGGAAGCTATATTTTTCAAGTCTTGGTTGCTGTCTTTATCGGCGGACTATTTACCATTAAAATTTACTGGCAGAAAATCAAGGATTTCGTCATCAATCGGTTCTCCAAGAAACGGGAAAAATGACCCCAGCAAACAACCGCATCTCCAGCTCTTTCAGAGATCCGAGTGGTTTTCTCTTTATCGAGAACGGCACGCTCTTCAGATCCGTCAGCCGCCGCTATCAGCAACATTACGACCATTTAATTCGTTCGGGTTTGTACAACAAACTCGTTGAAGATGGTTTGCTGATTCCCCACCGGGAGATCGATCCCGGTACAATCGAACATTTCCCTGAAAGCATAGAGGATAACTATAAAATCATCAAACCGGAGCGCGTTCCCTTTATTTCCTATCCCTACGAATGGTGTTTCAGCCAATTGCAGGACGCGGCGCTGACGACAATAAAAATCCAGAAACAGGCCCTCGATCACGGTATGGTCCTGAAAGATGCGAGCGGCTACAATGTACAATTTCACAAGGGCGTTCCCCTTCTAATAGACACGCTTTCCTTCGAAAGCTACAAAGCAAATCAGCCATGGGTCGCCTATCGTCAATTTTGCCAGCATTTTCTGGCGCCGCTTTCACTGATGGCATCCCGCGATGTCCGGCTCGGTCAACTCATGCGGATATACATAGACGGCCTTCCCCTGGATCTCGCCAGCGGGCTGCTTCCGATTTCGACTTGGTTTAAACCCGCACTTTTGTCGCACATCCATCTGCATGCAAAAGCGCAAAAACGCTATGGGGGATATGGGATTGGTAGACGTGACCCGAATTCGCCAGAATTCGGTATCGTGTCCCCCAATCCCGGCATGTCCAAAGGAAAAGTGACCAAACACGCCCTAACTGCTCTGATGCATCACCTCGAATCAGCCATCACTGAAATGCAATGGCAGCCTGCCGGCACAGAATGGTCCAATTACTACGAAGACACAAACTATTCTACAGAAGCCATGAATCACAAGCAACGACTGGTGGAAGAATATCTCAGTGAAAGTAACCCACGCACCGTCTGGGACCTGGGCGCCAATACCGGTGTATTCAGTCGAATCGCCACGGCTAAG
>CAYRSQ010000012.1:0-19636 GCA_964427055.1 uncultured archaeon
AAAGAACATTGCAGTCTCTGGAGAACGAGTTGGAGGATACCAAGCTTGTGAAGGAGAGGAATATACCTCAGGAAGACGGGGAGGTTTCAAAGAAGGAGATGATGTCAAGAGTGGTGAAATTCACCAACGTAATCAGGCAGCAATATGGAGATGTGGTGAAATCTGTCCTTATATTCGGGTCCGCCGCTAAAAACACAATGAAAAAGAGTTCGGACGTGGATGTGTGGGTCGTGCTTGATGACACTGCGACAAAAAGCACCAGTGATTTCGAACGGGTCTCAATGAACATACAGTTGGTCGCGCACGAACTGAAAGATCTTCATGTACAGACCACGAAACTCACGGAGTTCTGGCAGTGGATGAAAATGGGAAGTCCAGAACTTGTCAATTTTCTGAGGTACAGCCTTCCAGTATATGATACTGGTTTCATCAAGCCAGTGAAGAAGATGCTTGAAATGGGACTTCTACCACCAAGCGAAGAGACGATCAAGCTCAAGTCCAAAGCGGCAAGCGTCAGGATGAAGAAGATAGAAATGGACATCAAGGCACTGGTGTTTGAGTTGAGATACGCTTCTCTTGATGTCTGCCAGGCGGTGGCCATGCATTATTATAATGAACAACCGGACGCGAAGGCGGTTCCGGATTTCCTAAAGAGACTCGTAAAGGAGAAGAAGCTGGAGAAGTCGTATGTAAGCAAATTCAAAAAATTGAATAAGCTTTGGAAAGATATAGACCATAAGAAGATAAAGAATATTGACGGGAAATATCTGGACGATGCGTTGACGCTGTCCAAAGACATAGTGTCGAGGATGAACGAAATGCTTCCAAAAGACATAACGGGTGAATGAATGCCAGCAAAGGAGAAGACAAAAAAGATGCCAAAGAAGATGCGTCCGACAAAGAAGGACGAGGCTAGGAAAGAGAGGCTGTCTGAAGTCAAGAAATTCACTAAGAGGGTTCTTGACAAGTATGGTAAGCTGATAAAGTGCGTCGTTGTGATGGGATCGGTCGCAAGGGACGAGTTCAAGACTAAGAGCGATATAGACGTTTTTGTAGTCATAGATGACACCGCAGAAGGTTTCACGAGACAGAAACATGATGAAATAGATTCTGAATTGGACAGGATTGCCAAGGAGGTCTCGAAGTCGAAAGCCCTGTCAATCCAGCCGAGCTATACGCTTACGGAGTTCTGGGATTATGCCAGAGTATGTCATCCGATAATCTACAATTTCATAAAGGAAGGCATGCCGATTTATGACGCTGGGTTTTTCATGCCGATAAAGCGATTGTTGAAGATGGGCAAGATACCCTCGACCAGGGAAGCCATAGAGAGCTACATGGAGGGGGCTCCGAAAAAAATAATGCGAGCCAAGACCGTGAAACTCCTTATGCTCGCGGAGGATTGCTATTATGCTATGCTGAATACGACTCAGGCTGTTATGATGTTCATGGGGCTTCCACCTCCAGTCCCGAACAAGGCATATGATGAAGTCAAGAAGTACCTTGTGGAACCTGGGATAGTGGATGGAGAATATGCTGAATGGCTGAAGGACATAATCGAAATCAGGAAGAAAATAGAACACAAAGAAATAATGGAAGTGAAGGGGGAGTTCGTGGACGAATGGCTTGAGAAGTCAGAGAAGTACGTTGAGAAGATGTTCGGGTTGTTGGGGGCGCTTGAGTTGAGGAAGAAGGAGAAGATTCTCGAGAGGACTCAGGAAGTCATGCATAAAGCGGCTATAACTTCGCTGAAGAGCCTGAAGAAGATGCCCGACGAAGACGCCGATGTGCCACTGTCTTTCAAAAAGGAGTTCATAGACAACAGGCTGATAGAAGGTTATTATTGGGACGTGTGGAAGAAAGTCGAGGACTTGAACACTTCAGTGAAGACAGACAAGAGTAAGATAAAGGACATACCTGAAAAGGACATCTACGATATGAGGGAACTCATAAGGAAGATGATCAGAGATTTGGCTAAAATTCTAAAGGAAAAGGGATCTGAACAAGAAGACTAGAGAAAACGGAAAGCAGGATTTAATCTTCCTTGGCTTTCATTTCGACTTCATCGACGATTCCCAGCTTCTCGATAAGTTCCTTGTATCTGTTTCTTATCGTGACTTCAGTCACGCCCACTATGTCCGCGACTTCCCTTTGGGTTCTCTTCTCACTTTCAAGGACACATGCCACATAGATGGCAGCGGCTGATACGCCTGTGGGTCCCTTGCCTGAAGTTATGTCAAATTTCTTGGCTTTCTTGAGTATATCTATCGATCTTGCTTGCACCTTGTCGCTTAAGCCCAGCATCGAACAGAATCTGGGGACGTATGTGACAGGATCAGCTGGGAGTATCCTTATGTTAAGTTCTCTTGCGATATACCTATAAGTTCTTCCGATTTCCCTCTTCTCGACTCCACTGGATTCGGATATCTCTTCCAAAGTCCTTGGGGAATTGAATTCCCTTGAGACTGCATATGTTATGGCCGCCACTACAGATTCTATGCTTCTACCGCGTACGAGGCCTTTGTTTACGGCCTGTTCGTAGTACCTAGCTATCCTTTCGTGTACGGGTCTAGGCAGATTCAAAAATGAAACTATTCTTTGCAATTCGGACAATGCGAAAGATAGGTTCCTGTCCTTTGACTTTATGAGCCTTTTGTGCCATTTTGTCAACCTGTAATATTGCGCTCTCTTCTTGGCCGGGACTTTGTATAGTTCCCCTAAGCCCTTTCCTATCTCAGTGGTCATTCCCTTGTCGTGCTTGGTGAATGTCAGCGGAGCGCCTCCTCTAGCTCTCCTTCCCATCTGTTCGCTGTCGAATGCCCTCCATTCCTGGCCGAGGTCCACTATGTCTTCCTTGATTATGGAACCGCATTTGGCGCAGTACCTTTCACCTCTGGAAGCATCCTCGATTATCTTGGCAGATCCGCAGTCCGGACATACAGGTTCTCCCGCTCTCTTAGAGGCAGCCATGGGTTTTACGGCTGTTTTCTCGGATTTCATAACAGTCTCTTTGGTTTTTGTTGCTTTTTTAGTTTTTCCAGTCGCCGTTTTCGGGCTCTTTTTGGTCTTCGTCGACTTCTTAGAAGTTGCCTTTTTGATGTTTGCGGTTTTCTTAGAGCTTGTCTTTCCTTTAGCTGCCATTCAACAATCACCAATTAATTTCATCACTTTAGAGTGAAACTTAAGTTGAAACTTATTTAACTATGCAGCGAAAGCTATTTAAATCTTTCTATGACAGTACATCGGCTAATGCTTCATGAACTATAAATCAGCATTACAAAGAAATAAAAAGTCTTGAGGAGTAATAGATTAAAGGTGGATTGATTGGTCAAAGATTTTCCCTCAAGTCCCATTGAACGGGTCATGAAGAATGCTGGTGCTGAAAGAGTGTCAGCGGACGCTGTGGAAGAGATGAAGAGCATACTCTTGGAAATGATTGATAAAGTGTCCATGGACGCTGTCATTGCCGCGAGGCATGCGAACAGGGTGACTGTGAAGGGAGACGACATAAAGCTGGTCACCAGAATTGAAAAAAGATGATTGGAGGTTATAAAATGAAAACTAATGTCAGCATGAACAAACTGAAAGATAATGGTTTCATACTTATTGATGACGTCCCTTGCAGAATAACCAAGGTGTCAAGGTCGACTTCCGGAAAACACGGAGCGGCTAAAGTCAGAGTGGACGCTACCGGACTGTTGGACGGTAAGAAGAAGAGTGTAGTGAAACCGTCAAGCGACAACGTCGACGTGCCGATAATAAACAAGAACTCAGCTCAGGTACTTTCGATAAACGGAAATCGAGCGCAGCTGATGGACACGCAGACATACGAGGTGTTCGAACTTGACATACCTGAGGAACTGAAAGGTAAGATAATAGAAGGCGAAGAGATAAATTATTTTGAATTGGTTGGGATAAGAACTCTGAAGCAAATAAAATGAAACATCTTTAAATAGTAATCAGTCATAATAAATGAATTAGTTAAAATTAACATCAAAAAAAATAACTAATTTTGTATCATAACATGACGACGAAACGTTTTCTGGGATTGTTTATTAGAAATATATTGATAGACCTTATGACGTCGTAAGGAGGTGAAAACATTGGCAAAGAAGAAGAAAAAAGGTTCAAAGAAATAATCTGACAGACTCGATCCGACGATTGGGTAGACCTTTGTTTTAATACTTTTTTATTCATATCAAGTGAGGTGAAAACAATGTCTTGGGACGATGAAGAAGAAGACGAAGACGACGAAGAAGAATCCGATGATGAATACGACGAATAAATATTTGGATGAAACAAGACAGGTTTAGACTTTTTTTTGTTTTTGTTTTCATTCTTACTTTCTAATAATTTTTAAACCGATGAAAACCCAATTAACTGTATGAAATATGACAAGAAGTTGCTAGTATATTCAATAGTCTTAGGACTGCTGATAACCTTAGTGAGCTCTTTCTTGATCAATAGCTATGTGATAGGAGAATTTCCTGACGTACAGTTCGTGTCGATACCCATAGTCGGAGTCTCGTATCACGGACACCCGTTGCCATGGATTAGACAGATAGTCTATCCAGGCGCTGAAAGGGAAATAATCTGGTCACATTTGGCAATGGATTTGATAATCTGGACGATACTGGTATTCTTGCTGAAGAAAAACTACAAAGGAAAGAATGCCAAAAGCATCCAGAGGATAAGGTCAAAAGTCAGCGGGAAGCTGAAGAGAAAGACCACAAAGCAAATGCCTTCAAGAAAGAAAACATCCAAGAAAGTCGCCAAGAGAAAGGCGACGAAAAGGAAACCAGTAAAGAAGTCTACTAAGAGACCATCCACGAAGAAATCTGGAAGGAAAAGATGACTATTGATTGATTAGATTTACAAGGTCGGGCTGAATTCCGATTTCTGCCTTGACCTGCTTATTATTTTTCTTAAAACATTTAATACCAAAAACTCCAATAATTAACTCATGGACAAGAAACAGAAACCAAAAAGGCTTTACAGGTCAGGTAAGGATAGGATATTGGGTGGAGTATGCGGTGGCTTTGCTGAATATTTCTATGTGGACCCGGTCTTAGTGAGATTGTTGTGGGCAGGATTGGTGCTGCTGCACGGTACAGGTATTTTGATATACATACTGGCATGTATAATCATCCCAAGGAATCCTAGGCACAAATGGAAATAATTCATTTAAGTCGGGGTATACATTTTTATGATGTCAGTCAATATACTCTGGTTGTATATCCTTTACGGAATTTGTGGAATGTTTTTTCAGATTCTGCTGAACAGGAAAAGTTCTCTCATATATCCGCTGTCCATAATCATGGGATTGGTATCGGGAGCGCTCCAGAATTATTACATTCTGTCTTTCAATATAGGAATGATAAGCAAGGAAGTTCTTGGAAAATACTGGTCGACTGTCGTGATACAGTCGATATGCATGTTTAACGGATTTCTCATAGGGTTCTATCTCATGTAAACGGTAAAAAATAAATAGAAAGGATTCTTTGATATTAAGATGGAATGGAAAAGAGAATACATAACTATCCTTCTCATAATGATAACTGAAGTATTAGGATTCTCGCTTGTACTTCCTTTTCTACCGTTCTATGCGCAGCAATTCGGCGCAAGTCCTATAATGATAGGAATGATACTTACATCTTTCTCGTTCTTCCAGTTCTTATCGGCTCCTATAATGGGAAGATTGAGTGACCAGTACGGAAGAAAACCCATGCTGGTACTGTCGCAGTTTTCAACTTTCCTGAGTTTCGTGATACTGGGATTCTCGAATTCCATATGGATGATATTTGTCTCAAGGATAGTCGACGGACTATTGGGAAGCAATTATACAATAGCCCAGGCATATCTTTCAGACATATCCTCGCCAGAGGACAGGACCAAGATATTCAGTCTTAGCGGAGTTGCGTTCGGTATCGGATTCTTGATAGGTCCGGGGATAGGAGGTTTTCTGTCAGGCATAGATTTTTCCATACCCGCATTCATAGCTGCCGGAGTATCGTTCATCACAATACTTATAACGATGTTTCTGCTTCCTGAGACGGTCAAACGGAAAAAGGGGTTTAAACTGGATTTAAGCATATTTAATTTCGACGATTTCAGGAGATATTTCAGAAACAAGGAAATTTCACCAAAACTCGTTCAGCTTTTCAGTTACTTGCTATCGCATGTCATATGGGTTAGCACTTTCGCACTATATGCCGAGAGACAAATTGGACTCGACTCGGTCGGTGTCGGTTACGTCTTGGCTTACATAGGTCTGATAAGCATAATACTGCGAGGAGGATTGCTCCCTAAACTTCTGGACTTTTTTGATGAGAAACGAATCAAATACGCTGGAGTCGCTTCCATAATAATAGGAATGGTGGGATCGATGTTTGTCAATAGCTGGGAAAGCGTATTGATACTGGCCACGTTCTTCTCATTCGGTTCTGGAGTGACGAGACCAATAATGTACAGCGACATATCAAAATCCGTGTCACAGGAAAATCAGGGGTCCGTCCTCGGGGTCGCGAACTCTCTAGGGAGCATAGCACAGATATTTGGCCCTCTCATAGGCGGGTTCATGCTGAACTATTTCTTCCCCGGTAGCCTGGGATTGGTATCTGCCGCAGTGATGACCATAGGTTTAATCTTGATAATGCGCGGCGACATCATTTCGGATGAGCAATGATTTCGTTATCGCTGTAATCCACCGTACCGTTGGCTGAGTTGTTCTGTGACGGTAGCGTGGTCGTAGTTGGACTTTCTTGAGGGGAATGAATCAGGTCCGTATTGGTAATTATGAAAAAGAGCGCGAGGAGAAAAAGTGACATTAGTAGTAGTACAAAGAATCTCATGATACTAATTGGTCAATTCCAATAATAAGTCATAATTGCTTTGACATGTACGGGCCATCGCTTTCGTAACCGTGCTTTCTGTAATATTCCCTAACTCCAACGCCGCTTATCACAATCATCTTTGTTTTCTTGAATTCGTGCTTTGCGATATATTCCGCTTCCTCAAGAAGTTTCCTGCCGAGTCCCCTATGCTGAATAGCACCTTCCTCGGAATTCCCTATTGGTATAGTCGGACCGTATACGTGAAGCTCCCTTATCATAGCTGTGCTCCCAGTTATTTCTTTTCTGGGAGAATTTTCACTGAATCTGATTCTTATGAATCCTGATATTGTGCCGTTCTTACAGTCTTCAAAACTAAGGAAAACTTCTTTCCCTCCCGATGCGGCATAGTCGATTCTGAAAATTTCTATATGGTCATTTTTCAGTTTTCCGAATTTTTTGCCTATTTCCCTGTATCTTATCTCTTCGATGTGAATTCCTTTCTTTTTTGTTTCATCCTCCACAAGTTCCCTGAAATTGCTCTTTTCCACACCAGCTTCTATCTCATCTGCGCTCATAGTCCTCTGCATTCTCATTATCCTGCAATATTTAGGGATGTATCTCATTGATTCTGATACTATGTCGACAGCTTCTTCTGTCGGCAGCGCCGAATATTCTCCTTTCTGCCACATATCATACAACTTCGTCCCTTTGATTACGAGGGTCGGATAGATTTTCAAAGCATCTGGCTTAAAAGCATCGTCAAGGAATAGTTTCCTGAATTGTTCGATGTCCATGTCCCTGCTCACTCCCGGTAGTCCAGGCATCATGTGATAATTGACCTTCAATCCAGAGTCCTTGGAGATGCGTGTCGCATCTTTGACATCCTCGATACTGTGGTTCCTTTCTACGTTTTCCAAAATTTCTGGGTAGATTGATTGTACCCCGATTTCCACCATAGTAGTCCCGTATTCTATCATCTCGTTTACGTGTGATTCCTTGCAGAAATCGGGCCTGGTTTCTATTACCAGTCCTATGCATCTGTGTTTAGCGGTTTCATTCAGTGTTTTAGCTTCTTTGAGGTTTTCAGAATCCGTTTCATTCAACGCATCAAACATTTTTCTTATGAAATTTTCCTTGTATTTCTTTTCCAGCGACAGGAACGTGCCACCGAGGATTATTAGCTGTATTTTGTCTGTTGAATGTCCCATCATTTTGTACTGTTCTAGTCTGTTCCTCACTTGTTTGTACGGGTCGTAGTCGTTGTGCCTAGCTCTCATTATTGCCGGCTCCGTTCCTATATAACTTTGAGGAGAATTCTCTCCTTTGGGACAGTATATGCACTTCCCCGGACAGTCTGCAGGTTCAGGAACAATTGTTATAACCGATACCCCTGATGAAGACCTTACAGGTTTTGTAGTAAGTACTTTTTTTAGCTTGTTCTTTTCCTTCTCGTTACACAAGTTCAGTATCTGCACTTTGGTTGGCATATTGTCCAAGGAATATTTTTTGCATACATCTTTTGTTATATTCCATGTTGATTTTCCCGTGATATCGTCCCTTTCCATCATCCTTTCTATTATCTCTCGGACGTGCGATGCCTTGATTTCAGACAATCAGTTCACCTTGTTTCCTGAGTTCGTCCTTGAGGTGTTCTATGTAAGCTTCCAGTTCGCTTTCGAAACCTTTCGCCATTTCAGAGTTCTTAGTGAATCCGTTTCTTTTGGCCAGTTTTCTGATCCCTTTCATCACACCCGAACTGTACTGGAATGCTTTTTTAGGCTTCATCGATATCTCTTCAGACAGTCCGATGTCACGTGCGATGTCTCTCAATATGTGTTTCCTGAGTTCGTCCTTTCTGGATTTTATTTTCAGCTTGAGCGGTATATCCATAGAAAAGCTGACCACGTCATCGTCCAGCAGCGGGACTTTATATTCCACGCCGAATTTCTTGCCTATGATTCTCACCTGGTTCATGTCGTGGTTTGCTATTCTGAGTATCTCTAGCATGTACTTCTTTATCTCGTCATTGTCGGGATACAGTTCTTTGTATCTGTTGTATCCGCAGAACAGTTCGTCAGAACCGTTTGCTGATATGAGCAGGTCTACGTTGTTTTTGGCGACCATCTCCATTACGTGATAAAAACCTATGGAAGTATTGAGTCCAGCCAGTTTCCTGTAACTTATCATGGACAGGACCTTCTTCAACGTGCATTCAAGTTCATCGAGCCCTACTGACAGGTATATTATTGGCAGACCCAGCTCGTTCGCAGCCTTCTTGGCGGTCTTTATATCGCTCTCGCTATCAAAAGAAACCGTGTACAGTTCCACATCCTTCCCGATGTCCTTGCACATCTTTGCTATCACAGAGCTGTCTACGCCTCCCGAAAAGGAGACAGCAACTCTTTTCCTGGGAAGTTTTCTCAAGGAATGATATATCTTTTCCTTCAAGGCGGACTTGTAATCCATAATCTCCATTATAGAGGCTAGAATTTAATATTTAGTTGTCCACTGAAAATCCGTAGTTCTTCAGCAACTCTTTCCTGAGTCTTCTGTCAATTTTTTTCTTACTCTTGACAGTCTTGGAATCCTTTCTGGAATACTTACCACTGATTGTTTCCTTTTTGTTCGTCAACTTGAGCGGCTTTATGCCGAATTCCGGCTCCGTGTCGAAGCCTTCCTCATCTTTCTTCAGTTCTCTTTCCATGTTCAAACACTTTCCAATAGAAGTGAACAGCTCAGCGCTTTTCAGGTCAATGAAAAATAAAATTGAGACTATCACAGGACCAAACTATTTATCAAGGTTTAGGCAAACTCGGGCTATTAGTAGTAGCGGGCTGAAATGGTCGGACGAATCCTCCCATCTTACACCCCTACTCTATCGACCTTATCGTCTATAAGAGCCCTCGTCACATTCCCGGTCCTTGCGGATCAGGTCTGCGAACGGCTACCTCTTTTTCCGGATGACTTCGAGCTTAGATGCCTTCAGCTCTTATCCAATATGGCGTAGCTGCCCGGCGTTGCAATGTACAACCGGTAGACCAGAGGCCACGGAAGGATGTTCCTTTCGTACTTTTCCTTCCTTCCAGTCAGGTAACCAACACCTCCAGTAGATAGCAACCGAACTGTCTCACGACGTTCTGAACCCAGCTAACGTCCCCTTTTAACCAGTGGACACCTGTACCCTTGGCTGCTTGTGCACAGCCAGGTAAGGGGGAGCCGACAACGACGCACCAACGAGCCTCGTCAATATGAACTTTCGGAGGCCACGGGCCCATTATCCCCGGGGTAGCTTTTCTGACACCGCCAGCAGCCATTAAGGCCAATCTGACGTCTCGCTAGCCCTCGCTTTCGCGGCCGGATTTCTTGCTTTGCAAAATCCGGTCAGACCAGCTTTTACGCTTACACTCTACTCGAGATTTCTTTGAGGCGATTGAATGCGACTCATTAGCTACTCCCAAAATGTTCATTCTGTGCATCGGATGCTTTAAGTCCGATTTTTCTGCACAGTCACTCTGGAGCGGTTTAATCACTACCGCTTTCAATCGTGACCTCGATGAGCTGATCTTAGGGCTCCCTTGATCCGTTGTCAAGGGAGTACCGCCCCAGCCGAACTGCCCACCTGATGGTGTCCCCCGAAGGGTAAGTAATTCGTTTTTGAAAAGCTAGTGTTACACTTTCCTCTCGGCTTTTGTCTGGCGACTAAGCCTGATAACGAGTACTAACTACTCTATACAGTCAAAACCGAATCACAGCATCAAGCTGCAGTAAAGCTCCACGGGGTCTACGTTTCCCACTGGAGGTCTCCGGCCAATTCTCCGGAAAGGCAATTTCACTGGGTCTCAATTTGGGACAGTGAGGAGATCGTTAAGCCATTCAAGCGGGTCGTCAATTAAACGACAAGGGATTACGCTACTTTACGACGGTCAGAGTTACCGCCGCCGTTTACCGGGGCTTGGACCTGTTGAAACAGGTTTTGACACACCGGTACTGGGCAGGCATCAGGGACTGTACTAGTGCTTTCGCATTCGCAGTCCCCTATGTTTTTGTTAAACAGTCGTCCCCTCCTAGTTACTGAGACCTGCCGCTCCTTGCGAAGCTACAGGCATGGCTTGTACCTAAGATACACCACTAATTTGCCGAGTTCCCTAAATTGAGTTGTCCCAAGACACCATTGCCTTCTCAGCAAGGGTACCTGTGACGGATCTGAGTACGAACATGAAGAGTCCTTACGAATTCCCTTTTCACGGGCTCCTGGAATCGGCCAAACTCCGCATGCACGGAGCTCTCCCGCATTCACCAAATTCTCCTCGTTACGAGACTCCATTGGATTAAGCGGTCTACTTGCGTCGACCTATCCGGAAGCGTTAGGAATTCGTCCTTGCGTTGCCGCACGTATCTCCATGGCGCAGGAATATTAACCTGCTTCCCTTTCCCCAACTCCGATTAAGGGGTGGGTTAGGATCGGCTAACTGCCAGCTGATGAACATTGCTGGCAAACCCGCACCCTTTAGGCGGTTAGGATTCTCACCTAACTGCTGCTGTTACTTTTAGCAGGATTCTCAATCCTACGAGGTCCATAGGAACTCACGCCCCTACTTCCACCCGCGTAGGACGCCTCTCTACCGAAACCATGTACAACATGGAAACCTGGGGTATCGGTAGCAAGTTTAGTCTCGTCCATTTTCAGGGCCTGACACCTAGATAGGTAAGTTGTTACACACTTATTAACTGGTGGCGACTTCTAAGCCTACAGTCCTATTGTGTTAGGAGTCAGACTCCCTTTGCCACTTAACTTGCATTTAGAGACCTTAACCTCAGTCAGGGTTGTTTCCCTCTCGGGTACCGGGCTTTCCCCGGCAACCCGCACTCCGGCCTTCTTCGGTTGCAACAGATTCGGAGTTTGACAGGACAGCTGAGGCTTTCGCCCCTTGACTGCCCAATCAGTATCTCTACCCCGTTACATACCTCCAGCCAGGCTGCACTGAGATGCATTTCGAGAGGAACCAGCTATCACCGGTCTCGTTAGGCTTTTCACCCCTATTCCCAGCTCACCCGAGCGAATTGATACTCAGCATCGGTTCGGCCCTCCACCCCCCTTTCGAAGGGCTTCAGCCTGGCCAGGAATAGATCGACCGGTTTCGGGTCTTGTCCCAGTAATTTCTGGCACTTTTATACCACGCCCCATACGTGTCTAGCACGCTACGGGCTTGTTGCTTTCGCTGCGGATACCTGGCGAAAACCAGTTAACCTCACTACTGAAACAAACTCCCTGCCTCGTGTTCCAAAACGAACGTAACGACACTGTAAACGCCAAGTCGTACTTATCGCTCACGCGATGTTCCTTCCAAGGCGCACCTTCCGCGCCGTTACAGACTTTACCCGATTGGTTTCAGGGTCTTTTCACCTCGCTTTCGCGATGCTTTTCAACTTTCTGTCATCATACTAGTTCGCTATCGGACTTCGTTAGTATTTAGGGTTGGATGTTAATGCCACCCGTATTCCTACTCCATATCCAAGGAGCAGTACTCTGGATACTCGCCATTTCCCTTCCTGACTTCCTCTACGGGGCTATCACCCTTTCTCGCGCCGCATTCCAGCGGACTTCAAATCGTCAGGTTAGGGAAGACACGAGTCCAAACACCACAGCCTTAGCTGCTTACGCAGCAAGTTCGGTTTGCCCTGATCCGCTTTCACTCGCCGTTACTAGCGGAATCGCTATTGCTTTCTCTTCTTCTGCTTACTGAGATGCTTCAGTTCAGCAGATTCCTGATGCTCACGCATCTGCCCGAAGGCAGCGATTCGCATTCGGTGATCCCAGGGTCAATGCCTGCATGCGGCTAACCTGGGCTTATCGCAGCTTGCCACGACCTTCATCAGCTAACGAAGCCTAGTCATCCACCAACCGGGGTAATTTTGCCTAAACCTCCTTGACTAGTTTGGTCCTGTGATAGTATCATTATAACGGCTCATTTAGACAGTTCGATCTTCACACGCCAAAAACACACTCCCTTTCGGAAGGTCCATTTGTGTTTGGGATATGGCGTCAGACTAAGTCCTTTAGTCACAGCCTCAACTCTTCAACCCCGAGGTTCAATCGGGATTTGCATATGTCGTCCGTGTCTTCTATGCTATATAATCCGCTCATACCGTTTTTACACGGTCGCCATCGCCTAGCATCGCAAGGTGTCCTTATCATCATCAAATCAGAAATCGACACGCTCATCGCTAGGGACAGCAAATGCTGAGCGTTTTATTCTTGCATAGCGACACCGACAATCAGTAATATGGAGCTACTCATTTAAAAAGATATCGCAGCCCTAGGCTTTGAAGAGAAACATGCAGATTGGCCTAGTCGTGTGTCGCTGTAAAGTCTTTTTTTACTCATCGGATTATATTTTCAGTCTTCCGCGGACCATGTTGTGGGCATCTTCAACATGTTTTTCCAGCAATGCTCTTGTGTCGAAATCTTCATCACAAAATATGCAATGTTCTTTCATTGAACCTGATTAATTGTCCTATATAGTAAGATAAAAATATGATGCATTCAGACCTTTCTCAGCACGAATATCTCCCTTCTCGTTTTGTGCCTCTCTTCCGCGTCTATTACTGATATCAACCCTTCCCATTCTTTCACGCCGGACCCTCTCAGCGGTTTCAGTATTTCAAATCCGCACGAATCTGCAATTCTCCACACGTCCAACCTTATTTTGTTTCCATTGGGAATGGCGAAATTCGGAGATACTACGCTGACTAGTTTTCCGTCTCTGAGTAGTTTGTGCGCTTCCTTGAGAAAATCCATGTATATGTATCTGACACTTGACAGTATACTTTCAGCATGTCTCCTCGACGGCTTCTTTTTCAAAGGAGGTCCGAGGAACGGTTCGGTCGCTATCGCATCTATGCTTCCGTTTGGCATCATGGAAGACATTTTTCTCGCGTTCCCAATTTTCAGTGACACTTTGGCGGAAGATTTGTTCCTCTTTCTTATCCAAGCCATGTTCTTGTCTGCCGCCTTTATGCAGCTCTCGTCAGAGTCCACGCCGACCGAATTTATTCCCATAAGGAAAGATTCCTGGATTATGGTACCTATGCCGCAGAACGGATCCAGGACGGTGTCTCCGGGTTTCGCTCCGGACAAGTTTACGAGTGTCTTGGCCAGTCTAGGCGGTATAGAATAGATGGTTCTTTGGGCAGGCCTGCCTACGTCTCTCTTTCTGAATTCAAACGGGTCGTGAGTTGACAGCGGTCTGGCCGCATACAGTATGTCACTGGTTTCATAAACGATTATCTCAGTTCCTCCGCGTTTCTCTATCTTGTTCAGGTAATCCGTGTACTGTACGCAATACCCGCCGTAACAGTTTTTGGCCGGAACGTTGATAAATTTCAATGAATTGTTTTTTATATATTTCTTCAACCTATTGGTGAAGTCGTCCCAGAGTAATTTCGGTGGTCTGATATCCGAATATGCACTCACTCCGAACCTGATTTTGTCGGAATTGGGTTCAAGAAGTTTTTCGAACTCGACACCTTCTGGCTTTCCCGAATACACCAATTCACATACCTTCAACGTCCCTCCGAGGTCTTCGATGATTTTTTTTGCATCCAATCTTTCTTTCGATGACACTAATGCAGCATTCTTCAAGAATTTGTATGTCACAGCGTGGTTTCTGTATCGCATGTAAGAGATAATTTCTGCCGCTGAGAGTACAGGGTTCTTGCCAAAAACGAACATGTATTCCATGGAATTCATCATCTATGTTGATTAGTGGACCGACCGGGAGTCGAACCCGGAGCCTCTTCCGTGCAAGGGAAGCGATCTGCCAATTGATCTATCGGCCCGTCAATAACTAAAAGTAATACAAAAGGCACAGATAAATCTTTTGTTAGAAAATCACTGGTCTACGAGCACGAATTCATATTTACCGTCGAACTCTCTGACGATTATGTTGTCTAGCTTGGTCTCCGCGTTACCCTTCAGAGATTCCATGCTTAGAAATTCCATTGCTCCGCTATCGGCAAACTGTTCCATTAAATCATCATTCTTTTCAGTATTCATCAGTTCAATCCACGTGGTTCCTTTGATGTACTCCATGCATAGTTTTCCCCTGGTTGCGAAGTAAAGTTCAGGAACTTTGGTATTTTGGATGCCTTCTTCAGCTAGTCTGATGTCCAGATACGCCAGCCTTTTCAATTGAGTTATCCCGTTTTCCCTTGATTCTGGCGAATATCTCTTTACAACCATGGAGGCATCGAATTTGTATACCTTATCGAATTCGCCTTCTCCTACAAGGATCTCGGATTCGTCGTAATCGGCTGACTTCTCAATCAGTCCTTCAATTGAAAAAATAGAGTTAAATAAATCCATGCCTTTGTTAGTAAATACAATCTCTTTAGAACCTGATTTGTAAAGAGTTCCATAAACAGTTCCATTAACTTCGAACGCTTCTTTTTCATACTCAGACAAGATCTTTCTCATGTGCATCGGCATCACTGTTACTATTGATAGGTGACTACTATATAAGCGTTTCTATTTGCTCCTAGGATGCTTTTCCCTGTATATAGAAATAGTTCTCATCGATTTTGCCATAGTGAGCCTGTCTGGATGTTCCATGCTGAGGACTATCCTATCACTTTTTTTGGTGTCAATGTAATCATAACAGACATGATGGATGCTCTGCTCGACATCGTAAACGGTGTTGATAGGTGTCCTGTCTCCAATGATTTGCTTTACTTCTCTTCTAGAAATTTCTCCTATTTTCAGTTTGTCGCCATAGAACACGGAGAATACTATGTATTCTGAAAAATCCAAGTCATAAAAGATAGAATCGGAGGCGCTTCCGTAGGACATCTCTATGAGCCTCAATGGTATTTTTATTCCGTCCGGAGACAGTTCGGTGCTGACTTTCAACTCTTCTCCCTCTTCGCTATATTCTGTCAAAGCATTATAAGATTTGACTAAATCTTCTATGTTGAATGTAATTCCATTTGGAGATAGTCCTGTACGTACCACTACCATTTCAATCAAAACTCATACAGAAAGTAAATTACTTAAGCCTTTTCTATTTCCCCTTTTTTGGATATGAACAGTGGCCTTGATTCTGTAATCGCCTGAGCGACTTTCTTCCTAGCGGAAGTCAACAGCCTCCACACAGTGCCTCTGGACGTACACATGCTTTTAGCTACATCTTCTTGCGTCAGTCCTTCGTTGTCTGCGAGACGGAAAGCTTCGTATTCGGGATAGGTGAGTTCGACCGGTTCAGAGTCTTTCATTGGGAAAGGTCTGAACTCCTTCGAACGAGGGATGTCTGACAGTCTGATCTCCCCGAACGGTCTTCCCGGTCCTACTCTTCTCATTGCCCATCTCCACCCCATTCCCCGTCCACGTCCTCTACCAGGTCTTGGCATAATATCACTTATTGAAATTGAGGAACCGATATATTTAAATATTAGCATATGCACATAATTATTATGCTGTGTGCAATGACACACAATTGAGAGGTGAATAAAAATGCCAGATAGAGATGGTAAAGGTCCAAGGGAAAGAAGTCCAAGGGCTAAAGGAAAGAAGAAAGGTATGAAACTAGGGAATTGTTAAATACCTAGTTAAAATTAAAAAGGTGAAAAGTATGACGTACAGAGACGGAACAGGCCCTTTCGGGGAAGGTCCGCTGACAGGCCGCGGTATGGGGCCTTGCAGAAGAGGATTAGGATTTAAGAGGGGTTCTGGATTCGGAAGAATGGGAAGGGGATTTAGGGGATGCTATTCATATGGACGCCCCGTCTATCCTGAACTATCAAAGGATCAGGAGAAGGCTATCTTGGAAGACGAGCTAAAGCTGATTGAAAATGAGATGGAATCCATAAAGAAGAGAATAGACGAACTGAAGGATTGACTTTTCCCATTTTTTTGTTTTAGAAAACTTTAAGATAATGTAGTAAGAATTAAAATAAAGTGTGTCGAAATGATTTTGGTCAATATATTGATAAGCACGTTCCTGATAAGCATCATATCTTTCATAGGCGTGATTACGTTTTCGATAAAGGAAAAGTCATTGAAAGAGATTGTTATCTTTTTAGTTTCCCTTTCAGCTGGGGCTTTGATGGGAGGAGCGTTCCTTCATCTTATACCGGAGTCCATTGTCGTATGCTCCCCCGAAGACCTTAATACGCTTTTCGTCAACGTTCTTGTAGGTTTTGTGATATTCTTTTTGTTAGAGAAGCTACTGCACTGGAGACATTGCCACGATGTAAATTGTAAGGTCCACCGTGTGAAAATGTTTGGGTACATGAACCTGATAGGAGATGCTGTTCACAATTTCATAGACGGACTGGTTATAGCGGCAGCCTTTGTTACTGATGTTAACCTCGGAATAACTACGAGCATAGCCATAGCTTCGCATGAGCTTCCTCAGGAGATAGGTGATTTTGGTGTATTGATTCACAGTGGCATGAAGAGGAAAAAGGCGATACTGTTCAATTTCATCACCGCGCTAACGGCAGTGATGGGTGGCATAGTTGGATACGTCATGTCGTCTAGTGTATCAAGTTTCGTCCCAATGCTACTGCCTATTGCAGCAGGGGGATTCATATATATAGCGTCATCCGACCTTATACCTGAACTTAAGAAATCCACAGATCTGAAGCAATCTTTCATGACCTTTGTCATTTTTATATTCGGCATAGCTTTGATGTGGGCTGTGAAAGCGTTCTTTTGAAAATGACTGGGAGAAGTGAAAAAAAGGGAATTGATGGAATGACATCTCAAACGATATCAATGAGGAACTGCCTAGTCATTCTCACGATTTCACTTTTGGTTTTCTCTTTTTCATCGGATTTAGTCATTTCAGACATCGGAAAAGAAGTTCACTTCTTTTACGGAAATGGATGTCCTCATTGTTACCAGGAGAGTGTATTCCTAGATTCTTTGAGCGAGAGATATCCCGAACTGTCCGTAGTGAAGTATGAGGTTTATTACAATTCATCAAATGCGGAAATCTTTTCCGAGTTCAGAGAATTATATGATACCCCTTATTCTAGCGTCCCAATGTTGTTTGTGAAAAATGAATATATAGTGGGATTTGCTAACAATGAAACTACAGGGGTCGAAATAGAGAACTTAATAAACGAAGAGTTTTTTGGGATTGAATACGGAGTCGAAAGCTCGATACTGAGTTTGCCGTTTATAGGTAAATTGGACACTTCCGAGATGTCCTTGCTGATGATAACAGTCTTAATCGGACTGCTTGATGGATTCAACCCATGCGCGATGTTCGTGTTGTGTTTTCTTCTGGTGTTCCTCATAGGAACAGGATCAAGAAAGAAGGTGCTCATAATTGGCGGAGTATTCTTGATGATATCGGCAGTCATCTACTTCCTTTTCATATCAACATGGTTCAATTTCTTCGCGATTTTCAAGTACGTGCCCATATTGAAATGGATAGTCGCCGTCATGGTAGTATTTGCGGGGCTTGTGAACATAAAGGATTATTTTTACTTCCAGAAAGGGCTCTCGTTCACGCTCCCAAAACAATGGAAATCTAGAATAATGAAGCAGATGAAAGACGTTTCTGAAAAAGACAGCCTTTTGGCGATGGTTGCCGGGGTTGTGGCAGTTGCACTTGTAGTCAACGTAGTCGAACTCATGTGTACCATAGGATTCCCGATGATATATACACAGATACTTTCAACATACAAACTGACAAGAATGGCATATTATTCCTACATATCGCTTTACTGCCTGTTTTATATGATGGACGATTTAGTGTTGTTCTTAATCGCGGTTGCGACCCTACGATGTATGGAAATGACCAAGAAGAGAGTCAGGCAGATGAAGCTGGTGAGTGGGATGTTAATGATAGCCTTGGCTATCTGGTTCTTGTTAAGCTGAATAAAGTTATTCGGCCTTTCGAATTAGGTGCCTAGAGGTAGTCTCCCCGCACACAAAGGTTATAGGAGGTGATCCAGGAAATTCGGGGCATACAGATCTACCTTCGTCCATTCATTCCTCTTACCCCCAGCATTCTCTGCTTGGTCTCGGCACAATACCACTTATTGATTTTAAGGAATCGTAATATTTAAATATTAGCATATGCACATAATTATTATGTTATGTGCAATAGCACATAATTAAAAAGAGGTGAAATAATATGCCAGGATTTGATAGAACAGGGCCTTTGGGAGAAGGGACTATGATAGGTCGCGGTTTGGGAACTTGTGGAAGAGATATGGGTTTCCAAAGAGGCAGAGGTTTCGGTAGAGGAATGGGAAGAGGTTTCGGAAGAGGGTTCAGACGCGGATTCGGATTCAGATGATCATATGTTTATGATTACGAACCCGTTGAATCTGCTTTTACGCCGATTCTCACAAAAGAACAAAAAAATAATATTGGAAGATGAGATGAAGGTATTGAAAGAGGACATGAAGCGATAAAGAAAAGAATTAAGGAAATTGAAAAACAAGATTAAACTAAAAACAATAGATTATATAATATGTCAATTATTAAAAGAAGAGGTAGGATGGGAGGGTTTGGTATGGATCCGAGCGGGACGTGTATATGTACTAACCCGAAATGTGGTCACGTTGCTCAACACCAGAGAGGGACACCATGTTATTAAATGAAGTGCTCTAAATGTGGAAGTCCAATGACAAGAAAAAATTGAATTCGTGATAAGTTTGAATGACAGAACTAAAAGGCTTAAAGAAGGGGAGAGAGCTGCTGGTATAAGTATAATAGTTTCTTTATTACTTTCTTTAGCTAAAGCTGTAGTAGGTTATCTTTCCGGTAGCACCGTATTGATTACGGA
>CAYRSQ010000013.1:0-19431 GCA_964427055.1 uncultured archaeon
TGCAGAAAATAACCTGACGTTCTGGTGCGTGAACCCCATCTTGCTCACAAGCGGACCGGGCATCTCGTAGGTGTAGTCCTGGTACAGGTCATGTATGTCGGTGACCATTATCCCCAGCTCCTCCTTCATCTCCCTCAATATGGTCTGCTCGGGCGTCTCCCCCTCTTCCATCCCTCCCTTGGGTATGTCCCAGAAATTCCCGTTCACTCCCATCTTCTTGATGATTATGAACCTGCCGTCGTCCGTCATTATGAACGCGCCGGCCGCTTTCCTTACTTTCATACAGAGAATCTGGAAGTAAATGGTAATAAGTCTTGTTGCGGTAATGACGCCAGTGCCATTTGATTCCGCTACTTTCTATATACGCTTTTCCTGTGTTCGAACCTCAGGAGTATGAGACTTTCCCCGTCCACGGAATATATGAGCCTGTACGGTTTGACGTACACGGTCCGCTCGTTCTTCATCCCGTATCTGAGCGGTTTTCCGGAGCAGGGCCTTTCGATTATCTTCATGACCTGTTTTTCGATCCTTTCAATGACGGATGCGTCCCTTATGCCTTTGACGTCCTTGTCAAACGCCTCAGTGGACAGCACCCTATCTATTCCCATCCTAAGCACTCTCGCCTATTCCAGTGACTTTTTCATCCTCTCAAGCTCCTTCAGGAATCCCTCTGTGCTGTAAGATTTGAACCTGCCTTTCTCCATGTCCTCCCACGCTTCTTTCAGGCGGCCAATCGTCCTCAGGTCTTCGGCTTTCAGCTTAGTGTCTATTTTCTTCAGCACTATCATGTCGTCCTTTGCGGTTATCCCGACAACGCTGCCCTCATTGAGTTCCATCATTTCCCTTATGTTCGCCGGTATCACCAGCTGCCCCTTTGAGCTCATCTTCGCCAGTTCGGTCATTTCCATCGCTTTTGCCATAAAGTAAGATTATCTTACTTGAATAAATACGTTTGCTTTGGCAGAAAAGTCTTTTTGAGCACTGCCGGTGGTGGGCTGAGGCGTGGCGCCTTTAAAGGTTTCAATCCTTTTAAATTTCTAACTGTCAAATCTAATTGCATGAGCGAAGCCATGAGACAGAGAGCCAGGGACGAGATTCTCAGCGAGTTCGAGGGAGTGGACGAGAAAAGGGAGGCGCTCATGGCCGACCACAAGATATTCAAGACCCTCGACGAGATGATATGTGAAAAACATGACGATGCCAAGTTCATGGAGATAAGCTCCAAGTACAACGACGTGAAGCTGGCGGCGTGCGATTTGTGCCTGGACGACAGGACAAACACGATACATTGGGACGACAAACTCAAGATGGAAATTCCTGACATGACCAGATACATGAACAAGCTCGTGGACTGCATACTCGCGGACGACAAGCTGAGAATATTCCAGGTTGACGTTTTTGCCGAACATTTCAAGGGGACATCCGCATACCATTGCAAACTGAGTGCGATGCAGTCATTGATGTACAGGAACTTGAAATTGGACATAACGGGATGCGGATGGGTGCTGGGGGCGCCGGAGAAGGACTCGGAACTCACCGGAGCCGATAGCCGTGGCATCGTGCCGACGTTTAATTTTGTAGACAACTACACTTGTGGAGTGTGCGGCATGAAACTGGGAGAATACGACCCGAGACCAAAAATCCATTACTGAGCAGTATTTCAGATAGTCGCCGCTATCGCGTTGTTCACGCCTTTCGCGAGCGCAACCCACCTGTACATTCCTATGACATTGACAAGCATCCCGAGCGGGAGGATGAACAGCGATACGCCTGTCAATATGTCTATGACATTGAAAGCCGACATTATCGATAGACCGCCCGACAGCAGGAAGAACCCTCCTTTCGCGACCTGGTATATCGCCAGCACGAACATCAGCTCCTTCGAGAACGGATAGAACAACATGGCAGCGGACAGCACGTCCACCAGTCCCATCAATGCCATAACTGCCTTCATGAAATGGATATGCACCTTTCCGTTTAAATCGGTTGGTTTCCATTCGCCACCGTATGAATCGGAAGTTTTTAATCCTTAGCTGAGCCACCTTAAGTCATGGCATCATACTCCTCCATAGGCCCGTTCAGCAGGCGCGAAGCCGAGTCATTCGACTTTCCCGGACATGCGCACGACCCGCTGTTCGATTACAGGACGAGCCTGGAGCTTTTGGGAGTGGAGGCGCTCTTCGTTTCGACCGGCGAGAATGAACAGTCGGAGAGCCACCATGACGGGGGTCTGCTGACAGTGCTGTTCGGGGGAAGGAGACTGGTCCTGTGCGAGAACCCGGATCCCTTCCGTGCGTATTATATCGGGACATCGGAATGCGTCGGCATGCTGAGGGAAGGGATGGTGTCGAACTACAGGACGGAACTCGACAGGGCTTGGATAGACATAGGCAGGCACATTTCCGATGGAATGAATGAATGCTTTGTGACAGGGCTGGTCGAGAACGTATACGGAAATGACGGGTTTCATGCATATTCCCACAAAAAGCTGGCTCTGGGGCATATAGGCATAAGGTATGAGAAGGAGTATGTCGAGGAAGCCGGCATTGACGAAAAGGACGTCATGCGCAGGGTCGAGGAGCTCAGGAGAAAGTGCAGGGAATGGGCAGGAAACGGGCCGCGTTCCGTCTAATACAACACGCTTAAATCGTTTACTGTTTGACTCTTACTAATGTCAGTACGATACAACGACGGCATAATCCACGGGCTTTCAGGCGATGAGGTGGACGTCCTGAAGGATTTGGATCTGGGATACAACCTCAGCCGCGTCTATATAACACTTCTTAGGTCGGACATAGTGATGACGGCCGGGGACGCCGCCGGGATAGAGGGCATCAATAACGACCGCATGTACTGCTACCTGAGGCAGCTGTACGACATGGGCATAGTTGACAGAAAGGGGCACAGGCCGAGCTTTTATAGTGCGTTCAGCCCGGAAAGTCCGGAAGTACAGCGCGCGATCGATGCCAGAATGTCCAACACCACAAAGTCCAATTCGAGGTCCAGGATAGTCAGCTTGTTTGCAATGACGAACGATCTGCCGGACGGCTGTGGGATGTTCGAGGCATCGGACGGAAGTGATATAGCGGACGACTGCTACACAAAGCATAACCTGATGCTGTCGCTCATAAGCGACGCGGTCGGCGAGTCCTATTCCGAGACCGTCAGGATAAACCCGAACAACGACCTGATAAGGCCGATATGCGACAACCACCTCGACATAGACAGCAGGATGGTGTTCGCCAAGCTCAGGGAGCTCGGCATGAAAGGGGTGATGAGGAAGGACGACAGGACAGGCGGTAGGTCTGACAGGTACATCACCACGAAGGAGAAGTGGAACGACTACATGCTGAGCATGTCAGTTTTCCCGCAGGGCGATTAGGATAAATCCCTCGCCTTCAATCTAATCTTATGCTCGATTACATGAAGAGGTCGGTCACCCACTATACGCCCGGAATGTGCATCAACGGGATGAACTCCGAGTACGACAGGTGCTATCCGACAATAATGTGCGTCCGATCGGCGTACGAGAGCGTGAAGAGGACCCTGAAGGACGACCTGTCGCATAGAGTCATATCGGGTACCGATCACGAAAACATGATGAAAGAACTGGACAGCGTCTACGGGGAGATGAGGATGTCCGATATGCCTTTCCACCAGAGGAGCGTGTCCCGCGCATCTTTTAGATAAATAATGTGTGCCGGCCTGAAAATGATCCTTTTGCATTGACGTTCGGAAACCGGCCTACCAGTCGTTGCAGAAATAGAACCCTTCTCCCTTGACGGGGTTTGCCATCACGGACCTCACATACGGCAGCCTTTGGATGGCCATAATGGTCTCCTCCATCTCCTTTGTGGTGTCCGAGTATACCGACGCCATTATGTCATACACCCCGAAGAGCACGTCGCATTTGATGTCGACCGTCCCCTTCCCGAGGGCGGATATCCCTTCGGCGAACCTCCTGTATTCCTCACGGTCCACTATTTCGGTGTTCACAAGTACCATCGCCTGGAGCCTGCTGGGTGTCGTATCCATAATAGAGAAAGGCGTTTAAAGGATTAAAGCGTTCCTGTTCACACGAGCACGAACGTCAGCGTTGACTCGACGGAGTCTATCTCCCTGATCATTTCCGCGGCTTCCTTGACGTCCGGCAGTGCTCGTCCGTACAGCTCGGCGACCACGTCGTAGACGCCGTACACCATGTGGCAATTCATCCTGTACCTGTCGCAGCCCATCCCTTCCAGCTGCTTGATGAATTCGGACTCGCATCCGGTGGCCACGTTGATGACCATGTAAGCCAGCTTGCTCAATCCGCTATCTGCATCCATGATTAAAGACTGTGGACCAAGAGATTAAAGCGTTCCGCTCATCCCAGCAGCGAGAACAGCGCGAACAGTATCAGCACGGCCGGCCACATAGGCATGCTTGCGAGATATCCGAGATCCGACAGCATCCATATCGCGCCAACGATGAGCAGGAAAAGGCCGAACATCCTCTTGCCCTTCCTCGCGTGGTGCTCCCACTTCGCCGGGTCGCCCCACTTCTCAGCCATCCTCATGCCGAACTCCTCCCAATCGCTCTCGGTCATGTGCCCGTCCCTCTCCGTCTTCCCAGCCCGCGTCCTTTTCTTCGTAGTTTTCTTTGTAGGCATGGATAGTATTTGGTGTCCTGGAGTAGAAAAAGGTTATCCATTTAAATACCTCACTTTTAAGTAGTGAATTAGATTGCATGGCCGCGTTCGATATGCTAGCTGTGTACGTCGTCTTTTCTACGGTGGGTGCTTCCACACGTGCATTATTCGGCCTTTACAAGGTGCACAAGCGCGGCAGGATCGATAGGGTCGCGCTGGGCAGCTTCATGATGGAGATACTGTCGTCCATGTTCTTCGGGACCTTCGCGTCAATGATACTCCAGGAGATGGGGTGGCTGTCACTGAGCAGCGAGACGCTCGCGCTGATAGCCGGGTTCTTCGGCGCAGACCTCATTTCAATAGTCTCGAGGAAGGTCGGGCTGAAGAGCAACATCGACGTGAGGATGGGCGAGGAAGCTTTCCTGTATCCTGAATTGACGGACCGCCAGGTGAGGGGCATGGAGTACATGAAAAAGAGCGGGCGGATAACGAACGACATATACCAGAGGCTGAACGACATAAGCCACAGTTCCGCGAAGAGAGATTTGAGGGTCATGCAGGACAACAAATTCATAAAGAAGCTCGGGACGAACAGGGGCACCTATTACGTACTTAGATAATGGGGCATCTGAGGGGCGTTACGGGCCGTATGCGGGCGCTCTTGAGCCGTAATAGGCCATTTTCGGGCCATCATAGTGACCCATAAAAAGCACCATATACTAGAACAGCGTTGGCGATCGTTAAACTCAGTTTTATGGCGTTTCCGAAAAATACCTGCGGGCGGTCTGAGGGTCAGTTTGCGGTCATACTCTGCCGGCCTTCTTCTTGATGTCCTTGAGCTTTTTCTCGGCCTCAAGTTCCATGTCCATGCCCACAGTCTTGGACATCACGAGCAGGTCCAGGAAAGCCTGCGATATCTCCTCGGCCATGTTCGCGGGGTCGTACTCACGCATAGTTGTGTTCCTGTTGACCATCTGCCTGGCTATCTCGCCCACCTCTTCGGTGAGGTGCATGAAAACGAGTTCCGGCGTGAGCTCCCCTCCGAGCTCGCCCATCCTTGACTTCTGCAGTTTGTATACCTCATCGGCAATGTCATTCACTTTCATATCAATATCATCTCCCCGCAGCTTCCTCAAGCATGCTTACCATCCTCTTGGCGAGCTTGACGTGGCCTTCCTCGTCCTTGCGTATCTTCTCCAGCTTCCCGCGTATTTCCGCGTCGGTGAATTCCTCGATGTGCTCCCTGTATATCTGTTCGGCGGCATCCTCCAGCTTAAGGAGCGTCTTGAAATTCCTCATCAGCTCATCAGAAACCATCCTTCTCGCTCACCTCCACGTATTTGATAAGGTACTCGATCGTGTTCTCGTGATCGACCGTGTCCTTCATCATGTGCTTTATCATGTCCAGTATGTCGTCCCTCTCGCCGTCGGTCAACTTTTCGGTCTCGTTCAGCTTCGTCACCGAGACCTCGACGAGTTCCCTGAACATTTTCTCCTCGTAGTCCTTCTCCTCGTTCAGTATGACAAGCGCCTGTCCCTTCGTAAGCATAATGATATTTACGTCATTCCGGTTTAAAAACGATTCCGTTCCTCGCTATCACTTTTCCGACATCGTACCCTTCCATCTCCTTCAGGCCCTTGTACACGTCGCTTGTGTTCAGCAGGCACGCATGCGCGAGCCTGGACAATGTCAGCTTCTTCGTGTGCAGCATCTCCTCCGAGTACATGGTGACCTTCCTCACTGCGCCCGCTGCGATGTACATCTTGTCAATGGCGGTCCCGTTGTCCGGCTCGTACTCCCTCAGCAGCGCAAGTATGACATCCTGCGTGCTCCCGTCTATGCCGAGCTTGCCGGATATGTAGCGGACGTACTCCGAGAAGTCGATGTCGGGCATCTCTATCCTGAGGGCATACTTCATCTTGGTGGACATCTTCTTTATGCCGTCCGCGCTCCCGTTCGTGTACGCGGCTATCGTGTCCTCCGGGCATATTGCGATGCTGTACAGCTGCATGGCGAGGGCCAGCGACGCGTCCATCATCGCATCCGAGTACTTCAGCCTGGCCTTTATCTCCCCGATGGACGTCTGGTATATCCCGTACGCCCTGTTCACGACCTCGTCATCCAGCCCAAGCTTCCTGGCCAGCTCGTCCATCCTCTTTATGTATTTCTCGCTCACGACCGGCACCGGCTTCACATTAGCCTTTTTCCCGGCCTTGCTCCTGATGGGGAGCTTCGGCAGCCCCTCTGACAGGCCCTCGACCGTGATACCGTTGTCCTTGAACGCCTGGTTCATCTCCTTGTACCTGTTCCTTATGGTGACCTCGGTCACGCCAGCCGCATCAGCTATCTCTTTCTGGTCGTGCAATGTATGCCTTGTGCGCCCCTTGGAATTGAACGTGGCCGATATGTACAGCGCGCTCCCGGCCAGTCCGCCAGGGTCCTTGCCCGCCGTTATCTTCAGGTCGGCCGCCTTGCTGAGTATCCTGTCGGCCAGCGCCTCGACCGACCGGTCCGCCCCGACACTAGATGCTATCTTCGGCAGCCTCTTCCTCGGGTCGGGCGCCGGCGTCTTTATGTTCAGCTCTTCCAATAACATCCTATACATCCTCGCGACCAGCTTCCTCGACGTCTTCGACACGTCGGCTGCGTTGTCCAGCGACCTCTCTATCCCGATCTCCCTCCATGCGGCCTTTATCGACGCCGCCACCATCCCGTCTATCGGCCTCCCCTTAGACAGGCCCTTGTTGAACGCGCGCATGTATGTCCTTGCGGCAGTCTTGGTCACTATGTGGGTGTCATCGTATCCGAGCTGGCTGCACATCCGGTATATTTCCATCTTGGCCTTGGCGAAGTTCTTGACCCTAGTCGTATTCTTGACTATCCTGTTGGTGTTCCACTGATGCCTTATGAACTGCGCCTTCTGCTCGCCGTCCTTGATATCGTTGACGTTGAACGTGGTGTGGCTGCTCTCGTTCATCATGTCCTTGTCCACGGCAGTCCTGCTCCTGGAGTCGTGCTCTTCTGAGCTGAAGGACCTCCGTTCCTGACCGTGGTCGATAAGCGTCTCGGATAGGACGGTCCCGCACCCCTTGCACACCCTTTCGCCCGAGTCACGGTCGTTAAAAATGTCAGTTCCGTTGCAGTGGGGGCACACGTTCGTTATGCGGCCTTCGTCGTGCTGTGGATCATGGCTTTGCATAGTATTAGATTCAAACCCAAGTTTTAAGTGTGTTGCCCGCACGAACGGAACCCTTTTTAACCTTCGGGACAATCTAAGTTCATGAAATTTTCATACTACGGCTACAACGGCCTGAGCGAGTTGGAATGGGCGCTGGACGAGTTCAGACTCCAGGTCGGCGAGGGAAAAATAGACCCGCAATGCAGGGAAATGGACATCACTGTCATGGAGCCGGAGGACAGGCTGATGCTCGCGACCGACGGCGGCGAGATAAGAGGGATAACAAGGTATATGCACCTCGGCAGCCGTTCGAACTGCAGGCTGGCCAAACCAGGATTCGTGAAGCTGTTCGGGATGTCATCGTACGACCCGTCCGATGTCGTTTACCTCAAGTACATCGAGTCCATGCGGAAAGGCACAGGAAGCAGGATGCTCAGTTCGCTGAAGCGCAGGGGCGATGTGGATGCCGTGTACCTCAAGCCCGTAGACAATGAAGGCGTCATCGGCTTCTACGAGAGGAACGGATTTGAACGCGGATGCTACCTGTCTGGGAACGCGGGCACCGTGATGGTGTGGAAAGGGAGTCCTGCAAGTGACCGCTCATTTCTTTAAATTTTTTAACGCACATCTTGTTTTAAGGTGTGCTGATGTTCGATGATGTCGTGTACTATGTCGCGCTCGGCAATTCTCTGCCTACAATGACGGAGCAGGATTTCAAGCGGTACTTCAACATGCCGATGCCGAATGTCGATATCGAAGTCGAGTATCCGAAGTACTACATACATTTTTTCAACGAGCGCACGGACATAGAAGTCCCGGAGGACGTGATGTACTTTCCGGATGAGGATGTGCGGAAGAGTGGGGTTTCTGTCATGGAACTGGACGACGACATTCTCAGCACGATAGACAAGTACTGCAAGGGCGGGATTCTCGGAATGGATCTGCTCAAGAATCCTAAACCCCTGACGATTGTCTACGAATAGCCAAGAACTTTATTTCTTTTCCCTTCAAAATATCATACATGAACGAATGGATGTTCATCCCTGCCGCGCTGTTCACGTGGGGCATCATAAAGATATGGAAGCAGGACGGTTTCTTTGTTCCTCTCCCGATGGGCACTGTCAGGCAGATGCTCGAACTGGCGAAGGTCGGGAAGGCGGACACAGTGTACGACCTGGGGAGTGGCGATGGAAGGATGGTCATAGAGGCTGTCAATACATACAACGCGAAAAAGGCGGTCGGAATAGAGATTGGATACCTGGCTGACTTGCTTGGGAAACTTAGGATGGAGTGGAAGCATGCGGACGCCGGCCGGGTGAGGCTCGTGAGGAGGGACATGTTCGACTGCCCGATTGGCGAGGCGACGGTCGTCACGTTCTATCTCACGCCGAAGCTCGCGGGGATGATGAGGCCGAAGCTGGAGAAAGAATTGAAGAAGGGGACGCGCGTCGTGAGCGCCGCGCACGAGATACCTGGATGGACGCATGTGAAAAAAATAAGGACGGGCCACTTCTGGACGTACCTTTACGTTGTGTGACTCATCGATTCATTTCTTCGTCCCGCGAATCTTTCTGGAATCGCGATAAACATAGTAGGAATATTGTGAATCCATATCGTACTATGCCTTCTCAGGATAGCAGTCAACCAGATACGATTTCCTCGGGACCATCTCGTCTACATGAATCCACGTATGGTCTGACGTGTCCCAAGTCTTCGGGTCTTCCACCATGTCGCATTCCATGTCGAGTTTCGACAGTCCCTCGGGCGGCACAGATATGTGGTTCCATCCGGCGCCTAATCCGGGCACATTCGCTGCCTGGGAGTCCGATGTGAGCGAATATCCTATCTCGCATAAGTTGTACGAATACACCCAGTATCCGACACCTCCCTCCATGGATTTGACAGGGACCGTCTCGTAGTCCATCCCGTTGTAGTGCCACGCTTTCTCGGCCAGCATGCAGTCGTTGGGCCCGGACAGCGGCGGGAAAGACGGGTCCTCCCTCAGGAAGAACTTCGTCTCGGCCTCGGTGTACGGTATCGATATCATGTTCCATCCCGGGCGGATGATGATGCTGCCGCTGGTGGATGTGTCGAAAATTGTCAAGGTGACAGGATCGGTAGTCGCGACGAACCCGCTCTGTGGGTTCCACGTGAGGCCTCCGTATATCTCGTGCTCCCCGCTCTCCATGTCGAAGCTGACAGTGCCCTCGCAGCACGACCCGTCCTCGAAATAGCAGTGGTCGACGCTGGTGCCGACTATCCCGGTCACGAAGCCATCTTTCTGGATGAACAGGTTGTACATGGAACTGTCCATGCCCAGCATGACCTGCGGGTCGCAGAACTGCATGCCGTATATCACATAATTGACAGGCTCCCCCCTCGCGACGGTCGTGCTTCCCATCTCAATGACAGGCTTGTCGTAATTAGCGCTGACCGAGCATCCGCACAGGTACGAGCTTGGGTCGGCCATGCATATCACCGCGCTCACCACTGCTATGACCATCAGGCTCACCACTATCCCTATCACCACTCCTGTGACCAGCCCCACTGCGGTCGTCACGAGCGTGGACATCACTCCAATCTCGGCAGCCATGGATACCACTGAGTAGACCGATATGCCCATGCTAGCCATCTGCGTCAGCACGCCTGCAGTCAGCGCGGCATCGGACATCCTGGCCAGCACCAGGTTGTCTACGGACATCGCGTATGCTTTTGTCACCAGCCCGGCCACCACCAGTATGTCGCCTATCTCGAAGTAGTTCACAAAGGCATCGGCGTCCCTGAACACGGAGTTGTCCGCTTCCGTTATTGCGTTCTGCCCCTTCAGTACGTATTTCTGGTCCCCGTAAAACAGCATGTCGTCCCCCTTCTCCATCAGGGTCCTGTACGCAAAATCCACGTCCCCCTTGAATTCGATTACGTCGTCCTGTTTCAGCACGTTATTCTCGAAAAATTCGTCCAGCAAAAACGATACGTCCCTCTGGCTCTCGCTCACTTTTTTCAGGTATTCACCTTCCCATTCCATGTGGTATTGTCTCGCCAGCTCGAGGTTTTCCGGCGTCATGGTGTACTCGACGTTCGGGAAGGAATTTATCTTGTTGATTAGCGTGTCCGTGTACTGTATGTCTGACTCTATCAGCTTGGTGCTGTACCAGGCAGCGGGCGATTCGCGGGTCGTCATCTTCAGTGTTTCGAGGTTCATCTTCGATATCTCGTGCTTGAACTCGATGTACTCCATTATCTTCCCTATTTTCTGGTAGTCTATTGGAGTGTTGCTTTTGCTTGCGTCCATAATCACCCATTCCGTCAGACGTGCCATCTTGTTTATGTAGTTCGCGTTCTTGATGGAACTGGCCACGTCCACCATCTCGTTCTGGGTGTCGATTATCCTGACCATGTTGCCGATGCTGGCCGCGTTCTTGTTATTACCCATGAAGACTTCGAAATCTATCACGTCATTCTTGGGGATGGACGAGCGGTATTTACTGAGCTTGGCGTCGTAGTCCAGGTCGCCCATGAATGAGTCTTTGACATAATTGTACTCGTCGAACTCGCTCAATACCCCCTCCTTCTTCATGAAGAACATCCTCATGTTTCCCGTGTTCGGGTCTATGACAGCTTTTATTATGGGTTTGGTAACCGCGTCCTGCTCCAGCTCCAGCGCCCAGGCTTCGCTCTCTGTGTCGATCCCCGTCTCCTTGAGGAACTCCGCGAAGCCGCGGACGTTGTCCTCCTCCGCTATCAGCCTGTAAGCTTCGGACGTGACGTCTCCTACGGAGAGTGCCAGTACCCCGTTGGGGTGGCTATGCGCCGTGACCCCTAGGTCGATCAGGCTGTCATCGTACCCGTTGATGGCGATTAGGAGGTTGTTGTTGAACTCCATCGGCAGGAACACCGATCCGTCTGTCCTGTACGCTAGGTTGTTCAGGTCCACGACGGCCGCAGCCTTCCCGTCCTCATTGAAAAGTATATTGGCGTACCCTTCTTTCCCGTCCCCCCAGTTTCGTGAATAACTCCTGTCATTTACCATTGTAGTTATGGCATCCTGCAGCGATGCGTAGGTCCCCACCTTATTTATGGATACATCTGACAACATGGCATCCACTTGTGTCACCGTTTCAGGGATTAAGTTTTTACTGGTGCTTGCTCTGAGGAGCACCACGCTGTCCGCATCTTCCAGCAACGCCTCCCCATCCGGCCCGGCCTTCAGCAACGACTTGAATACGGCAATTGATGCAGCGCTGGTGAACTTCGCGTATTCGAGGTCGAAGTCGTCACTAGCATCGTTCGAGTATGGGTTATTGTCCAGCATAAGTCCTGTTGACATGGTCATCATGGCGACCAGCTGGTCGCACTCGTCGACCGGCACGAGCGTCACCTGCTCCTTGAACCCGTCCGCCCTTTTCATGTTCAGCCGCTCACCGTCGCCGTGTACTATGAATGCCGTGCTCCCGCCCACATCCATTCCTCTCATGTCCTTGCCGGCCTTCGCGCTTATTCCGGGTATCAGGTTCTCGACGAACGACATCCTCTTCATCTTGGACGTGTCGGCTATGTCGAGCTTGATGTTACCGACAGACTTCTTGTCCGAATAGAAGAAGTACTGGTAGTCCGGATTGACGGTTTCGGTCGAGCACTCGCATCTCATGGATCCGTAGTCAAAGCCGTAATCGTCGTGCCCCATGCCCTGGCACAGGGAGCCGCACGACTCGTAGTTGGGTTTCTTGAGGTCCGGCTCAGAAGTACAGTAGTTCAGGTCGTACGCGCTGTACCCTTCCGTGCACCCGCCGTCATACTCGTACTGGAAGGACATCCCGTCCCCGCAGCACATGACGTCCTCGGTCTTCTTTGACATGTCAAGAGGCAGCGAGCAGTACATCACTGTGGACGGCTGCATGTCCTCGCAGCTTGTCAGTTCCATCTCCGCCATGGAAAATGGGACGGACGATGACAGCACCATAACGGATACCAAAATAGTCCAAAACGCCTTCACGGCCTTCGTTGCATTCCCATTGCGTCTCATAAAATCTTGACCTCCAGGAAGTCTGCACCGTCCTGCTCTACCTTCGCTATGGATACTCTCTTGGAGCATATGCAGTCGGTGTCCCCTGAAATGCTCACCGGTCCGTCGAGCCCGACCATGTCCTTCCCGATCATCTTCCCGTAGCAGTCGCCGCTGGTGGAGTTGTATTTCCTTATCTCCAGGAAGTACCCGCTGTCGAACGTGGGGGTTATCCAGTAGCACAGTTCGTCGTCCCCGGAGCTGAAGTACAGTACACCAGCCCCTTCTGAGTTCACCTTGGACATCGCGGCCGACGCGTCGGTCTCCACTGGCGCGAGGTACTTGGGGTATACTATCAGCGCAGCCCCGGCAAGCAGCGGTATGACTATGAGCGCAGCTATTATAATCCTGTTCTGGAGCCTGTACATCATCTCCTTCTCGCTCACATTTTTCATTGCTTTCATGTCATCACTTCACGCGTTCCCGGGCTTCGGCGGAGGGCTGAGGCAGCACGTTTCCCCACTCGGGCAGCTGCCATATCCGGTCGTGTCGTCCTTGCCGCACGACTCCTTGCATTCCTGGCTGGTGTAGTCCTCGCACATCGCGGACGCCTTGCATATCCCCCCGTCGCACGCCATGCCGCCTGTGCACACGACATCTTCATAATTGCAATCTCCCCCTCCGCACGAGTACTCTCTCACCGAAGTGCCCATACACGAGTCTGTGTGTGTCCCGTCACCGTCAGTGCACGACCCTTTCACGTAGACGTTTACGCCAAGGTCCGTGTCCGTACATCCGACAGCCGCTGTCTTCTCCACGCAGCAGCACATGTCACAATCATCATAAGAATAGTCGCACTCGTACCCGGCTACGGAACATTCGGTAGGTGATGCGCACTCGCCTGGACAGGACTCTCCCTCTGTCGGGATGGAGGTGCTGGTCGTTGATGGCGTATCTGCCTGTGCGCAACCGGCATCAGAAGAGCACTTCTCATCGGGCAGGCATCCGTCAGGCGTGCACATCCTCCAGTAATATCTTTCATCGCTGTCGCATCCGCTCTCGCCGCATCTTCCGGGATACCATCCGCTGCACGAGCATGTGCCCGGCACAGTCGAAGTTGTGGTGGTCGTTATCGGCACGGTCGAGCTTGTTGTAGTTGTCTCTAGCACAGAGCCGCACACGCAGCAGCACGTGTCGCAGTCCGTTGATGACTTGCATGAATAATAACTGCCTTCGCACGTGGCCGAACATTCGGAAGCGCTCCACACGCAGTTCCCTCCTTCACTGATGCAGCTGCTGTACGTGGCCATGTTGAGTATGTCGCCGAGCGGGACGGAGAACAGACCAGTGGGTCTGTGCCCGTAGAACATATCCCATATGTTGAACGCGCTGACGGGCTTCACGAGCATCGCGACTACAAAGAACAACACATATGCAGATATGACAATGGACTTCCTGTCTGTCATTATAGAATATTTGGATAGGCATACAGAAATATTATTTTATTTAGCCAACGTAATCTATATTATGGACAAAGTTCATCTATTGCTCCTGCTTGTAGGTGCTTCCGTTTTCGTGAGCGGGTGCACGACCATAGGCACGATTCCGTGCGCTTCAAACGACGGCTGTTCGGACGGGCAGTTCTGCGAGTTCACGGGATGCGGTTCCGCTGAGGGTGCCTGCATGGACGTGCCGGAGGAATGCTATGCGGTGTACGAGCCGGAGTGCGGGTGCGACGGCAACACGTATTCGAATGACTGTTATAGGAGGATGTCGCAAGTTTCTTTCCAGTATGGAGGGGACTGCGCGAAATCACAATTGGAGCTCGAGGCATCGCACATGATAGACGTGCAGTTCTCCAACACGACCGACGTGTCGTACAAGTCGAGCCTGGTCATGCTACTGAACCACATGAACATGGGCGAATGGGTGACGGACGAGATACTCAGCGGAGTCAATGTCCCGTCCGACATGTTCGCTGCATTCGAGACATACGGATTGAGCGACGACGTGATGATAGGATATGCGTCCGGCTACTCGAACGAGCGGGCGGCGTACTATGACACTTTTCTTGTCGACCCCGACTCGCAGGTCGTGGTGTTCGGAGACCAGGGCGAGGCGTTCGAGTACCTGAAAGTGACGATAAGTTCGGACAAACCAGCTATGGCCATACTCGACAATGGTGTCCATTATGTCGTGGTCACAGGATACGATGAGGACAATGTGTACGTGAACGACCCGGCTGTCGGAAAGGCATCCATGGTCAACACGGAGTTCCTCGCAAGCTGGAGTACAGACGGTTCCTATTCATACGACACTCCGTTCCCAGGAAGGTTCGGGCTGATATGGTTCTAGTCCACGGCTCTTAGAAGAAGCTTCCCCCTTTGCCAGTCCCTTATCATGGAGACGCACGTCCTGTACCTGTCGACCGTCCCCCCTTTTTTCAGAAGGTTCCTGGCCTTGCCTATGTCATCTATTATCTCATCCGGGTCGTCTGTCTTGATGGATATCCCGTAATATTCTTCCAGCCTCTTCCTGTCTATGCGCAGGAACATGCCAATTATCTCCCTGGCCACGTCGTCCGGATTCTCCACCTTCGACGGGTCCAGCGCGCCTATGATTGCGTGCTTTATCTCGCTGTCCTCCCTGGTCAGCGGCAGTATCCCCGGGGTGTCTATCATCCTCACGCCAGGCGCTATCGTTATCCACTGGGATGTCCTGGTCTGGCCGGGCGTCGGGCCGGTGAGTGTCTTCTTCTTGCCTGACAGCGCGTTGGCCACGGACGACTTCCCCGTGTTCGGATATCCTATCACGCCGATAGTCAGGAAATCCTTGGACTCCCTCTTCCCTATCTCAAATATCTTCCTCCTCAGCGCCGCCACTCCGCGCCTCTTGTTCGCAGATACGGCCACGCACGGGTATTCCTTCTCTATGTCCCCCATGTACGACTTGAGGATGTTCTTCGGCACCAGGTCGGCCTTGTTCATGACTATTATCATTCTCTTCCCGGAGGCATGCACCATCGCCTCCAGCTTCCTGTTCCTAGTGAGGTTGGGCATCCTGGCGTCCGCTATCTCTAGCACCACGTCCGATCCGTCTATGACCTTCCCGACCATCTCAAGGAAATTCCGCATCGACATAAGCATTGATTGTGATTCCTGTATTTTAATAATATCATATGAAAGGATGGAGATGCGCATATCGATTGCGACAGGGCTCCCGTGTTCGTGTTCGCATGCATTGTCCCGCACGGCGCCTATTCATTGATGTACGCTTGCCCTTCTTTTCGCCAGCATCCGCTGAAGGTTCGCTGCGTCACGGATACAAAGGATCGGGGAGGAACAGTATCTCGTAGTCTGTCCCGTTCGCGCAGTCCACTATGACAGACCCCTCGGCACATTCGGCCTTGGGACTCAGTACGCCCCTGATTGCCTTGATGTAATCCGCGCTCACGACCTCGACGCTCGGCCCGTCCAGCCTGCTGTTCCTGTATACGCACGGCTTCCCTGCGTTCCTTGCGACTTCCATGACTGCATCCTTTATGGCTTTCGTGTCCGCCCCGGCTTCCTGGAAATCCACCGACCTTGTGTCGAGAGAGAAATAGACGCCTCCCGTCAGTTCGCATTCCTTCAGCATACGCTCGAAGAAACTATCCATAATAAGAATCAGCCTTATGAAACTTAAATCAGTTTCGAGTCCACTAATGTATCCTGCTTCCTGGGTTGACTTCTTTCTGCGGGACCATGCAGATTGGCGTTTCCTCGCCACTTTCATCAACATTCTCCGCACAAAATATCATGCACTGGGATTCAAAACCCATGAAGGTCTTCCGTTCAAGATTGATAATGAACATGTATTCATTGCCAACAAGGTCCTCTGGCTTGTACCACTTCTTCAATCCGCTGACAGCCTGCAATGTCTGGTCGCCGAAATCGACATCCAATCTCAACAGACTCCTGGAGCCCTCTATCTCCTCCGCTTTCACTACCTTCCCTACGCGCAGGTCCAGCTTCGAGAACTCCTTGAAGGGGACCATAGTGGTATCTGTTTCTTCCGACATAGATAATGATTTAGAAAAACAAAGCATAAAAGTCTTGTTGTCGCAGTTCATTGTATGCCTAGGAACGTCAAGCTGGTAGCCGGGTACGGCGTGCATTCGGTGCCCATGGGCAACGTGAGGAGTATACACGACGGATGCGTCCACCAGAGGGCGATAGACGAGGGTGCGGACGACTTCGACGTGTACAAGGTGAACAAAGCCAACGGCCTGCTGAGGAAGGCAATGGACGATAAGATGTTCCTGCCGCTCGGCCGCATAGACGATTTTGACATAATGCTGTCCTATTCCGAGCACGGCATAAGGGACGTGGACCTGGACGAGGACAGGATGATGAACATAGCTCTGTGTCCGATGCCCTTCCGTCTGACTTACATAGTGGGCCTCTACCAGAATGCTAGGCAACCGCTTGCCCTTGTCAACGGATTGGACGTGGACAAGAGGATAGTCGAGTGCTCCGCGGCTTACGGCGGAAACCTGTACGGAGGGAAATGCGGCATAAGGTACTCCCTCGAAGAGCTGGATGCCCTGCTGAAGCTGCCGATAGTGGACAGGTATAGGCCGGCAGGTCATTACGCTAGGATAAGGGAACCGTGGATATTGCCTGTGGCTTCCGTGTAGTCATAACTATGAAGTTTAATATTCACTCTATCTTCTTGAACAGGGGTTCGATTTCGCCGATCCTGTGTCCGTCTTCGAGAGTGAAGTTTTCCTTGAGACCGTGTTCCTGTATAGTCTCCTTTATCGCAAGCTGCTTCCATAAAGCTTCGGAAGCGGACGGCGTGAACGGCCAGAACGCGACAGCCAGCGACTTCACTATGTTCGCAGCCACGTACATGGTCGTCGCGCAGTCCTGCGGGTCGGACGACTTCGTCTCCCACGGCTGCTTCGACTGGAAGTAGCGGTTGCCTTCTGTGGCGAGCTCGAGCGCCGCCTGGAACGCGTCGCGTATGTCATACGATTCCATCGCCTTCTCCATCACGTACTTTGTCTCGGCGACCTTCTCCATGACCTTCTTCTCACCTTCGTCCATCCTGTTCGGCTCCGGCACTGTGGAGTTGAAGTTCGCCTTCAGGAATGACAATACCCTGTAAACAAAATTGCCGAAGTTCGCTATCAATTCATTGTTGGTCTTCTCTATCAACCTGTCTTCGGAGAAGTCGCCGTCGTCGAACGTCGGTATCTCGTTCAGCAGGTAGTAGCGCAGGATGTCCGCCCCGTACTTGTCGACCAGTTCCATCGGGTCCACCACGTTCCCTAAGGACTTGCTCATCTTCTGCCCCTCCGATGTGACATAGCCGTGTATGAATATCGTTTTCGGCACATCAAGGCCTGCAGACAGCAGCATGGCGGGCCAGTAGATCGAATGGAATCGGTTGATGCCTTTCCCTATCACATGGGCGTCGCATGGCCAGTACTTCTTGAACTGCTTCTTGTCAAAGCCGTAGCCGATTCCGGTTATATAGCACGCCAAGGCGTCAAACCAGACGTAGATTATCTGCGACTCGTCGCCCGGCACGGGTATACCCCATCCTTTTGCGCGTTCGACCGACCGCGATATGGAGAAGTCTTCTAATCCTTCGCTGATAAATGCAAGCGTCTCGTTCCTCCTCTTCTCGGGTATGACCCTTATCTCCCCGTTCTCTATCTTCTCCTTGATGATGTCTTGGTACTTTGACAGCCTGAAGAAGTAGTTCTCCTCCTCGACTGTCTCGGGCTCCTTGTTGTGCTCCGGGCACTTGCCGTCGACCAGCTCGCTCTCCTTGTAGAATGATTCGCAGCCAACGCAGTATAGTCCTTTGTATTTCTTCTTGTATATGTCGCCGTTCCTGTCGCACAGCTTCCACAGTTCATGCACGCCGGGCAAGTGCTCCTCCTTCGAGGACGACTTTCGGAAAATATCATAGGACAGTCCGATCCTGTCTGCGAATTCCTTGAATATCGATGCGTTGTGGTCGCACAGCTGCTGTGCGGTGATGCCCTCCTTCTCGGCTGCCTGCACGTTCTTCAGGCTGTTCTCGTCCGCGCCTGTCGTCAGGAAAACGTCCTTTCCTAACAGCTTCTGGAACCTCGCTATCGCGTCTGTCTGCGCGAACTCCAGAGCGTGGCCTATGTGCGGGGCGGCATTGACGTACGGTATCGCCGTCGTTATGTAGAACTTTTCGTTTGCGACTTCGTCCACCTCTTACTAAGATATTTACTCTCCGAACTGATTTAAGTTTTTAAGGTTCGGTGCCCGCCGGGAGCACTCTTAACTTGTCCTAGTGTTCGTATCCTTAATCCTTTGTATATTCATCTGGATATACAAACATTCCGAGTAACACGAAAAGACCACCTACAAGAACTCCTATTGCAGAGCTTAGTAATGATGCTCCTCCTATGCCATATGCTACTGTAGAACCTCCAACGATTCCACATCCGACTCGATTGAAAAACGAGCCCGTTACTCTTTTGAATATAGTTTCTCTTGTTACCATGATATCACCAACATAATTCAAAATATTTAGTCTATGTTTATATATTTCACGTTATTTTACGAACGCCTAGACAACTTTTAGGTTCT
>CAYRSQ010000014.1:0-19307 GCA_964427055.1 uncultured archaeon
AAAAACCTCGAGGGCGATAAAGCGACATCCCCGCTCGCCCGCTCGAACTCTTCGGCCGCTTCTTCAAATCGCGTTTGCTCAAAGTAGAAGTGGGCACAGCGGATATGTTCCTCTACCGTCACCGGGTCTTTGGCGGGGGTCCCGGCAACGAACGGCCTCTTGAAATGGATCTGTACGTTCTCAACGGGAATATCGTTCAGCGGCGTCTCGACGACCTCATATTGAGTCGCCGTGCAGCCTGCTAAGACAAGCAGAAATATCGCTACCGTCATGATTCTGATAAGAGCTCTCATATTGTTACCCCCTCTATTATGTTTTCTCCTGAAGTATATAATGCGCCCGCTGGCATTTTGTTGCGTCATGCCCCTGTCTCCTCGATTGCCCTGGCCTGTGGTCCCCTATGGGATATGATCGGAACAAAAGAAACCTCTTCGCCCATTTTTATTTCCTTTACATTAGACCATTTCTTCATGAAAAATATCCCTTTGCGACTTCTTCGGATAAAGCCGTATCCTTTTTCCTGGTTATACGATTCGATTACACCTTCTTTACGGAGTGAGTAGTGTACCCTCAGGTGAAAATCGCCCTCTCCAATCAAAAAATAATGCCCTCCGTTCATGTCCGCATTGAGCCTGTTATGGAAAGGTTTAAGCTGGTTTTCCGGACACACTTCCCTCCTATAAATCGGTACAGCCTCCAAGGCCCTTCCATCACTCGGGACCCACACCATGGTGCCCGTAATGTCGTGAGCCACAGGGAATTTGCAACTGATGAGACCCTGTTTGGTCACGGGATCACGCAGCAGAATGCCGACGCCTTCTATGTGGTCGTTGGTGTTTAAGATGCCCTCAACAAGCCTCTCGCCATTGGAGGCCAATCCGTAGGCATTGGTGAACGTGCCTAAATTTTTCATGATAATAGTCGGATTACAGTTCATCATTTTCTCCTCTCAATGGCTTCACCATGATTGCCTGGACCCTGTTATCTTCGAGAAAGGATATTTCAAAAGAGACCGTCATCCCTTTCTCCGGGATAAACCCGGACACACAGTTGCTAAGATGAAAAAAGAAGTTTTCTTTCTGCCCGGAGATGAAACCGTATCGGCCGACAGGCGAGAAGGAAACGATTTCCCCGGTATTGAAGACCCGCACCCTGGAACACACGGCACAGATATACTGTTTTCCCAATACGTTATCTCCGAAGTAGATCATGGCCGGAGACAGATTGCTTTCCTGATGATGCGGACAATGGACCTCAGCCATGTTTCACCTCCTCCTCATCAATCCTCAATGAGTCGACTTTTTCCTGGTGTTTCTTCATCCATATAGCCTTTGCCTTCCCGAGTAGCGTTTCCAGGCATTCCCGTGCCCGGTATGCCTTCTGTATAGTCTCTATCGGGTTGTCGTTATCTCTGTCCGCCACTGCTTCTTGTAAGAGGCTCTGTGCCCATTCAATGCCGTCATCAGTATTGATATCTTTGGTATAGTAGGCGAGGTTTGCCTGCAGCTCTTTGCCCTCGATGATAAGGTCATCCAGCTTGCGGTATACGATCGTTTTCCTGTCCAGGAACTCCTGCCTCAGTCGTTGCAGGGTTTCATATAACGCGTCTGACTTTTCTATTTCCCGCTGTGTTATGGTGGTATGATCTTTACTCATAATCTGTTCCGTCAGTTTCTTCCATTCATTCCGTGTTGCCATGAATGCCTCGCTGGTTTGAGGGTACGTGTCGTATGCCTCCTGAGCTTCGCCGAGATCCATTTCAATATCTGTAGTCTCTATAATGACGGTTTCGTATTCCATTGCGTTTCCCTCCCCTTAAATGATTGTGTAATATTAGTCGTCATCCGCATTCGAACAGTGACCGAAAAGATGGATCATCATTTTTTCCTGCATATTTTTATATTCTTACCATCCCCAAATCCTTACCTTCTCCATATCCTCGATTCGCCCCGGTTGCCTGTTCAGCCATTGCTGCACTCTCAACAGCCGTTCCTTCTGTTTGCCGCGGCGCATTCGCCACAGGAGACCTGCGAGGAGGGCCATCAAGACGGCGAGTGGGATTACTCGTTTCCAGTAGGGGGTATGCCCCATTTCTTCTTCCAGGTCTCTCATGTCACGGATCGTTTCCTGCAGGCTTCTGTCGATCTTGAAATGTCTGACGCTCTCCCGCGCCAGGCGTTCTGCCTCGAGGAAGTTTTCGAATCCGAAGGTCATGCCGTTCAATGCCTCCCTGGCCTTTTCGAGAAGCTGGAGGGCCTGGCGATAAGCCTCGGTGCCGTCTTGCGGTTGCGGGGTTACAAGGGATTCAGCTTCCCGGATGGCCTCCAGTGCCGCCGCCTTGATCTTCTCGTATCGGCTGAGCCGTTCCATGGCGCGCCGTGTCAGCGAGGTTCCTTCCGGTACAACCAGCCGTGTGCCAACGACCAGTTTATCCGGGCTGTGCGTCAACTTCCCCCGGCCGTCGTAGAAGATAATCCGGTTGTTTGCCTGAAAGACCTTCATCCAGTCAGGGCCGAAGAGCGCCAGGTATGAATCTCCCGGCTCCACGAAAAGGATTTCTTCACGCTCAAGTTGGTGCTTCTCCGCCCCGTAGGCGGGTATTGCCAGAATGACGAAACAGGTGACACACGCTGCGATTTTCAGTCTCATATGCTGTCCCTTTCCTTAAAAGCCCCGCGGGATATAGGCCTTGGGAACCGTGTTCGTTTTGTTAAATGAATTGTGGGTCTTGGTGCGCTTCTCCGCGGGTTTGTTGAATGATCGCCCCTCGGCAGGGGTGTGATTGTCACGAATCCTCTGTTTGATATACTTGATGGATAGCGTCGCCGCGGCTTGCACAAAGTCGGGTTCGAACCCGTTGACGAGTTTTTGCAGGGCATCGATCACGGACTGATCCTGGCCGATTCTCCCGCACGATATGACGGCCGCCCTGCGTACCCTCTCATCCGGGTCATGGAGCCTTTCCAGCAGGGCATCGCCCCCTTTCGGGTCACCCAGCGTTCCCAGATGATAGCAGGCCCGCCGGCGCTTCTCATTGTCGCTGAAATTATGTGTCGCTTTCGTGAAAGCCTCCAGGGCTTTTTCGGGGTTCAGCACCCCCAGGCTTCTCACCGCCTCCTGCTGCAGCTTCGGGTCTTTTGCCTCATAGCACGCGTCAAAGAGGATACTTGCCACCTCGCCATTATCTCTGACGTACCGCATCATATAGGCAGCTTTGGTCTGTTTCTCGGGGTGATCCGGATCGAAGATGTCTTTTTTTAATTGTTGAATATCCATGATGATCCTCCTGGGTTATAGGTTGTTGTTGGCTTCTCCACTAAAGGGCTTGAATCCTTGGTCCCCGGTTATCAATGGAAATCGACAGCGCACTCTGTGAATATCTCGCTGCCACTCTGCTGAGAAACTGGTACAGAACCTTCCCGTTGGCCCTGTCGGGGCGGGCAAAGAACCCCTGGGACATACTCAGGTAGATGAAACGGGGCACCACGTCCCGGGCGCAGATCTTTGCCACCTTGGCCTTTATCGCATCGTCTTTCGTCAGGGTGAACTGCACGCCGACCATCTGACTGCCGAGAGTCAGGACGAAGTCGATCTTATGGTTATGATCCAGATCGCCCCCCGTTCGCACGGAAACCCCATTCATGCGAAGGGAACGAACGACGTTGTTCTCAATTTGTTTGCCGAACGGTTCTTGTTTTTTCATGGTCTTTTCCTCTGTCTGTAATCTTTTGCGGCAGCGTATCCCCCATGTTCCGCTTATGGAAAAAACATGTACAGGGCTAGTTTGATCCCTTCAAACAGCAGGCGGTGGAGGTGCTGAAGATCGGGTTGACATATCGTGATCCACCCCAACTCCGCGATGATGTTCAAAGCGATAAACATGGCCGCTATGAATTTCAATGTTCGGAGCATCTCTCGATCCTCTTTGAATGATTGTGGCGCGGAAGCGATCCGAAATCGCAAGGGTCCAGATAGGAACCGTCGTGCCGACGGATGACCACCGCGGCGGAGCATAACGGCGAAAGCAACTGCCGGATCAGGATATCGCCCTGTCCTTTGACATGAACATCCGAGTTCAATATGCCCTCAACCCGCTTCTGATTATGTTCGGCAGGCACTGCTGCGGGAGCCGATTGGTCCTTTTCATTGTGAGGTATCTGGCAATTAACAACTCTGTTTGTCTCCATGGGTCACCCCCTGAAAGTTGATTACATAAACAAGAAGGCCTCCGTAAACCACCCGGCGGCCTTTTTTACGATCGGATGGATGGGTTCTGTTCCCAGGCCCCACCCGGCCCGGATAGCCGGTGCTATCAGAAAGATAGACGGGTTATTATGCGTCGCCCATATCGATATTGCCTCCTTCCCTGCAGATCCTTATTTTTACGCTCATTGATGGAGCGGCACCCTGTTGACTCTACCTTTTCCAGTGGTATATAATGGTCCTATTCCCGTTGTGTTGCGTTTCCGATCCTTCAACCAAGTTTCTTCATTCAGCTGGCGGATCGTAGAATCGTTGGATGGATGGATTCTGTTCCCAGGCTCCATCGTGCCCGGATAGCCGCTGCTATCAGAAACCGGGTTGTTATTACTCCATATCGACCCCCTCTGCTCTCCTGCAGATTCTTCCCTGAGAGTCACGGTAGTAGTGCGGTAACGCCTTTCCCCTCAAGGAAAGGCAGCACTGCGTGATTAAAAGATCGTACGTGTCTTTGGCATACCTCTTAAATATCCGGGGACCGCAGAACTCCAGTATTCCCATTGCCTCATCAACGACGGAGAAGACAGAGGGTCTGTCGGGGGATATGATCCCGGCATCCCTGTTGATGTATTGCAGCCAGGAAGAGCAGCGTTTTTCGAGTTCAAACTCGAATCTGGCAAGGTTCCCTTCAGCCAGCCTCTTGAAATAATGCCTCCGCTTTGCCTTGTCTCTCTCAGCTTCCCTGCCCATCTGCGCACCTCCATCGGTCATAACGGACTTGACCGTTCTGCTGTGGTCTGATCAGAACATCAAAGTTCTGTTGGACCTGTTTGGCTGCATCCAATCAATGCAGCGGTAACTATTATGTATATCTATTTGATCCTGCTTGATTGTTTCCTTTCGGTTTTGTATAATGCGCCCGCCGGTGTTTTGTTGCGTCATTGGTTCCACAAGTGTACTGGTCAGGTAATTGCTCTATTGACCAGGTGAACATCCTCTAACCCTCGTCCCGTGCGCGAGGAGCTTCACTGTTACATGTCAGTTAATGAACGGTTATTGATTTAGTTGCGTCTTTAAGCTCCGCTGTGAGCGGGGAGTCTCACTGTTACCTGTCTGTTAATGCAGATTTCTTGATTTAGTTGCGCCTTGATTAGGGCGGATCAGAAAATAATTGGAGACACAGGATGAACAATAAGATGGGAGAGGCTATTCGGAATTTTATCGGAAACGGCAGTCATGATTTTCAAAGAGAAGTGGAAACCCTGCTGTGGAATGAAATCATTGAGACCGTGAAAGGGCAGAAAACGTCCAAGTTTATGGGGTGCGTATTTACGTTTCAATTTCCGAAAGATTGCGAGGACCAACCGAACAGTTTGCCTGATGAAATAGAGTTCCATGGGATCAGAAAAGACTTTAGCGAAGCGCTCGAAGCACTCTTTCGAGAGATGTTGTTGAAAACCAAAGAAAAGCATGAGGGTACCATAGGTGCACTGAAAGGTTCCGAAGACGACAGAAAAAAATGGATCAGAGGAACGTTGCGCATGGTTCTTGTCAACAAGGTATTCAATAAGGAGATTCAGGATTGGAGAAGCCTCGAAGCCAGGGTAGACAGAAGAATCGAGGCCTGGAAAAGAACCGACGACTGGGAGAACATCGAACTTGGGCAAAGAGAGGAGGCCGAAACCCGTAAAAGAGAGGAGATTCGGGAAACGATTGATTCTCCCAAGGGAATAACAGTGGTCCCTCTGGAGGTAAAAAAAGAGGGAAGAGAAGGAAGATATTTTGAAGACAGACAGGACACCCTGTCGCTTAAGGAGTTCTGGGAACAACATTTCGAAGATTTAAAGGATGAAGGTCCCACTGTTGATACTATCGAATGGCAGCACGAGGCCTTTTTCTGGCGGCCGGGTGAGGAGCTTCAGGGTAAGACGCTGACAGGTAAAAAATCGGACCGTGGTGTGTACCTAGCGTTTTTTTATTCCTGGCTCCGCAGGTGCTCTCATGCCAGCTTTGACGAGATCGCCGAGGAGACAGATGTTGCGACAACAACCGTATCGCGGGACTGGAAGCCGCACGCCGACCTTGAAGAACCCTTTCCCGACCCTTTCGATGACACAGTGGGGTGGTTGGACGAGATTTTCGAGTACCCCGTATATTTTCACTCCGATGCGCGGGCTTCCATCGGGATGTATGACTCGAAAATCAGCCGTTACAGGAGGAAGGACTATAATGAGCAAGGGAAATACTACCCTCCTATCCTTCGAAGAAAAGAAATTTTATGGAACATATACGGTCTTCTGCTGGATCCTGAGAAGATCCGAGGCATACAAAACTATTATGACAGGAAAGTGTCCTTAGATTTTTCATGTGAGGTTGTGGCGGGCAGCGATATCGGAATACCCGGCAGGAAAACTCCCTCCCCATTTGTACATATCACAACGATAGGAGTGGATGATGCTTAGAATACCGATCGAACACATCCATGAAGATGACATATCACTTGGGAACCAATTCATCGTCCTCAATATCCGAGGACAATCGTACAAGATACCGGAATGGCAAATACCCTATTATCATACGGAAATATCCCAAATTAAGAACGAAAAAGAAAGGATCAAAATCATCCACTATTTTTTGACGAATGCTTCTTCAGGATTAAAAAGTTTTATTTTTAAAGACAATACATCCTATCGGAAAATTGCTCCGATATTGAGGAAGGTTGAGGTAAAACACGACCCTTCTCCAGACCTCAGCCTGCATCTGTTTCCATATGAGTCCCTAGAATCCGTTCAGTGGCATCTTATGTGCCACGGGCTAGCTGATTACTGGCTGAATCCTGCTCAGCCATGTCTGACATCCGGTTTCATTCCTGAAAGGAATTTGGAATCGGTATGGGACAACTTTGTTGATCAGGTTAAGTGTAAAAGATGGGGCATCGAGGGCTTCCCCCGTAAGGAATACCACTGGTGCAAAGAAGAGTGGCAGGAAAGACGCCATGAACTGGACGAAAGGCTTCGCTTTTCATCGGATGTGAGAGGGTCGTATGGCTGTCGTGACTGTATAAATGAGCAGGGCGCCAAAAAATTTATAACATGCTGTAATTTTTTTGAAAAATACAGGATTAAATACCTGGAAAACTTAAGGGAATGGATCATATGTACCATACAGGACGCGGTATTGATGCCGTGGTATGCCAAAGACAGGACTGCCTTGCCGGAAGGGAAGGTATCGTTGAGGAAGCACCTCCATGTGACCGATAAGGGTGCGGGTATATTGTATGCCTATGTTATTGATCGGGAAAAGGACGGAAAAATCAATGTATATCTCATAATATTTCGACTCCTTGCGGAAAAACATGCCGGTGTTAAAGGATACGTACTTAAGACCGTTTACGGTATTACAAGTACGGATTCCAGGGAAGAAGCCGAGACTTTCATAAATGAGAGAGTAAAACGAAACTGGAAAGGTCTAGAATATGAAGATTTTTGCCATGCGAGTAACTGGGACGCAATAAGATAGGAGATTATACATTAATTGTAACTGATCCGGTCCGTAAACACCGGATTCGGCGGATCGGTCATGCCGACGATTAGGGGTGAGAGAATGCTGGAAGAGATCAGAGAAAAGGTATTGAAGAAAATAATAGAGAAACGCGCGAAACCGTATCTCTCAACATTGCGCGACTACCTCTCATATATAAAACAACAGGTGAGGGGCGGGGAAGTGCGCGCGGAATACCTCTTCAATATCCTGCGAGATATTGGGTATCTCGAAATGATAGGGGCGAAGGTGTCTGTAAAACCCATCGAGGAAATCCGAGCAATTCTTGCTTCCGAAGGCTCTTTTACCGGAAAGAGCGCTCCCGATCTTATCAATTTTGAAGATCTGCCCTATGAGATGGAGGCCTATATCCGCCAGGTGGATACATTTCCTCCTTCTCCACCACTGCATGATATTACGAGGGAAGAGGCTTGGGAAGATATGTGGAGAGAGGTGAGGGGAAAAGGTATCGAACTCATGTCAGCCGGCATGGATATGACGGCGATCCTGCTGGGCCAGATATTGGTCTTGAAAGAGGATGAGGGGGGTGCCGATTGGAAAACTCGCTGGAATTTCTTCGAGGATAAATCAAAGCAATTCCTGATGAAATTATCGGGCAATAAAGAGCGGTTCTACCGTCTTTCAGATGAGGCTTTTTCGTTCCTCGCGGAGTTCGGCCGCATGCCGGAATGTCCGTTCCGCAGCATGCTTCTCGAGATAGCGGCCCCGAGGGAAACCTACGTCAAAGAGAACAATTACCGGCGGATAATTTCTCCGGAAAAGGCCAAAGAGATCTATTTCACGACAAATATGAAATTTGAAAAATACTCGCCCACGGCGCGGTTCCACTTTTACGAAAACGCCCTGGCGCAAGAGATACTGAAAGCATTCATATCAAGGATATGTTTCGCCAAAGAGAGGCGCTATCCCACAGATCCGGCGAACTGGCAGCTCCTGACAACCCTGGATGAGGGGTTTGATTGTGAAGTGCCGATGATTTCAGCAGGGGGCATGAATTACAGCGTTCATATGCTGCATACGCCCAGTCCGAAGATAAGCGGGTGGGGCATGCGCAAAGACCGAATGAGTCCGTTCCTGTCGGATGCCTGTCAGGAATTCCAGGGAGCGCTCCTTTGCTCCTGGAAAATATATCCCACGGAGGAGATCCTTGTCCGCTTTGATAACTATATGAAAAAGGATCGGCTAAAGAAGCTGCTGCACCAGAAAAAAGCGATCTTTAAAGAAGATTTTTTCAAGGATTACATAATGTTGACCCTTGGTGATGCGTATAAATATCCGTTGCGTGACGAATTTCTGCAAGAAGCTGCGGAAGCTGCGATGGGCCTTGAAAGACAGCCTGATTGGATGCGTGAATTTGTGAAACAGCTATCTTCTGACATAAAAAGAAGATTTGTTTCTGCTCCAGAAAGAATCCGAGATGGGGCTGTAGATTTGTTTGGAAAAATTTCAGGTGTTCTTGAGCCGGAATTTAAAGGTGTGCTAACACCGGCAATGGCACTGTCAATGTCTGATGAAAAGAAGGATAACTATTATGTTCCGGTTGAATCTTTAAAAAATACAACTTTTCTTGATCCTGATCCTGATTCTATATTTTCCAATAGCAGTGTGTCCGATGCAGTCAATAGAAGTTTTGGGAAAAAATGGCAATGTATATGGTTATTTATTGACAAGGACTCTAACGTAATTAACGGGGTTCAAGGACCCTCTTCAATGAAGGTAAAAGGTGTAAAAATTGATAATATACCTGCCAATGCCGAGTCTGTCTGGTTTTTCATAGGCCCGCTTCAAACAGTTGACAAAATAAAAACAGAATACAACAAGAATAAAACTATGAAAATCACCGAACCAGAAGAATCAGAAAAACTTTACTGGATCATATACGGCCCTGAAAAATAATTTCAAAGGAGATTGCGGATGAACACCACATCGTCTTTACCGGATTTTTTTGAAGCGTTTAAAAATATTGTATTTGAAGCGGATACAAAAAACAGCAAGGAAGAGCGCAATAAATATCTTTCCGAAAATGGAAACAGTTTTCGACAGGGCCTTTTGGCATTGAAAGAAAGTGAAAACTGGGTAGCTCTTGGTGCTATGCTGAAGATTATTGAGCAGTTTGATACGAATTCTTCGGCCTCTTTTTTTGAGACAGCGCCCTCACGCGAGCTCTGCAAAGAGCTTGATCTTCACAGCGATGAAATCAATGAAAAGCTTATGTCGATAACATTTGTCAGGGCACGCAAACTATTTAAAAAAGCAAAAACGGGGGAAGGCACAAGAAAATATCTGGACAGGCACCGTTTTGTTGAAACGGCGATTCGCCTTATATGGGAGCTTTTCCCCACAGACACCAGTTCAAACTGGCCGTATCAGAAGATTCAAAAAACAGACGCATGTGAATTCATTGCAAAGTGCTACCTGCTTCGTTCAAGACTGGCTCTTCAAAAGGGATCTGACATTCCGGAAAAAAAGATTGAGGCTATTCAAAAGGCATGGGACTGGTCAAATGACGCAGGCGGCAAAATAGATGATCTGAAAATTGAAATTGCGCTTGAAAAAGACAGGTGGGGGGAAAATTTATCCGAAGACTGGATAAACGAAACGCTGAATAAGTTTTTCAATAACAACACCTTTGAATCTTCCAATCACATACACAGGGCAGTATATGACAGAGGTCGCCACGCCGGAATTTTGCCGGATGATTTCGATAGTAAAATTTTAGAGCTTTCCGCAGACAATGATGACCCTTTCTTGTTTCTGCATCAGGCAAAAGCTGCTTATAGAACACAAGCGCCTGATAAAGGAGACAGACTTGAGAAGGCAGTTTCCGCTCTTTCAGGAGTCCCTCTCTCCTATCATCTCTGGGATGATACCGTTGATCTCATCAAAAAAGCAAAGGGAGAAAAAGCAGTCGGCTGGGATGATGCAGCAATCAAGGCATGGGAAATCTGCATGCAGGAAGAGGCAAGGCTGAAACTTGGCATACAGGTGCGATGGTACTGGTCAAGGCAGGCTGATCTTTATGAACTTGCGTTTATGGCAGCTATTTACAAAAACGATCCTGTTCTTGCAGCAAAGACAGCAGATTCCCTTAAAAGCAGACCCGCTGTTAAGCTTGTACAGGCAGAAAATAACCTTCATAAAAATGATAGGGAACAGCTTGGAAAATTCAGAGAGATTGAAACAAATTTTGCCGTAGAAAATTTTCACGCAGGGCTGGAAAACGCTAAGAAATGGAATCCTGATTCTTTGAATTTGCCGGGCATTCAAACCATCCCTTCAGGATGGACAGCGATTCATCTTTATATTTCTTTAAACAACACAGGCTATGCGGTTGTAATTAATGCTGACGGAAAAAATGAGATAGAAGAAATTGAAATAGAAGAAACGTGGAATACCTACAAAGACTGGAAAGCAGATCTGCAGAAGGCCGGAGAGCATCTAGAGGACACATCGGAATCTTTGAAGAAATTGTGCAAAGCCTGCGGGGAAATGCTTGAACCTGTTTTTGAAAAGATCAATACCGATAAAATCATTTTTATCCCGCACGGCTTTTTGCATCTGGTGCCGATTCATGCCGCCCTGATAAATGGTAAAGACCCGCTTTTTAATACTAACACATGTCTTTTTCTTCCTGCATGGTCTCTTGCGCCGAATACCTCCAGTCTGAACAACAGTGATCAAGGAATTCTTCTGACCAACTGGACGGACAAAACTGACCTTGAAAAATTTATTGATCACAAAAAATGGATTAATCAAAAAAGAACGAAATGTACACCCGACGATTATATTTCGATGTTCAATTCCACGGACTATGAACCGCCGGCACTCCTTGCCTTTTACTGCCACGGTCAGGGGGATTTTATGAATCCATACAGGTCGGCTCTTAAAATGCATGGAGGACCGCTTACGCACCAGGCGATTGTGCAGGAAACGGATAAAAAAGCGCTATCGGGAACCAAGGTAATTCTCACAGCATGTGAAAGTGATCTTGTGTCAGGGAAAAAGGACATTGCCGATGAACATCTTTCCATTGCATCCGCCTTTCTGCAGAAGGGAGCGTCAGAGGTATGCGGGACCCTTTTTAAATGTTTATCCGATATAGCAGGGGACATCATTGCCGGCTCACTTGATGATTCAAATCCTGCTCTTTATAAAACAGTGCATAACATTCAGCGAAACTGGATCAAGGATAAACCTGATGAGCTGTATAAAGCCGCCGCTTTCAGAATTATGGGGTTTCCTGTAAATAATGAGGAGGTATAGTCATGGATAATCTTAAAATAACGATAACCTTCACACAGCCTGTCAGAGTGGTTCCATGGCAGAAGGAGGAAAAAAGGAGATTCGACAAAGCATATAAGCGCGGGGGGACGTTCGCTAAATGGCACATGGAAAATGAATCGGATGGTACAGGACGGCCCTATATTACCGGTTCTGTTCTCAGATCCGCACTTTTTGCAGAACTTGAAAAAATACTTGCCAGTCATAATCCCTATGGATGCTGTTCAATGCCTGATAAAACCGAAGCCGGTATAGCACGTCCTGATTTTATTCGAAAAAGAGCTGTGTATAATTATGGCTCGGAATCAGATTACTGTACCCAGGACAATCCATGCCCGTTTTGCCTTCTAAAGGGTCGATATGATGAGATAAGGCGCAAGAAAAAAGTAGAAAACAAACAGGATCATCTGAAAAATTTTACAGTCCATTTTTCAAACATTAAAAGTAAGGCTGATAATCTTATCTGGCAGGAAACTGCCGTTGACCGTACTGTAAACAGAGTTGATCCTGCAGCAGGGAAGGCAAAGGATTATTTTACAATTTATGAGATAGAGCCTTCCATCAGCGGAGGCTACTGCGGATCAATAACCATAAACAATAGCAATCCGGAACATAAAGATAAGGTAAAAAAACTCATTTCAGCCGGTCTTGCGCAGATAAAAGTGCTTGCAGGCAGTATATGCAGAATTGATATTACAAACGAAGATCATGACAACCTGATAAAAGATTATATGCGTGTTGAAGATGTTCCAGTAGACCGGGGGGAAGGCGATTCTGAACAGGATACACCTATTGAAAAAAATAATGTTACTGAAGATATCTCAAAAGTGGCGAAAGAGATATCAGCTATTTTTAAAATCGGGGGCAAAGAGCAGAAGCTAAGATTTACCGCAGATGTTATTCGCGAGTTGAGACATGAAGATTTTTCAATTGTGCATGATCTGCCAAAGGGAAAAGATGACAGCGGGCATTTTTTATGGGACCAGGAATCTACACCCGGGAACAACACTCTGCGAAAAATACTGGAATCCAGTGCTGCAAACATTCCTTCCGGAAAATGGCGCTCTTTTTGTGAAACTCTGGGACAAACGCTTTATGAATTATCAAAAAAAGCAGGCACAAGAACAGGGGCGCTTCCTCGCCTTCTTGGTGAAACAGAATATTTTGGCGATTCCTCAACAATGAAAGATTCATATATTCCACCTGAAAAAGCGCCATCAGTAAAATGGGCAGTAGCAGGTGTTTTAAAAGCTGAAACTCCGTTTTTCTTTGGAAACAAAACCACATCTTCCCAGACAAGCAATGCAATTCTTTTAAACAGGGACAACAGTTTTCGACTGCCTGCCTCTGTCATCAGAGGGGCGCTTCGCAGAGATCTGCGCGCTGTTATCGGTGATGGCTGCAACATGCCGGTTGGAGGAAAACCCTGTGACTGTCCTGTATGCGTGATAATGAAAAGATTGATCGTTGAAGACAGTAAATCATCCTGCACAATGCCGCCTGAAATCAGATACAGAAACAGACTGAATCCCCACACAGGTACGGTTGATGAAGGCGCTTTGTTCGACATGGAAACCGGGTTTAAGGGGATAGCCTTTCCCTTCAGACTTTATTTTGAGACACAAAATCTTCGTCTTGATGAAAAACTGGAAGAGGTCCTAAGCCTGTGGCAGAAAGGTCACGCTCTTTTGGGAGGAAATTCCGGCGCGGGGTTGGGGCGATTTTTTCTTGATGACGCAAAACAGAAACAATGGGAGACTGACGACAAGGAAGATTATGCCGCATACCTTCTATGCCGTGGTTATGCCGGCACGACAAAGCCGAATTTACATGACTGGGACAGTCTTGGAATAAGGGATAACTCTCATGATAATTTTTTTCAGTGGGAAAAAATTGCTCTAAAAATAAACATAAACTCGCCTCTTCTTTCAAGAGATGTCATGCATGCAATGCTGGATAAAAGAAACCCTGATGCGGTGATGTTCAGAAAGGCGATCCTTAAACAAGGCAAAGAAAACAACGGATCTTCCGAATTTGAATATCGTTATGCCATAAAGGGAGAAAGTTTCCGAGGAATTATCCGTAACGCCGTGGCAAAGGGTGAATACGGGCAGAAAGAGAGAGTCTATGACATTGATCATGAAGAGTGTGACTGCATACAGTGCCGGCTTTTTGGTAGTGTTCATAAGCAGGGCAGTGTCAGATTCGAAGATCTGGAAGTAACAAATTTTACGGCAGACAATAATAATGACATAAAAATGGATCATGTGGCCATAGACCGGTTTACCGGCGGCGGTGTTGATCACATGAAGTTTGACGACTACCCTCTTCCCGGCAGCAGAGACAAAACGTTAACCCTTGAAGGCGCAGTCTGGATTAAAAAGGGTATTGATGAGGAAGGGAAAGAAGCCCTGTGCTCGTCCTTCGCCGAGTTAAGAGATGGATTTTTAACCCTTGGAGGGCTTGGCGCTATTGGATACGGAAGCGTTGATACTGTTGAATTTCTGAAAAAACCGGACTGGTTTAAACTTCCCGACAAAAAGGTTGCAGAAATTGATTGGACTAATGTGCATCGCATGCAGTCTCCTTTTTCAGAACCGGAACTAAAAGACAGTGTGATCTATCATCCTCATACTTTCCTGAAACCACCTGAAAGTATTGTTGTGCGCGAAAAAGATCCTGTCTCGCACATAAAAAGCAAGGATGCTGAAGGCAACCCTTTATGGTCAGGCAAAATCAGATGCACCCTTACTACACGCGGACCTGTTTTCATTCCGGATACAAACAATGACGACTATTTCAATATGAAAAAACAATATCCTGATCATAACAATTACGGTTTTTCCAGGATAAATAATGAATCTGCCATACCCGGTTCTTCCATAAGAGGAATGATATCCAGCATGTATGAGGCATTGACGAACTCATGTTTCAGGGTGATGGATCAGAAAAAACGTCTGTCATGGCGCATGGAGGCGAAAAATCTTGATGATTGGACACCAGGAAGAGTTGTTGAGGAAGAAGGGGTTCTGTATATTGAAGAAATGGAGGAGATGAGACTGCCGGTTTACGATAATCCCGCATTGAAAGATGAAATTAAAAAAATGGGGGGAAAAGGTTATTATAAAGACAAAAAAATCCCGAATAAAAATGGAAAAATAATTGATAAAAAAGGGCAGCCTGCAGATGTTGAAACGTTACTATTGGACAATGCCGAGGAAGTACGTAATTTTTTAAAAGACAATGCATATCTGCTTTCCGGCGAAGCGTCGAGTAAGTGGTTCAAGGGAATACCTCATGGCATGGATAGCATAGCACTCTTAAGTAAACCCGCAAAAGGCGTAAAAAATAATTCAGAGTGGATAACTGAAGGTTATATCCATTTTACCGGCCCGAATAAGATTGAGGTTGAAAAAAAGAGTACCGGAACAATTGGTTGTAGCCAAGAGAATACACCACTTAATGTTAAGCATAATACAGTAACTTTGGACAAAGTTACTGTCACCAGCAAAAAACCTGGTGAACAGACAATGCAGGTTGAAAGAGAAAGAGCCATTCCCAAATATGTTATAAATAGTAATGGTTATGTTTATACAATGACTAAGAGATGTGAAAGAGTATTTTTTAAAATAAAAAATGGTGAAAAATACGTTTTAAGAAATGATGCAATAGAAAAGTTTCATCAATTGTGCTTGGAATATAGAGCAAACAGAAAATCAATACCTGATGTTTTTCAGACTATACTGCCGAAGAATAATAATCTGACTTCAGGTGATCTGATATATTTCAGACAGTTAAACGGAAAAGTGGACGATGTTATTCCTGTTCGTATTTCCAGAATTGTTGATAGTGAACCGATTAGTAAAAAATTTCCTGACAATAATGATTCATTCCGCCCCTGTCATCACGAGTGCATTGAAAACTGCGATGAATGCCCGGAGCTTTGTAATAAAGTAGGTGATTATTTCTCACCGCATCCGCTCGGACTTTGTCCTGCGTGTCATCTGTTTGGTACGGCGCATTATAAGGGCAGGGTTGGTTTCGGAACTGCATGGCTTAAAACGGATAATCCTGTCTGGTATAAGACAGACAATGACAACCCTGACAGGGGAGGTGCTCTGACCCTTCCGCTCCTTGAACGTCCCAGACCCACATGGTCTATGCCTGATAAAGATGCAAAAATTCCCGGAAGAAAATTTTATGTTCATCATCCGTGGTCTGTGGATCAAATAAAAGAAAAGGGTATCAATGAAAACAACAGAACAATTGAGCCTGTTGGAAAAGACAATGTTTTTGAATTCGATGTCCGATTTGACAACTTAAGAAAATGGGAGCTTGGTCTGCTTATTTACGCGCTTGAACTGGAGGACAATCTTGCGCACAAACTCGGCATGGGGAAAGCTTTAGGGCTGGGAAGTGTACAGATAAAGACAGAAAGTATGTTATTAAAGCATGTTTTTAAAAGCACAGCCGATATTGATAAAAATGACAAAGAAGAAATCATAAATGAAGGATTTGAGCATCTTCACAATGATTTGTTTTCAGGCGTTTGTGCAGATGTTTTACAAAATGAATATATGGAACAGCTTCGCTCACTGCTGTGGCTTCCTGAAAAAAACAATGATATTCAGGTGCGCTATCCAACCCTTTCAAAGGAAAAAGATATTCCAGGCTATATCAATCTGAAAGATAGTTTACAAAAGAATGATCGTTTAAAACTTCTTCGTACCCCCTGGGAGAAATGGCACGATCCGGATGGGAGCATAGGAAAACCAACTCCCAAGAAGGCAGACATTAAACCGCGACCTGCAGGGACTGATAAAACCAAACAGGCAGGCACCGTTAAATGGTTTAATAGTAACAAGAAATATGGTTTTATCGCTGGTGACGACAAACAGGATTTATTTGTCCATCTTAATGACATTGTCGGTGAAGATTTCAAATCTTTGCAGGAGGGGCAACGGGTGAAGTTTAAAAAAGTGGTTGGCAAAAAAGGGCCGCAAGCAACAGAGGTTGAGATCGAGAAACAATGATAAGGACTCAAAATTATGCATTATTCTTTACGGGACTTTTTTGAGAGGCCAACAAAGAGGGAAAGATAGCCTTTTCGCTGTAATATAAATGAGTTGTCCAAGGAGTCTCCGGATTGGTATCATGGTGAGCGAGTCCACATGCGATACCACAAGATGGCGTATATATTATGCAAAATTAATATTTTGGGAACATCCGGGAGCCACTCGATAGGGGTAGGGAGATGCCTCGGAAGTGTAATGTAATGGTACTTTGTCCATCCTTGAAGAACAATTTTCCCCTTAGGTAGGGAGATGCCTCGGAAGTGTAATGTAATGGTACGGCTTAAGAATTGCCGGTAACTTCATATTCAACAGTAGGGAGATGCCTCGGAAGTGTAATGTAATGGTACTACTATGGCCAGAATTATTAATCCAATCGTAGCCGTGTAGGGAGATGCCTCGGAAGTGTAATGTAATGGTACCATAGGCCTTACTCCTTTCTTTGTTGTTCTTGTTTGGTAGGGAGATGCCTCGGAAGTGTAATGTAATGGTACTTAGATTCTCTTCTCTGGGATAGTCGAAATTAATATTGTAGGGAGATGCCTCGGAAGTGTAATGTAATGGTACACGGGTGCGGAACTTTCTTTTGCAAAGACTTTAGTAGGGAGATGCCTCGGAAGTGTAATGTAATGGTACCTTCTCCTTTGTTAACTACCCTTCGAAGAAAAGTTTTTGGTAGGGAGATGCCTCGGAAGTGTAATGTAATGGTACATATAGTTGTCAATCTTTTTTGCATCTTCCTTGTGGTAGGGAGATGCCTCGGAAGTGTAATGTAATGGTACTAATTCTTTCTTCCGACATGGTAGTATCCTCCGGTAGGGAGATGCCTCGGAAGTGTAATGTAATGGTACTCACCTTCATTACTATCACACGTCATCTCTGGTAGGGAGATGCCTCGGAAGTGTAATGTAATGGTACGTATTAGTTTATCCATCACTTCGTTTGCCTCCTGTAGGGAGATGCCTCGGAAGTGTAATGTAATGGTACTCCGGCTTATCCATTAAAAGCTGAATAACGGAGGGTAGGGAGATGCCTCGGAAGTGTAATGTAATGGTACCTGATAACTCCGGCCTGATATTCATTCACGGTAGTAGGGAGATGCCTCGGAAGTGTAATGTAATGGTACGTCATCTTTGCGACATTCCTATATTCCATGTGCGTAGGGAGATGCCTCGGAAGTGTAATGTAATGGTACGTTAGCCACTGAATCGTTTGGCACTACGGGTATGGTAGGGAGATGCCTCGGAAGTGTAATGTAATGGTACCATCTCTTTTCTCCTTTTCAATTTCAATTTTGGTAGGGAGATGCCTCGGAAGTGTAATGTAATGGTACATGTCCCCATTCTGTACTTTGCCAACCAGAAGGTAGGGAGATGCCTCGGAAGTGTAATGTAATGGTACCAAATCAATAGGTACGCATAATATACCGATTTTTGGTAGGGAGATGCCTCGGAAGTGTAATGTAATGGTACTATAATTTCCTTATCATATTCTATTTTTTATCTTGGTAGGGAGATGCCTCGGAAGTGTAATGTAATGGTACTAATCTTCTCAACTTTCCCGTTTTTTTTAGCTTCGGTAGGGAGATGCCTCGGAAGTGTAATGTAATGGTACCAAAGCTGCAAGAGCACCAAGTGGAGAGGGTAACGGTAGGGAGATGCCTCGGAAGTGTAATGTAATGGTACTGCGACCGTCAGGAGTCATATCGGGATAATAGTTAGGGTAGGGAGATGCCTCGGAAGTGTAATGTAATGGTACTCTAAAAATCTGCGATTATACAGACCTGTTAGTAGGGAGATGCCTCGGAAGTGTAATGTAATGGTACGGTACTTGTAATTTCATACTATACTCTGGGTGAGGGGTGGGTGGGAGGATGCCCCGGAAATGTAATGTAATGGTACTGTAATCAGCCTTACAGGAGACTATTACAACTGGTAGGGAGATGCCTCGGAAGTGTAATGTAATAAGATTTTGCATAGTGAAGACTGTCTGGGATTAGTCATGCCGGACGTGATCTGGCATCCCTTGTTTTTGGCGGGCTTTGTATTTCGGCTTCCGCCGGAATAACGGATCGGCTTATTTTGTAAACTAAGTCTCATAATGATGTCTTTTATGAAAATACCGCAGAATACCCCCCTTTATGGCGGGGATGAATGCGGGGCAGGGGTAAGGGGGATGCAATCCCCCTCCTTG
>CAYRSQ010000015.1:0-16866 GCA_964427055.1 uncultured archaeon
TTACCAGATTTGTAGGAAAATAAAAGTTTTTGTTGCCTACTGCGTAGAATCATATGTTTCTTTTCAATCGGTTTAGGGGGCATTACAGAAAAAATTATTAATTCTTTTCCAACTAAACAACTAGGTAAAGACATTAATCAGTACTCCTTATAGATTTTTGGGACTTAAGTTCCTGAACTAGTTCAATTATAGTCGAAGGATTTTCAGCATTGAAAATTTCAAGTAAATCTGAAAGGTGAACTTCGTCATTTTTTCTAATATAATTCAAAATACCTCGTTTTAGACGAATTCGTTCAAACCCTTCGTCTGTTTTTCCATTCAATAGTTTCGATACAGCGAATTTGGGAAATAAAACTCCGCTTTGGAAGCTTTCCGCTATGTTAATGTTGAATATGTGTCTCATTTTTTATCTACCAAACAATACTTTTTGAAATCTTCTAAATATTTTTCAATTTCTTCTGCTAAGTTTTTTTGTTCGTTTGAATTCAAATCAAACACTTTTGCGAATTTTTGTTCAAATATGTTTATTCTCATCAACAAATCGAGTAAAGTTTTTCTATCTTCCTCATCCAAATTCTCCATTAATGCATATATTTTACTCGGATCGAGTTGTATTTCTTTGAAATGTTTATATTCTTCTTTATGATTGTTTTGAATTTCTGAAAGTTCCTTTACGCCTTTCGAAACTCCAGTCATTATGCTTACATAAAAGTCCACTATTCCTTTAACAAAGGTTTCTTTTTTCTTTCTAGGCAATTTGTTCACCAATTGTTGTCCTTAGGATTGATTTTAAAAGCATAAATGTATTTGGTTTTTGAAACATATTTCATAAATACTAATTAGGGACTTGAGTATAAAACTTGAGTATAAAACTTGTGCTAATCGATTGAACTATATTGTTTAATAATGCTGTTGTGCTAACTGTAACAAAGTGTAACGAACTACCTTCAGTTATTCCTTCAATCTCCAATAAGTCCTTCCCTTCTCGCTGTTCTTCATCTTCCGTCTCTTCTTGTGGACGTATTCCTTGTTGTCCAGTGTCCTGAGTATCCTCCTGGTCGTCATCCAGCTTGTCCCGGCCTTCTCGGATATGGCTCTTGTGGTCAGATAGATGTCCCTGTAGTGATAAAGCACCTTCAAAACGGCCTTCATAATCGGGGTTACCTTTAACTTTCCTTTCCTTTCCATCTTCCGATCAGCTCCTTCTTGCCTTTCTTGTCATGCGGCGGCACGATGATCTCAAAAAAGAAATCATCTCCTCCTTTCATACCAACCAGATCGGCGAATTCCTTTGGTATCTTGACAGAAAACTGGTGGCCATCGTAAATGACTTTCTTGGGTTTTGAATCTGTTAGTTTTGGAGAACCTATTATATCCTTTACTTTGTCCAAAGTGTTATCCATAATATAATATAGTCTATTTAATACTATAAATATCTTACTGTTTAGGACTAAATAGTAGTAAGACTTAAATAACGATAGATATACTATTATTTAGTCTAAAATATAGTAGAGGTGAACGACATGAAAAGATGCGTGATAGATATAGAAACGACCGCTCTTCACCCAGCCGAAGGCAGGATAATCTGCATCGGGATAATGGATGTCGACACCGAGGATGTAAAGGTATTCCAAAGAGAGGACGAGGCGTGGATGATCATCGAATTCCTCAACTACTACAGGAAGGGCGGTTTCAACGAGATAATAGGATACAACATCCTCTTCGACACGAGGTTCATCTTCGGGAGATGCCTCAAGCACGGCATAATGGCCGCACAGTTTCTAAATTCCAGGTACACCGACCTGATGCACATAATGAAATCAGTGAGACCAGTATACAGCACCAACCGTCCAGGGAAACTCGGCGAATGGGCTGACCTCATACTCGGCGATGGCAACGGGAAGATAACGCTGGAGGAGGACATAAAGACTCTCTACGAGGAGGGACGGATACGGGAGATAGTACAGTACAACGAGGTGGATGTGCTTGTCACATACAGGCTTTGGGAAAGGGTTCAGAAGGTGATGATGTATGGGCGATGATGGTTCCTGCGCGGGCACTACGGGAGGGCAGGGTAGCAGGGACTGGAGCCTGTACAACCTTTCCCAGACAAAAGAAAAGATGATGTTCCTCAGGATACTGAACGATGCAGTGGACAGCATGGCCATACCTTACGATTATGACGGTACGGGAAGGCCGCCGATACCGAAGTCCGACATGCTCAAGTGTTGTGCTATAAAGGTGTTCAACTGTTTCTCGAGCAGGAGGACAATGGCCGAACTGCAGTTAGCATACGCCTACGGATACATCGGATCAGTCCCGCATTTCAACATACTAAGCAAGTACATGAGGGACTCGGATATGACATGCCACCTGCATGCATTGTGCGACACGCTGGCCTATCCCATGGTCGGCATAGAGGAGATATTCGCCATAGATGCCACGGGCTTCTCCGCGCCTAACAAAGGCAAATGGGTGAAGATACGGATGAGCAGGGACTACACCGGCATAAGGGACTGGAAGAAACTGCACGCGGTGTGCGGCGTTAATACACTGACGATCACGGCTTGCAAGGTCACTGACGGCAGGAGGAGCGACATGAAAGAGTTCAAGCCGCTGGTGAAACAGACCGCAAAGAGGTTCAGGATGAGGGAGATATGCGCGGATGCGGGGTATCTGTCCAGGAAGAACTGCACCGTTGCCGAGTCAGTCGGCGCTGTTCCTTATATAAAGCCCAAGAAGGGGTCGACCCCAAGTGCTATGAGACACCCTTCATGGAGGCGGATGATAAGGCTCTGGATTGAGAACGAAGAGACATTCAGGGAACATTACCACAAGAGGAGTGTCGTTGAATCGGCGTTCTCGGCCTTGAAGAGGAAGTTCTCTGATTCACTACGAAGCAAAGACTGCACTGCACAGACGAACGAAGTACTCTGCAAGGTAGTCTGCCACAACGCGGCCGTCCTGGTCTCCTCTATTTTTTCGGCGGGACTCGAGGTAGATTTTTAAAGGAGAGGGGGATTAAAAGTGCAATCCCCCGGGCGTAAGCTTATTTTATAGAAATTCCAAGAATATGTATGACTAGGCTGACATTTCTCGGAGCGATGAATGAGGTCGGTGCATCCGGCATACTGCTTGAAGACGGGGGCAGCAGGGTAGTGCTCGATTACGGCACAAAAGTACAGGACGAGCCGCCTTCGTACCCGCATAGGGTGCGCGGGAAGATTGATGCCGCGCTGCTGAGCCATGCGCATCTGGACCACAGCGGGGGCCTTGCAGTGCTGACAAGATATTTCAAGTGTCCCGTGTACGCGCCTAAGGTGAACAAGCAGCTCGTAGACATGCTCCTTAAGGATTCGCTGAAGATAGCGAAGAGGGAAAACTTTCCCGTCCCGTTCAACAAGGAGGACGTGAAGCAGACTATAAAGAAATTCAAGGTAATCGAATACAGAAAGCCGTTCACGGTCGGAAGGAAGAACAACACGAAGGTGACAGCGTACGACGCCGGCCACATACCTGGCAGCTGCATGCTGTTGGTCGAGACGGACAAGGGGGAGAGGATACTTTATACAGGCGATTTCAACACCGAGGATACCCGCCTGCTGAAGGGCGCTGATATAGATCTGCCGGACATAGACGTGCTCATAACGGAATGCACTTATGCGGAGCGCGACCATCCGGACAGGAAAGCGGAGGAGAAGAAACTGGTCGGCAGGGTGAGGACAACCCTGGAGGACAGTGGCATCGCGATTCTGTCAAGCTTCGCCATAGGGAGGACACAGGAAATCCTGCTGATACTCAACAGATACGGTATAGATTACCCGCTGTACATGGATGGGATGGCGAAGAAGGCGACGACGATAATAAATAGCCACCCCGAACACCTGCGGTACAAGAAGGAGCTGGATGACGCCTTGAAGAAGGTGGAATACGTCAACAATGAGAAGCAGAGGAAGAGGAGCATAAACAATCCGTGCGCAGTGCTGACGACCAGCGGGATGTTGAATGGGGGCCCCGTAGTGTGGTACCTCGAGAAGCTGCACGACAACCCTAGGAACAGCTTGACCATGACGGGATACCAGGTCGAGGACTCGGCTGGCTACGGGATGTTGCAGACCGGCAGGTTCGTCCACGATGAAACCGACCTGAAGATGAAGATGGACTACACAAGGCTTGACTTCAGCTCACACACGGGCAGGAAGGATTTGCTTGGGTTCATAGACAAGGTCAATCCGAAGAAGGTTTTCTGCGTCCACGGTGACAATACGGCGGGTTTCGCTAATGAGTTGAGAGCGAAGGGTTACGACGCGCAAGCACCTGTCGACGACAACAGTACATTTGAGGTATGATTTCTTGAAGTATTCACTACTGAATAGTAATATTTATATACTGCGTAAATTCTATTAACCATTGTTCAGTAACAACATACTACAATAAATATTTCAGAGGCGAAACTATGACAATAGAGACGCAGATTGCGACATGCTCGGAGCAGTACAAGAGATGGAAACAGCTCACGCTTCAGGCGAAATCTGTGGCCGAGATACAGCAGTGCCTGGAGAAGGCGCTGTTCTGGATGGAGCTGCAGACCGCATTCATGGCTCTCTGGAATATAGAGACCGCCAGAGGGGACGATCCGGCTGTCAAGGAGCAGCTGATAGTCGCCAAGACGAACCTTTCGAGGAAACTGGCGGACTATGCGCAGAAGACGCTGGATGAGATAGATTGGAGGTAGATTTGATGGAATACATATTGCCGATAACAGAGAAACCCATCAGCGGGAAATCGCTGAAGAAGGTCAGGGACATAGAGAGAAAGACTTATGACATGGGAAGCGACCACAGGGTGGGAGCGAAGCCCGAAAAGAGGTTCTGTGATACAGTCAGAAGGTACGATATAGCCGATAATGAAATAAGCAACGACAAGGCAAACCTGATAGCCCTTCTGATAGAAGCGGAAGATGGGTTGAACATGTACAAGCTTGGCGAAAAACCACTTTATTTGATATGAGCCAGGCTTGACTTTTTTTCATTGATGTGAACCTTTTTCTTCTGAAAATCACATATTATACTAATGGCGGCCACGAAGGCTAAATCCAAAGGGACTGGGAAATCGGCTTCTAAAGGAAGGAAGAAACAGAAGGTAATCTTTATAGTAGTGGATGGGATGGCCGACAGGATGGACGGCAAGACACCGCTCCAGAGCGCGAAGAAACCGAATATGGATTGGATGGCTGCTAACGGCGAGTGCGGGCAGCTATCGCTGATATCAAAGTCCCTTTGGAACGAGATAGACACCAAAGGGATAAGCCAGTACGCGAATGTCAGCCTTCTGGGCGGCAACCCGAACAAGTACGTGCTTGACAGGGGGCCGCTGGAGGCGGTCGGATTAGGAATACCGTACAATGAAGGCAACCTTGCGGTAAGGTGTAACTTCGCCACAGTGGACGGTGACATGGCCATGGTCGACAGGAGGGCCGGAAGGGGCATCTTCGGCCTTGACGCCATAACCAGACAGATAAACCAGCATGTCCGCCTCGACGAGAAATATGTCTTCATGAGGACGTACGGTCACAGGGCGGTTTTCATAGTGCAGAAGGACCTGTCAAAGGACATAAAGGGCAACGATGTCGAGGTGGGGGAACACATCCCCAGGATAGAAGCGCTCAACGAAGGCGCGGAGGAGTCTGCCAGACTGGCCCAGGATTTCGTAGAAAAGGCCAGAACGACTATAAGATTCTACCCTAAAAACTCGGAGAGGATAGACAAGGGGCTGCCTTCAGCCAACTATATAATAATGAGGCAGGCTGGGAACCAGCTTCCGAAGCTCCCCAAGTTCTCGAAGAAGTGGAACGTGAAGAAACCGGTGTGCATATCCGAGAGCGGTGTGATGAAGGCAACGTGCATGCTATCCGGATTCAGCTCAATAAATGTGCCAGAGTTCGGGAGTTACAAGAAGTGGCTTGACTTCATATTCGACAACGTCGACTCCGCGCTGTCTGAGTACGACTTCGTATACGTGCACATAAAGCCTGCTGACGAGGCTGCCCACGACAAGGACCCGGAGAGGAAGAGAGAGATAATAGAGTACATGGACTCGCTCCTTGAGCCGTACAGGAATTTCAAGGGAGTGATGGTCATCACGTGCGACCACATAACCTCGAGCGAGAGCGGTGAACACGAATACGGGAAAGTGCCCGTGCTGGTGTACGGAAAAGGGAAGGACGATGTGGAATCCTTCGACGAGGAGTCGGTCGTGAACGGCTCGATCGGGACAAAGTCAGGGCATAGCCTGCTGAGCCACATCCTGGGAAAGTAATTCTTTTTACCGAACGACGCGAATTCTATTTAGGTATGATAGTCAAAAAGATGCGGATAAGGAGGATATTCGCCACCAATTCGAAACCCACCATAGAGGTGGAGCTCAGGACGAACAAGGGCACTGCAATTTCGCAGGTTCCCATTGGCACGAGCACCGGCAGCCACGAGGCGGTCTCGCTTCCGGTGGACGACGCGATCAGGAAGTTCTCGATGGTGAGCAGGTACTTCAGCACAAACGAGTTCCACAACCAGGAGGATGTTGATGACACTCTTAGGTCAATGGACAAGAGCGGTAATTTCAGGGACATCGGGGGGAATGTGGCTCTCGGAATATCGTCCGCATTCCTCAAGGCGTTCGCCATGGGGGAGAAGCTGGAATTATTCGAGTATATTTATGGCAGCGTGTCGCAACAGAGGAAGAGGGGCGGGGAGGGCGTGTCGAAGCCGAATATGCCAATGCCGATATGTAACATGGTCGGCGGGTGGAAGGGACAGAACAGGAACATGCAGTCCAGCGTACAGGAGTTCCTGCTGTTGCCCGTGACCCAGAAATCATTCTCAGAGAACATAACAAGGATGATGGACGCCTACCACGTGATAGGCAACCAGCTGGAGAACGAGGATCCGGGTTTCAATTATGGCAAGAATCTGGAGTCGGCGTGGGTGACCGGACTGCAGACAGATGAGATATTGAGGATGATGTCGAGAGTGGCGAGTCAGAACATGTTCAAGATAGGAATGGACGTGGCCGCTACCAACATATGGGAGAGAACCCATTACGTGTACACGAGAAGGAACGAGTACGGCGAGGAAGTCAGCGAGAAGCTTCTAAGGACCGAACAACTGAACTACATGGAAGAACTCGTAAGGAGGTTCGGGGTAGCATACGTGGAGGACCCGTTCGAGGAGGAAGACTTCATCTCCCATTCAACGATGAACCAGCACCTGTCTCCGAAGGATGTGCTCGTGTGCGGCGACGACCTCTATGCCACCAATGCGGGCAGGCTCGAGATGGGCATAGGACACAAATCGACCAACTGCGTGATAGTAAAACCAAACCAGGCCGGGACCATAACCGATACCATTCGGTTCGCGGAGGCCGCCAGGAAGGCCGGCATGAAGACGGTGATGTCCCACAGGTCGGGCGATACGGAGGACACTCTCGTATGCCACCTTGCGATCGGCCTTGGATGTGACTATGTGAAGTTCGGCACCAGTGGTGAGAGGGTGGCCAAGCTCAACGAGATGATAAGGATAGAGGACGCCATGGTATGATTCGGAAAATAATATAATGGATTACGCCCAAATCTAATAGAGTGTTGAGATGTCAGTTTCGATATTGTTCGCGTCAGTCGGTCTCGTGATACTTCTCGGTTTCGTGGGAAGCTACTTCTTCAAGAAGACGATGGTACCGGACATACTGTGGCTGCTCGCGCTGGGCGTGATTATAGGCCCGATGTTCAACCTCGTGGATAGCGAGTTCTTCATATCATACTCGCCCTTCATAGCGTCGATAGCCATAATGATAATACTTTTTCAGGGAGGCATACACACCAACCTATACTCGCTCATAAGACAGTCGTCCAAGTCGCTCTTGCTCGCGGTCCTCGGGATATTATTTTCCATGGCATCATGCGCCCTGTTCATGCACTATTTACTTGGATGGGAGATACTCAACGGACTGCTGCTCGGGGCCATACTCGGCGGGTCAAGCTCCCCAATAATAATATCCCTGACGAAGAGGCTCCCGCTGGGCGAGGACATAAAGACGATGATGAATGTGGAGTCGACTCTCACCGACGCCTTCTGCATAATCGCGGCCCTGGTGGTAGTGGACATAATGGTGATGGGAAGTTATTCGTCGCTGGACATAGCGAAGAACATAGTGGGCACGTTTTCGATAGGTGCCGTGATGGGATTCATAGTGGGAGTGATATGGATAAGCGGGCTGTCGAGGATACGGGGAAAAGAGTTCGAGTACATGCTCATAATCGCGATACTGCTCCTGCTCTACTCTTTCGTGGAGAGCATAAGCGGGAGCGGGGCGATAGCGTCGTTCCTGTTCGGCGTGGTGCTGGCGAACAGCAAGGAGATAAGCGGCATGCTGAGGATAAAGAAATCCAATATGCACTCGGAGATAGGGCATTTCCACAACGAGGTTTCGTTCCTGGTCAAGACGTTCTTCTTCTTGTACATGGGGATCATAGTGACATTCAACAGCCCGTATGTGATACTCATAAGCGTTCTCCTGACATTCATGCTACTCATATCCAGAATGCTGACTGTCCAGATTGCGACTTACGGCAGCCACGTTCTGCCCGAGGAGAAGCACATGATGAGCGCGCTGATGCCCAGGGGACTGGCGGCCGCTGTGCTCACACAAGTCCCGATAATATATGGGCTGGCCAACCCTGACATCTACACGGACATAGTCGTCAATGTCATATTCATGAGCATACTCGTGACCAGTGTGTCGGTCGTGCTGATGAAAAAGAGGATGAACGGGGAGAAGGGCGGCAGCAGGAAAAGAAGGAAACCGAAAACGAAGAAAAGCAGAAGGTGACTGTGGCTGGCCTGCAGCAATCATAGTATGACCGGTTTTCTCAGAAAGGATGTCCCAGACACTGGGTGATTTCTGTTCACTCTAGTTCCTTCAGGATATTTCCCTTTATCCTGGCGTATCCGCCCGTGGGCTCGGATAGCTCTTCTCCGCAGTCGCACTTTGTCAGGGTCGCGGACTTGTTAAAGATGACACTCTTCTTCCCGCACTTCCTGCATTCCACTTCCAGGAACTTGCTTGTGGGACCTATCATATCGGTTTTCTTTTTCATGTTTCACAACTCCATAAATCCTAACTTCCGCTCAGCTCGAACTTCTTCGACCTTATGCCTGCTCCTCTGGTGTGCATCTTTCCGCATACCGAGCATTTGAACCTCAAGTCTGTCCTCCTTGTCGGCTTTTCCCTGTTCTTCGGGTTTTCCTTCGGGAAACTGTGGTAGCCTTCCATCTTCCTGAGGAACCTTCTCTGACCAGCCGCAGTCTTCCTTCTCGTCTTCCTCTTCCCCCTTTCGACTGTGTGGTCGGTGTGCTTGTTGCAGTGCGGGCAGTATGCGCGCATTTTCTTAGGGTATATCATATAATCGTCTGTCATTAAATTGTCTGATAAGTTATTAAAATATTCTGTCTTTATATATCTTAAGACACATGCCCACTCATCCTCAGGTTTAATACTTCATGTCCACTAATTATGACGATAAAAAGAGAGTGATGTGAAATGATAAAAATGGATTTTAACGGAAATAAGAAGCTCGGCATGCTGATGAAAATTGTCAACAAGGACGTGGAACTCCAGACTTTGTGGAAGTGCTCCAATGTGAACGCGATAGACAGGTCCGGCATAACGGACCACGGCCCCATACACATAAAGATAGTCACTAACATGGCTTTGAAGATTATGAGACTGCTTGTGAAAGGCGGTGTCAAGCCGAGCTGCGTCTTGGATTACGGGCTCGGGAACGACGACGCCGAGATGATAGTCGTGCTGGCATCGATGATGCACGACCTGGGGGTATCCGTGCACAGGGAGCAGCACGAGGAATACAGCCTCTTCCTGGCGTCCGGCTTCCTCGACAGGTTCCTGCCGGAGCTGTACGGGGACGCGGAGGAGAGGACGGTAGTCAAGTCCGAGGTCCTGCACGCGATAATCTCGCATTCGAAGAGAGTGAAACCCTATACGATAGAGGCGGGGGTCGTCAAGCTGGCCGACGCCCTGGACATGGAACAGGGACGAGCCAGGATAGCGTTCAACATAGGGAAGGTCGACATACACTCGGTGTCAGCGCTCGCTATCGAATCCGTGTCGGTCGGCAGGGGCAAGAAGAACCCGGTCGAGGTCAGGATAAAAATGATGAACTCTGCCGGCATATTCCAGATAGACGAGCTCCTGAGAATGAAGATGGAAAACAATCCGGTAAAGGAGCACATATCGATAGTGGTAGACACAAGCGGGGCCGAGAAGAAGATAATAGACACCTTCGAGCTGAGCTGGTAAATTTTTTCTTCTCCAAAAACCAAATAATATTCGGAGGATGACCAATTGAAATCAAGGCAGCCATACGCGGGAAGGTACTCTTACACAAACAGCAAGAGGATAAACAGGATTCAGAAGACTATGGACATGCTCGCATACGGGTCGCTTCTGCTTGACGTGTGCATAGCCGCGGTGACTGCGCTGTCCATATTAGAGATAAGGACGGGCGAGATGATGCTGGTTCCGATACACTACATGCTCACGTCCGTTGTGGCCATGTCCCTCCTTTCCGGTTCGATGCTGCTCTACTTGAAACACAACGAGAGGATAATGGAAGACATACTCCGGATAAAATACAGGGTCAGCATGATGTCCAGCAAGTCAAGTCCGCACTATCCGCTCAGAAGGGGCATAAGTAAGAATATCGGCAGTAAGAAGTGATTCCTACATCATTTTGATATTTTGAATTCCTTTGCCACGTTCTGGTTGACAAGTATGTCCCTATTCTCTTCGGGCAGCCTGGCTATGTCGCCCTTCTTGAACGGGCCGTATTTCTTCATGTCCGCGCCCACGAATTCGGGTATGTCCTGGTTGAAGCTTATCAGTTCGGCCTTCTCGCCGTCTTCCTCCTCCGCCACGACATCCGCCAGCATCTCCTTCCTCCTAGCTTTCACGACAGCGAGTATCTGGTCGAAGAACAGCCTCTCCTCGTCCGTGAGGTTCTCCGGAGGTATGTTGGTCCTGGCCGATATTATCGCCATGTTCAGTATCTTTCTCTCCCTCCTGTTGAATATGTCCTCGGCGAGCCTCTCTATATTCTTGACCTCGAGCACCGTCTTCCTGTTGTTCACGTTCTTCTTGCTGTCAAGGTACGAATTCACGTTGCCGTGGAATCCTTTCGGAAGCTTGGACAGCTTCAGGCTTGTCTGTTCTTCCCTCTGTATCCTCCTTATCAGTTCGAACGTTATCATACCTTCTTCTTCGGGCAAAGTATCACCTTACAGTTAACTATGATGAGTTTAGAAATAAAAGCATGCATGAGGGCGGGTTCCGCTGTCCTGCATATGCGTTTGCCTACATTTCCGATTTCATCCGTTTAAGTATGTCACTTTTGATTATGTCTGTCGGGGTCTCCCTGTTGTACCCGTGCTTTCCGCATCTCTCAAGAAAAATCGAATATCCTATCCTGGGCTCAGGCGGGTACGGGGCGTACGCTACGTCTATGGGAGTCGATCCTATCGTGGACTCTCCGCTGAAGTATGGGCATCCTCCGCATCTTCCCCTGAACCAGAACTTGTCAGGGTCGCTGCCTATGCATAAGGGGTCCTTGTCTTCTTTTGCGCGCAAGTCCTCGGCCTTTCTCGATGTTTCCATCTCGACACCTGATTAAAGGTTGTCCGTTGAAGAAATAAATTTAGTCGTATTGCTATCTCTATGTTACACTATTTCTTTTTCGTTTTCCCTTTGGGGTTGAACCTGCCTTCTTCCTTCATCTTCCTGAATGCATAGTTCACGGGGTTCTTTATGGTGATCTCAGGGGAGCACGGCGCCACTTCCGATCCGGCGCCTATCCTGGATCCCTTTGTGCACATCCCGTCGGGTTTGCACGCTCCGAAGGAGCAGTAGAAATTATTGTTGTTGCAGTTCGGCGGCAGCAGGTCTCTTTTCTGGTTCACGTGCCATCTAAGCTGGGATCTTATGTAGTTGATTCTTACGGGAGGGTAGTTCTTCTCGTTCCATTTGTACATCCTCTCCTCTATCTCCTCGGGCTTCCATCCCATGTTGGAGAGGAAGTTTATCAGTATGAATATGCTCCTCTTCCTCCCGTCGGCCATGCCGCCGAGTATCTTCGTGATGCACGGAGGGAAGTCACCCTCCTCTATCTTCATCAGCTTCTTCTTTTCGCCGGACGCCACCGTCACAGGCCGCACTTCCTCCTTCATGTATTTGGACGCCCAGTCGAACGCTTCCATTGCGAGGGCGTGCGCGTCCTCCCTTTCTATGTCCCTCTTGAGGAAAAAATTGTCCACTCTGACCTTTTCCGGCAAGGCCATCCCCTTGTCGAATCCCTTTATCTCGGACGCCTTTATGGGGACGCTCACGAGCAGGCTTTTCTCGTGGAGGCTATACGGAAGCCTGAACATGTGCCTTGATCCGAAGATGTCCATGTCCACCACTCTGAACGGCTCTATGCCGTCCTCGCTTATGATGTCCTGCATCCCCTTCCCTATGCGCTCCGCTATGCCGCCCGGGTCGTCCAGATCGTTGAACGCATCCCTCAGCGATTCCGTCGTGTACCATTTCAGGTATTCCATTATCTTCTTCGCCGCCTCGGGGTACATCCCTTCGGTGTGCTTCATGTTTATGTTCTTTGGCAGTGCCTCGAACGGGACGCCTATGTGGAAGCTCTTGCCTCCCGTGAATTTTATGCTCGCACTGCCTATGCCGTGGTCGGCAAGCGCCTTCATCATGTGGATGGCAGTCACCTTCGCGAGTTCGAAGTCCGGCACGTCAAGGTCTATGAGTACGTCCCATCCTTTCCTCACCCTGTCGAGCATGTCCCTTGTCATCCCACTTTCGAGTGTCATGGGCTGGTCCCATCTCTCGACCGACCCGTGGAAGGAAAGCGCCCCTTCGCGCACGGACTGCTCAATGTCCGCAGGATACTGGAGTATGTTCGGCCTCTTGCCGAACCTGCCCTCCTTGAAAACCGACACTATCTCCCTGTCCCTGGACACGTCGAGTATGGCTTTCTGTACGTCAGGACGGGAGTAATATTTCTTTGCCTTATCAAAATCAGACATCGGTATCACCATGAACGGCTAAAAATGAAAAAGCCCTCAAGACTATATTTATGCGCACAGCTTAAAAGGAGTTCGCATGCGCGCTTCCGGGTTTTATTTATAACGGACTCCATTTATATTTATGGCCGAAATAATCGGAAAGATAAAACAGGGTACAGTGATAGACCATATAAAATCGGGGAACGCCCCGAAAGTTGTGGCTGCGCTGAACCTCCAAAACAACAGGAATGTAGTTTCAGTCGCGATGCACCTGAAGAGCAGGAAGATGAAAAGGAAGGACATAGTGAAGATAGACAACTCCATTATCCCGCCCGCTACTATCTTCAAAAAGATACGCTTAGTGGCGCCGAAGGCCACTGTCAACACCATAAGGGGCTCCAGGGTCGTCAAGAAAGTCAGGATAGCTGACCTGAAAAAGCCAAAGAAGCGCAAGAAGTGAACGGTCCACTCGTGCATTCCCGTATTTTCCTATTGATATCTATCTACTGGCCGTTTTTCGAGTTGTTCCATTTGTAGACAAAGTCGCCCAGGACCTGGATGGCCATCTGGTAAGGTATCGTCGGCAATTTTTCGTCATGTTTAGAGACGCGACCCTTCAGATTGAACTCAACCTGGATTCCCATTCTTTTTTCATCCGATCTCAGATTGTGGTCGGTCACGTGGTTCGACAGTACGTAGTTCTTGTGTCCGAGGAACCTCCATGTAGACACCTCTATGTTGAGGTTTGCCGTTATGCCGATGCTGTTGTAAGCACGGTCAAGCTCCTGGGAGAATTCGTCCCTGAACCTGAACGCCTCCTTTTTCCCTCCTATATAATTGTATTCCTTTCCGAAACCGAATATGATATCTTGCTCCCTCTTCTCGCTTACGCCATGGACTGACAGTACGAACTTCGGATTCATCTGTTCTATGACCTCATGGTATCTCATCAGCTTCGGCATCATCGATGTCTTTTTGTGTATCAGCACGGACACTGGATAATTCCCGGTTCGTTTTTGTTTCACGAACAGTCTGAGGCCCCTCCCAAGGTCCTCCGGGGGCCTGGACGGGTCGGCGTCCGTCCTCACGAAGTTAGGTATCAGGTATGCAGTCCTGAGATAGTACGCCCCTATCTTCGCGAGTGTCCCAGTGTTGGTGTCACCCAGGCCGGCGTATGCCGTGTCGCTTATCTCCCTGAGGGGCACCTTTTCGGTCTTGTCGTGCTCCGCAGTGAACAGTATCCTCGACACCGGGTACTTCTCCATCCTGCAGTACTCGACCGCATCCTCAACCACCGGGTTCGTCTTCCTTGACATGAACCTGTTGAACGCGTCGTAGGAATCGAACAGCAGATAATTATTTCTGTCTCCCAAAACAATCACGCAATATAATTATTGGTCTATCCCGCTTTTCCTTTTTTTCAGCATGTCGGTTATCATCTTCTCGATCCTGGGAAAATGTTGTGTCTGGACTTCGGACTTTACATATTCCACTATGTCCTTGGCTATGTTCCTTCCGAGCACTTTCGTTATCCCCTCGAAGTGGACGTTCACATTCGCTTCTATCACTATCGGCCCCTTCGGACCCTTGATTATGTCTATCCCTGTTATGTCCATCCCGATTGCGGCAGCCGCCTTCACTGCCATGTCTTTCATATTTGCGTCGAGTTCTATCGGCTCGCCCGACCCGCCTATGCCTATGTTCGTCCTCCTCTCGTCCTTCTCGGCTATCCTTTTCATGGCCCCTATCACTTCGCCGCCGAGCACGAACGCCCTTATGTCCTCCCCGGGGTTCTCTATGTACTCCTCGAGGAACAGCGGCTCGTTGAACCTCTCCAGCGCGTCCATGAAGCTAGCGGCTGACTGCTTGCTGTCCGCAAACATGACGCCCTTCCCGAGGCTGCCGTACAGCAGCTTCATCACCACCGGGTACTTCATGCCGTCCAGCATCATGTCCACCGTCCTCCTCGACCCGGCCATGTACGTGTCTGGCACAGGCAGCCCGGCCTCCTTCAGCGCCAGCAGTGTCCAGAACTTGTTGTGGGACACGAGCACTGATTTCGGGTCTATGGGCATGTACACCTTACCCTCCAGGGTCTTCAGTATGTTGTATCCGAACCACATGTACGTCCTCGGTATCCTGGGTATCACGAAGTCCAGCTCGCTCAGGTCCTTGCCCTTGAAGTAAGCCCTGTCGTTCTTCAGCACTATGGACGGCATGGGCGCATAAAAGAAACTGTCAAATACCTTCTTCCCTTCCTCGAGTATCCACAACTCGCAGTCGCTCCTCTGCCTCGGTCCTATTATGCATCCTTCCATCTAATCACCCTTCATTATCTGCGGGAAGTTCGCCCTCAGGTACTCCTCGACCCTCTCCATGAAGCTTTTCTCCTTGGGCTTCCTATTCTCGCCTATGCCGCTTATGACGTGCCTTGCAATGTTCACCCCGGTCATCTCCTGGAACTCGGCGAAGTCCGGCGACAGCGTGACCCTGTCGACGACCCAGTCATTCTTCCTCAGCAGGAACCTTATGGCGCAGTAGTCGCACCCTATCGCATTCTTCGTCTTCACGGCTATCCCGCTGAGGTCGGTCCCCTTGAGGGACGGCTGTATGACATTCCCGTTCCTCTGGTACTTCTTGTACGACGCGACGGCCTCGTTCCCGGAAACGAACACCCACGTGTCCATGTCGGACTTCAGCGGTTTCTCTATCAGTATCGGAGTGCCGAACTTGTACAGCGATATCACGTCCTCCAGCGTCTTCGCGTTGCTGACCGCCACCCTCTTGTTGGGGGGCCTGACTATCACCGGAAACCTGAGTCCGCTCTTTATGCTGCCCACCGGCACGTTCGACGCCACAGATACGAACGGCCTCATCCTGACCCCCTTGGACATCAGGAAGTTCCTCAGCAGCCCGTTGTTCATAAATGTCATGTAGCAGTCTGCATTGAACGGCATCCTGGATTCGCTCATCACCCAGAGGAGCGTGTAGAACAGCTCGGAGTGCCTTGGCGTCGGTATGGGCAGTATGTAGTCGAACTCTGACAGGTCGCGGCCCTCGAAGTTGGCCGACGTCCCCCCTGAAATCTTGCTCTTGGTTATGTCGAACCTTATATTGCTTATCGGGGCGTACACCACCTCGTCGAACTTGGACTTGGCCTCCTCTATCAGGGGTTCGTCCATCTCCCTCCTCTTAGGGTCCCCGACTATGATTATCTTCATCATTAACCCTTTGGTACGAACCTTAAAAATACTTATCTGGTCCGGCGTTTTTCAGAAAGCTTTAAGAATATCATTCCCTGTTCAGAATGATATGGGAAAGCTCGGTGTATTGGTCGGCAGGGGTACCGGGAAGCAGAGGGACATCTACGATGCGGTCTCGGGTGTGGCGGAAGCGCACTGCGTGGATTCGGTGTGGCCGAGGGACGAGTACGTCCATTTCGACCGCGGATACATATACGAGAAGCCGATGGGCGAGGGCGGCTATGTGCTGCAGGGCGACGACTACGTGCTTTGCGGGATTGGCATGGCCGACATCATACCCAAACATTACCCGATAGACCTGTTCGAGTTTATAGGAAGGAAAGGAGGGCATATCCAGGCGGCTGCGTGCAAGTCGTTCAAGCAGTATTGCGGGAGGCACTTCGACGTGATATGGTATGCGGTGCCGATAAGGAAGACAAGTCCCATAGGGCACAACCACATAGACATGTCCGTGATGCTGCTGCCCTACA
>CAYRSQ010000016.1:0-2525 GCA_964427055.1 uncultured archaeon
TCCGTGCAATGAGTTCACCGTCTCACCGGATACGGATACTATGTAACGGACCTTTATGTCCATCTTGTTCCCTAACAAATCGACTACAGGTTTCATAGCCTCTTCTGCTATGTTTCCATAAGGACAATATGACATCACGTACAGTTCCACTTCAGGTATGTCTGTCTTCGGGATATCGAGTTGCGCCTGTTCGTTTGTCTGACCAGAGTCTTGAGTAATCTCCGTAGATATCGCCTGAGGCAAAAACAACGACCCGTCTCTGCTGGCGTAGAGCGTCTGTGTCTGTTCTCCCTGAGGACCCGATATCTTTATCTGGAAACTGACTAACCCCGTGTCGCTTTCGTATTCCGAACTCAGAAGGGTTACAGTGGTACCAGACCCGCTGCTCTTGTAATAATCATCTATCCAAGCTACGGCCTTGTTGGCTGCCTGTTCTGTGGAACTCCCGCCTAGAGAGAACATACCTATAGTACCTGGTTGAACTAAAAGTATCAAAGATACGAAAAAGAAGAATACAGCGGAGACCATCCACACTCTCTGCGGTATTTTCGGCATACTGGGAATCTTTATGACAATTTCGCTGGACTTCTGTTTTTCATCGTCCTTGCCGTGTTTTTTTTCTTCCATCTCATCATCCAGTTAGGTCTTAATTACTCATTATGTCTTATAAAACTTCCGTCATCCCACAAGCTCCGATATTTTGCCAAGTGTTGCCACAAAAAGATCCGCTTCCTCCTTTGTATTATATAGGTACAAGGAAGCTCTTGCCGAACCGCGTATTCCGTAGTTGTTGAACCACGAATGCACACAATGTGCACCCGACCTTATCATTATATTCTCCATGTCGTCCATCATCATGGCTATGTCGTGAGGGAATATCCCTTCTATATTGAAAGATATCACACCGCTTCTCAGCTTCGGATCCTGAGGCCCCAATATTCTGAGTCCCTTTATGTCCTTTATGCCATCTGTTATAATCTCATTCAGTTTCCTCTCATGCGACTCTATTTTGTCGAAACCTATCTTTTCTATGTACTTCGCGGCTGCAGCCATCCCTATCGCCCCTGCGTAGTTCTGAAGGCCGGCCTCGAATTTCTCTGGAGGGCTCAGAAAAATACAACTTTCGTACGTGGTGTCCTTCACCGTGTCCCCCCCTATTATGAAAGGCTCCAACTTCTCCAGAAGTTCGTACTTGCCATAAAGTACGCCCATCCCGCTGGGACCCATCATCTTGTGTCCGGAGAAAGCAAGAAAGTCTATGTCTAGCTTCTTTACATCGACCTCCTGGTGCGGGACACTCTGCGCCCCGTCGACAAGCACCAGAGCGCCGGCGTCATGGCTTATATCTATTATCTTCTTAATGGGGAGTGTATAACCGTCAAGGTTTGATGTATGGACTATGGAGACAAGTTTAAGGCTGTCGCCTACACTTTCCACCTTCCTCTCGAATTCCCCTATGTCGAAAGTCGTGTCCGGCGCCGAGAAAACTATCTCATGCTTTATACCTTTCTTCTTGGAAAGCATCTGCCATGGCAACAGGTTAGAGTTGTGTTCCCTATCACTGGTTATTACGATGTCTCCTTTCCCAAGGCCAAGCGAGTTCGCGACGAGGTTTATACCCTCGGTCGTGTTCCTAGTGAAGACTATCTCTCTGGAATCGTTGGTTCCCAAGAATCCGGCGATGGTCTTCCTTGCCTTCTCATAGTTCTCCGTTGCCATATTCCCTATTTTATGCATGCTCCTGCCCGCGCATCCCGGATATTTGTAATAGTATTCGTTCATGGCGTCAATCATTTGTTTGGGTCTCAGTGCCATGCACGCATTGTCAAAATAGATAATAGGTTTTCCTTTGAGTTTTTCCTGCAGAATCGGAAAGTCTTCGCGGATTTTAGTCACATTCATTGAACCACTAATATTTTATAACACTGTTATAATTTAAATCTTTCCTGTGATTCCACATCGTTCTGCATCCCTGATGAAAAAAGAGAAAGTTTAAATATCGCCCAGCATATATCCACAATCAGCGAGCTGGTCAGGTAGCTTCGCTTTCCAGTCAAACGGAAGGTGAGGAAGCTCCATCCATCCAAGGAAGCTATGAAAGCCGAGAGGTGGAGTAGTAGCATGCTGAGAAGCATCCGACTATATCAGAAACGGTACTTCCATGCCTCGTTAACGATGTGGCGGAAACTGTATCGGACTGTCAAAGGTCCGGAACGGGAGCTGAGTTGGGACAGAGGAAGATGAAACGGATAGTCTGGTTCCGATGGGATGCAAACTTGAAGTGCTTAGACAAATGCTACCTCGAACACAGAAGATGGGCTATGGCCAGCACGCTTTAATATTTATCAATTCAAAGTAGGTTTTGAGTCTCATGTCAAAGAAAGATAAGATATACATGCCGAGCGGGAGTGGCGGACTGGTAAGGTACGGTGAAGAAGGGAAACAACGAATAAAGTTCGAGCCCAAGCATGTGGTATATATCGTAGCGGGAGTTGCAGTTGTCGAGATATTGCTCAAGTTAGTGA
>CAYRSQ010000016.1:2625-16099 GCA_964427055.1 uncultured archaeon
TCCCTTTGAGCATATTGTACGAAAGGACACCTCCATGATAATTGTCCGCAATCAACGTGAAGAACGCTGAATGTGTAGCCAGCACTCTGTTCATGGATATGTATTCAAGGTATTCATTCTCAGTGAGATTATGATACTCCTTCATGTCATAGTCATCAAAATCAAAATACAACTCTTTCATCAAATTCCCTGCTATCTTCATGTTTACCATTCTGTTCACAGAATAAGGCTCGAAATATCTTGGAATCACGCTGTTTTTCATCTTCTCAGCCTGGTTAGCGCTTTCCCAGAACACTCGTTTGTAGTTCTTGTTCGCGTGATTGAACTCCCATCCCATGCTATCGTCTCTCAATGAGAACCAGTTCAACCTCGTGGAACCTATGATGGACTCGTAATGATCCAGTTCATTGGACAACAGAAGACTCTTATAAAAAAACTCTTTATTCATTTCCTTTAAATCCATGTTCATCACACTTTCCACAAGCAAACACCATTTCCACTAAGGTCAAAATCCCAAATCAAGCTTAAGTTTCTTTCGTTTTATCTAGTTTCTAGAAGAAGTCATCAACTCTGGTAATGTATAAACTCGTATTATTATTTAAATGTTCGCTTGTCTCAAATAGAATAGTATGACAGAAAAGAGAAGATTTGAGTTTTTGGACATAACCACTGCTGATATAGCGTTCGCCGCATACGGTCATGACTTGAAAGAGATGTTCTTCAACTCGGCTGTGGCCTTATTTGAAGTGATGATTGACACTTCCGGCATACGACCTGATGAAAAAAAGGAAGTGGAAGTGGAAGGGCATGACATGAAGTCACTCATGTTCAACTGGCTTAGCGAACTGATATTCCTGTCGAGTTCCGAACACATGATGTTCTCCAAGTTCAACGTGGAGATAGATGAAGAGAATATGAGACTTAAGGCGAAATGCTACGGAGAACAGATAGATGCGAAAAGGCACGAACTCAGGACGGAAGTAAAGGCAGTGACCTACCATAAGATGGAGATAAAAAAGAATGGCCAATGGAGATCTCAAGTTATACTTGACGTATGACTAACCTTTTATGACTCCTATCGGTCTCATCTCTGCCACTATTCTTGCTATGCCGGCAGTCTCGCACACCCTCACTACTTCATCAACGTCCTTGTAAACGCCAGGTGCCTCTTCTGCCAGTCCTTTCCAACTGGCTGACTTGACGAGTATCCCTCTGTTTCCGAGTTCGTTCTTGACGTCTTCTCCCCTGTACATCCTAAGGGCTGAGGACCTTGACTGCATCCTACCTGCACCATGGCATACTGAGCTGAAGGTCTCTGTTCTCGCCTGTTCAGTTCCCACAAGCACATAACTTGCAGTACCCATGCTTCCCGGTACGAGGACCGGCTGGCCGACGTTCTTGTATTCAGGAGGTAAATCGACAGATCCAGGACCGAGTGCCCTTGTGGCTCCCTTCCTATGTATGTACACTTTTTTGTACTCCCCGTCTATCTCGTGCTTCTCTATCTTCCCTATGTTGTGCGCAACATCATAAACAACCTCTATACCGGCATCGTCTTCCGATGAATCCAAAGATTTGTAAATGCTTTCCCTGATCCAGTGCATTATCATCTGGCGATTGGCCCATGCGAAATTCGCCCCGCAAGCCATTGCCCCGAAATATGCGTCACACTGCTTTGTCCCGGCGGGCGCATACACAAGTTCCCTGTCGGGAAGTTTGCTCAGTTCGTTTCTGAATGCGTGCTCCAATTCCTGCAGGTAGTCCGTGCACACCTGGTGCCCGAGTCCCCTAGACCCCGTGTGTATCATAATCAATATCTGGTTCTCCCTGTCGATTCCGAACTTGCTGGCGACCTCGGGCATGAATATCTTCTCTACCTTTTGTATCTCTAGAAAATGATTGCCAGAACCTAGGCTCCCTATCTGGGGCATCCCCCTTTTGAGTGCCTTTTCCGAAACCTTGCTGGAGTCCGCTCCTTTGAGGCATCCCTGTTCCTCCAATCTTGTCAGGTCTTTCTCAGTCCCGTACCCGTTCTCAACGGTCCATCCGGCTCCGCTATTCAGGAGCTCTTTCAATTGCTGTTCACTGAGGCGTACTTTTCCTTTGCTTCCAAGGCCAGAAGGCACATTCTTGAATATCTCATCTAGCAGTTGTTTCAATTTCGGCCTGAATTCGTTTTCGCTGAAGTTCGTCCTGAGCAACCTTACTCCACAGTTGATGTCGAAACCTATCCCGCCCGGAGACAACCCTCCAGCCTCATAGTCAAGCGCAGCTACCCCTCCTATCGGGAATCCATATCCGAAATGCATGTCCGGCATGGCAAGGCTATGTTTCTGTATTCCCGGCAAAAATGCTATGTTGGCTACCTGTTCTATCGCACCTTCTTCCACCTGCTCAAGAAGTTTTTTGGACAGAAACAACCTAGCGGGCACATTCATCCCATCCTTGGCTGTCTTAGGCAGCTCCCAAACGCCTTCTCTTATTTCCATCAACTTATCCTTAAGCGTCATAACACTCGACCAACAAATATAAAATTCGGATAACGTATTTAAATAACTAAAAGAACCTGAAAGAAGAGTTTATTAATATTCAAGGCATTACTTATAGTGTGATGATATGCCAGTAAGTACAGCACCCTACAAGAGAGAATATAAACATACCAAAGGAAGAGGTAAGGAGAAGTTAGTGAAATGCGATTCGTGCGGTAGGCTCGTCCCTAGGTACAAGACTTTTTTGAAGGTGAGTAGCATGAGACTGGATCCCGCCATACTCAAACAAATGGACAGGAGGATGGTTCACCTTATGCAGAGGCAAACAAGATTATGTCCAGCGTGCGCAAGGTTCAGGCATGTTTCCATCCCAGGAAAGTCGTCCAGAAAGAAATACGGCGGGCACGGACCAGCGTCCGTCGGGAAGAGAAGGGCAAATCTACAGTCGAAAAACGACTGACGTCTTTTTTTCATAGTTAATCACCGATAGACAAACCTTTTTACCAAATCCTATTCAAATTAATAATATACCGGTGTGCGAATGAACGATACTCTCGAGAAACTAATAGATATGAGGGGGCTCCTTTATAGGAAACTTGCTGAAAAGATTGAGGATGACAAAAGGAAACAAAAAAAGAGCCAACTGGCGCTGCCTGGGTTTCAGATCAAGCATATCCAGCAGGCCGCGGAGTTTCCGAAATTCAAAGACTCGTCCGAAGTCGATGTCACTTATCCTCTGATAGAACCGTTCGCATACGCGAACATAAAATGGGACAAGGAAAACAAGGAGATCATGTATAACGTCATAGAGCCTGAGATGACGGAAGATGACAAAAAACTGCTCGATAAACTTTCAGAATCGCTCATTGAGCTTGTGGACGTAGAACTGAGCTCAGTGAAGGGCGATGACAAAGTAGTAGAATACATTGAAAAACAACTGAACAGGGTAATCAAGGAATTCGGAATAGACATAAGCGGGACCAAGTACACGAAAATAATGTACTACATCTACAGGAACTTCGTCGGATTCAACGAGATAGAGCCTTTCATGCAGGATCCGAACATAGAAGACATAAGCTGCGACGGTGTGGGAGCGCCGATGTACGTTGTCCACAGGAAGTTCGGATCTTTAAAGACCAACGTATTCTTCAATGAACTGGAATACCTGAGGGAGTTCATAGTAAAACTGTCGGAGAGAGCTGGAAGATATGTAAGTTATGCAGAGCCCGTTCTTGAGGGTACAATGCCAGATGGATCGAGAATCTCCGCGACATTGGCGGGCGACGTCGCAACGAGAGGTCCTACATTCACAATACGAAAGTTCAGTACGAGACCATTTTCCCCGATAGAACAACTTAACATGAACACAGTGCCGGTGGATGTGCTTGCATACTTCTGGTATATTGTAGAGCACGGGGCGTCGATGCTGATAGTCGGGGGAGTTGCAACAGGCAAGACCAGCTTCATGAACAGCATTTGCATGTTCATACCTCCGGAAGCCAAGATAGTCAGTATAGAGGATACTAGAGAGCTCAGAATACCAAACGAACATTGGATACCCACTCTCGCCAGAGTCGGGTTCGGTATACCAATGCCTTCGGGTGAGAAGTACGGGGGAGTGAGCTTGTTCGACCTGCTCAAACAGAGCTTCAGACAGAACCCGGACTACGTCATAGTGGGCGAGACCAGAGGCAAAGAGGCATCGGTCATGTTCCAAGGTATGAGTTCTGGCCACCCTAGCATAAGCACTTTCCACGCAGGGTCTGTTGATACCGTTATAAAGAGACTCACGACTCCGCCGATAAACCTGTCGCCCACCCTGATAGAGAGTCTGGATGTCGTGACTGTGATGATTCACGCTAGGGAGAGGGGAAAATCATCAAGACGTATAAGAGAGGTCGTAGAGATAGTCAATGTCGATGCAAAGTCTGGCGAAGTCAACACCAACTATATTTTCAGGTGGGATCCAGCGAAAGACATATGGATGAAGGAAAACGAGAGCGTGGTCGTGAAAAAGCTTACGGAAGCAAAAGGAGCGACAGTCGAAGATGCCAATAAGCTAATAGAAGAGAGGAAGAAGGTACTGATATGGATGAAGAACAACGACATAACCGACTTCAAGGACGTCACAAGAGTGATAAACAGATACTATAAGGAGAAGAATATCTTGATGAAAGAAATTGGCGATATCAAGGTGCCTGAAATCGGAAGGGGAACGGTGAAGACAGAGATAAAGGAAGCTATCGAGAAAGAACATGAACCACTGGAGACCAGTACGAAAATGGACATGAAAGTTGACGAAACAGAAATCACGCCTGAGCCTGAAACAGAACAGGAAACCAAAAAAGAAATCAAAAGGAAGGAAGTTGTGAAGGAGAAGCTCGAAAAGGAGCCGAAAAAGAAGATAAGTGGACAGAAAGCTATAAGTGACTTGAGGAAGATATCGGTCCTGGATCTTTTCAATTATAAGATGATAAAAGAGAAAGAACTGCCTTCATAAAAACATTTTCTTCGACGAGAACCAATAATAAATGATGGCATCCGTAAATTCTTTCGCTGTGTCGCTGTTCGGATGGATCCCGGACAGATATGGAGGAGTTTTCGCTATAGTAAAGGAGAGTCTCCCGAAAGCCAACATGAGTATGACTTTCCGTACCTACATGAGCATAGTCTTCTTTATCGGGATGATTGCTTACGTGGCAACTCTGTTCGGACTGCTGATGGCGCTGCGTATAGTGGAAATATCCGCGATGATGACCGTTGTTTACGTGATTTTCGTACCGTTCATGGTCTCATTGTTCTGTATAATCATAATGGTGTTCTATCCTTACCAGGAAACGATGTCCAGAAGGAAGAACATTGAGGCAAACCTCCCGTTTGTGCTGACCCACATGGGAGCGGTGGCAGAATCAGGAGTCCCCCCGTACGTCATATTCAAACTCATAGGAAGGTTCAAGGAATACGGCGATATATCCATCGAGATGAAGAAGATAGTAAGGAACATAGAGAACTTCGGTCTGGACCCCCTGAGGGCAGTCAAGGCGGTCGCCCATAGGACACCGTCCGAAGAGTTCAAACAGGTGCTCCTCGGATTCGTGTCAACCACCGAGTCAGGAGGTGACATAAAAATATACCTCAAGAGTGCAGGCGACCAGGCACTGTTCGACTGGAGAATAAAAAGGGAGAGATACCTCCAGCAATTGTCAGCCTATGCTGAATTCTATACAGGCATCCTGATAGCGGCCCCTCTGTTCATAATAGCATTATTCGCAGTGATGAACATGATCCAGCCGACTATCGCAGGTTTCGACATATTGTACCTCACAAAGATGAGCATATATGTAGTGGTGCCTCTGCTGAACATCGGATTTTTGTTATTCCTGAGAGGGATGGAAGTGGAGATGTAAATGGACAAGAAAGAGAAAAAACTGGAAGAGAACATCAAGGAGATTGAACAGGAATACGAGAGGAAAAAACTTAGAAGCAGTATCGAAACTAAGCCGAAACTGCCAGTAACTCATAAGAATATGCATGAGAGCGGCAACGTGTTCGGTTCAAGCAAAATCAAAGAAAAGGACGAGGAACCATCCACCCATTTCAATATAAAAGAGGGAGGATCGGGAATTCTCGACAAATTATTGGGATCTGAACTAAGCAACCTTTTCAAGAAAAAAAAGGAAGAAGATAAGATAGAATTTGTCAGGCAGGACGAAAGGAAGTTCAATATATTCGGAAAGAGCATAATCATCAAAAATCAGACGCTGATGATAGTCACATTGAACACTCTCCTAGTGGGAGGAATACTGACAATAAACTTTCTAATGCTCACGGACACTACGACCCTGTTCTCCACTATAAACATAATAGCTCTTTTCATATTCGCATTCCCTCTGATACTCATAAGGTACAACGAATACCAAAAACAGAAAGAAATAGAAGAGATATTTCCTGTGTTCCTCAGGGATTTCGTCGAATCGACAAGAGGCGGAATGACATTGACTCATGCACTGAAAACCTTGACCAACAACGATTACGGTGTACTGACATACTACATCAAGAAGATGGCCGCCCAACTGGATTGGGGCATACCCATTGAAAGGGTTTTGATGGGATTCGCGAAAAACACCAAATCCAAATTGATAATGAGAATAATATCATCAGTCATCGAAAGCCACAAATTCGGAGGGAACCTATCTGACACGTTTGAGGCGCTTACCGAGACTGCGGTTGAGATAGACAAACTCAGGGAAGAGAGAAAATTATATATGAACTCACAGATGATAACAGGATACATAATCTTTTTCGTCTTCCTCGCGGTTATGATAGGCCTCCAGAACTTCCTCGTACCCAGCCTAGGAGAACTTTCTACCGGCGGGATACTCGGAGGTGAACAGGTGGGCCAATCGAATTCATCCATAGCACAGGAATATGAAACTATCTTCAGAAACCTAATACTGCTTCAAGGATTGTTCGCCGGATTATCAGTGGGAAAGATGGCAGAAGGATCAATGGTAGCAGGATTGAAGCACAGCCTTTTCATGATGTTCGTAGGATTCCTGGTTTTCACGATAGCAAGCTAGCAGGAGGTAACATCCGAAGCGGCTGCATTATCGCTCACACCCGGGCAGGTGGAAGTGGAAATTCTTATCAACTCGTAATTGCTGCCACCTATCGTCTGGTTGAATGCTTCCAACTCACCAGGACTTAGGGACAGGAACTGGCCGTATGTGTTATTGAGCTTCATGTTCTGACTGGTCCCATTCAGAAAAGCGACAGTCAGTGTTATGTTATTCAAAGTGTACATTTCAGTGTTTTCTATAGTTCCAGAAAGGTAATGATTACAATACTTTAGTTTGGCAACGGAAAGTCCAGCATAAATGCAGTCCATGTCCTTATCCGTCTGGTCGGACACGTCGCTCGTCGTTGACGAGATGAAATCGGTCCCCCAGGTCATGATTATCCCGAACGCGGCTACCGTGAAAGCTACGAGCAGGACGGACGCCACTAATGTAGATATACCCTTGGATGCTTTCATATCAATCAACTTGTAGAGATAGAGCAGGACTTCTCTTTACTTTTGTCTGGGCAGTGCGTCTTTACAAGCAACTTGGAAAATGAATCTGTCACTCCCGTCAACTGGTAGGACTTTATAGCACCTTCCTGTAATGTGTCATTCAGTAGAACACCCGGAGACGTGGTAGAGTTAGAATATATGAAATAAACCTCAAGACTCTTCAATTCTAGGTTCTGTGTGTTCTCCAGTGTCAGAGTAACGACTTCTGTGTTGTTGAAATAAGTACACGAGTATATGGAGAAATCGGCATACATGCAATCAGTTTCTGTCTGATTTTGTTCGGGCAACGTCGTCTTGGCGAAACTTGTCACCCAATAAGCCAGAACACCGGCTATAGTCATCGTGATTGCTATAAGCAAAACAGCCGCAACTAACGGAGATATACCCTTGCGTTTCTCAAGCGCTCCATGCATAATAAGAATTTCATCTTTTCAGTAAATAAAGATTGCCAAATGGGCTTGGAAATCTATTTTTTTGGGAGATTCCATTATCTAAGTGTGGTTAAGTGAAACTTGAATTGAAAAAATACAGTAGTCTTGACGCGCTGAAGACCCCTACTGTGGGGGAAATCTTCCCAAGATATTCAAAGGTAATTCTTAATGGCATACCTGCGAACTTCCAGATAGCGAAGAGAATACTCGTTGATTTCGACAGAGACATGAACATAGGAGAACTATGGAAACTGCACGATCAACTAATGGACAAGTTCAAAGAGACCAGATCCATGATAGACAAGGAAAAATTGGACATTCACGAGCTTGACATACCGAGATTTTCATTGATGGACCTTAAGATGAAGATTGCTGAAGACTTGATGAAGTCCTGCAACCTATGTGAACACGGGTGCAGAATAAATAGGACAGAAGGAGAAATAGGTAGGTGCGGAGTCAGAGGTGTTGGAAAGCTTTCAATAGCTTCCGAAGGAATACACACTGGAGAAGAGCCGTACATATCCCCAAGTCACATGATATTTCTCATGGGATGTAACCTGAACTGCCAATATTGCCAGAACTGGGCGATATCCCAATGGTCCAGCGGGTCGGTACTGATGCCTCCTCAATTCCTTGCAAAATCTATAGAAAAAAGAAGTTCCCAAGGCGCGAGGAACGTTAACTGGGTTGGTGGAGAGCCCACACCATACTTGTATTCGATACTGAATGTGCTTAAAATTTCTGAAATCAACTCACCTCAGATATGGAATAGCAACTTTTACATGAGTTCGGAGACCATGAAGCTGCTGGATGGGGTGATTGACATGTATCTGTCGGACTTCAAATACGGAAATAATGATTGTGCCAGTGTGTTTTCAAAAGTAAGAAATTATTTCGAGAATGTGTCGAGAAACCATTCCATTGCCGCATCACAATCGGAACTCACAATAAGACACCTGATCCTGCCCGAACATATAGAATGTTGCACGAAGCCGATACTGAAATGGGTGTCGAAAAACATCAGAAACAAAACCATAGTCAACATAATGGGACAGTACAGGCCGGAATACAATGCATTGGAATATCCTTCCATAGGTAGAAAAATCACAGGGGAAGAACTCAAAGAAGTGTTGGATTATGCGGAAAGGTTAAAGCTATTCTTCATCAGCTGATTATTCTTTCAGGGCTTTCTTGAATTTATCTGAAAACTCTTCCGTCTTCTTAATCAGCCTGTCGACCGCTTTGTCGATAGCTGTCTCCGGCTTTCCTTTCGAGGTCTTTACAAAAAGTTTAGGCTGTTCCAAATAAGGATGCTCCTTTATGTGCGCGGCCTCTGAGACGTTATCGTCTTCCCATAGTTCACCACTCAATATGTTCGTCATAGTGACTGTTTCGTCTTTGACTTCGACGACAATCGAATCGTCTCCTCTTTCAGCAACATTCAATTCCATTCATCTCACCTTTTTTCTATAACAAATAAATCCACACTATAACTTACCTTTGGTTTTCTGTGAAATTTAAACATATATGGTACGTCGAATTTAAATGCTTTAATCTGGACCACATTGCCACCGTTCTTCTCTATGAACTTCGTCAAGAACTCTCTCGTCTTGCTTCCGCTTTCATTCTCGTAACCTCCTCTATGAAGGCTGTATACCTTTCTACCGCATTCTATAGCTTTCAGTATGAATAGCCTGTCAGAATGCTTCTCGCCCCTCATCCCGAAAGGTGGATTCTGGAAGACGGTGTCGCACTTCCCGCTGAAGTCTTTTATGTCACTTTTGATGAATTCAACTTCCACTCCAAGGTTTTCCGCATTTGACATGGATATTTTCAGAGATTCTCCGTCTATATCAACACCCGTCGCATCCTTTGCTCCCATGAGTTTTGATCCTATGGCGAACACGCCGTTCCCGCATCCCAGATCGAATATCGATTTTCCTTCTATATCACCATTGAGGAAAGCGAAGTGTAAGATTTCGGCCGCGATGGAAGAAGGAGTGACGTATTGTTCCAGTTCTACTTTCGGACTATCTGGACGGCCAAGTTTGGATAAAGCTATCTCAAGATATTTCTTCTTCATAACTCAACATCCTTGAAATTGATTATCGGTATGCTGTACTTTTCCAGGTCGTCCATTCCTATCCTCGGACAGGCCATGTTGACCGCAGCGTCCACCTTGAGCCCGAGCATCTTATCGGGTGTTATCTGATCCATCACAAAAATATAGACTTCCTTTCCCACGGACTCCAATTTTTTCTTCAGTTCGAATGGGGATTTTAACTGGCCTCTTTTCCAGCTAACCAGTATCGCGACTTTCTCGGCGTCTTCCATCTGGGATTTGTTCCAAACTATCCTTTTCTGCACCTTCAGTTTTAAATCTTCTAGGTCCGATATTTCTCCTCTTTCCAGATCCAAATATAGCACCGGCTTGTCAGTGTCCATGGCGAGGCCTAACCCATAAAACTTGCCGGCCGTTATGCACAAGAAGCAGTCCACCTCTTCATCTATTTCAGTGGCAGCCCTGAGGTCACATCCCAGTATCTGACCAGCATGCATCAGGCTCTTGTGTATGACGACATTCTTCCCTTTCTCTTCCAGATAAGACTTGACATTTTCCAGCGCACCTATGAACTGTATGCTCGTAACGAGCCCTACAGTATCGAAACCATTCAGCTTCTTGAATTCTTTCTCAAGAACAGTGACGGGATCAGATTCCATGAAATATTCCCAATAGACGACAGGCAATGCGCTGTCTACGCCGTAATCTGAATGCCCTATGTGAAGCAAGGCGTCGCATCCCAACCTTTCAGCCTCAACATCCCTTATGTCGCACGCGCCGAAGCACGGCTCGACGCAAGTCACTGTTTCGAACCCATGACTCTCTATCTCCTTTGACATTGACTGTATTTTAGTTTTCAGTCCTTCGGGATACTGTATAAAGACCCTCTTGGAATTCAACGATTTCAGCTTCTCAACAGCGCTTTCCAACCCATTCATCCAATCGCCTGAAAAACAAATAGAATTGGCTCTATTAAAGCTTATTAAAATTTTTGGATTTCAGAAATTCATCAAGCTGTCGACAAGGTCCTGTGCAGCTTCCTCTGTATTCTCGTCTGTCGGCCTGACTATGCCACGTATTATCCCTTCTATGGCCTTCCTTTTTTCTTTCTCGCCGACTTCGACAATGGCTTTGAAAGGTTCCTCTAACTTGACCTGTACTTTCTGAATATCGTCCATTTTTTTGCTGAGCTCTATTAAAGCTGACCAAAGCTGTGCAATCTTCACATCATCGGAGTTCATATACGCTCCTTTGTGACACTTGGTGCTATTCAGCAATTCAGCCAAAGTTGCCCTTGCTTCTGGGCTCAGCAACTCCTTCCAGTCATCCACGTTCGCTACCATAAAACCAGCTTATTATCAATTATTACCAAAATTTAAATACCCTATCTGAATTTTTCCTCTTTCGCCCTTCCCTTTATACCCGTGCCTATCATGACCAACTTGTTCTTGTAGAACAGCAGAGCGACGAAAAACGCCAGAAACAACAGCGCCATGTAGAAAAGTGACTGCACACCTGTCGAGAACAGTCCTTTCTCCTTTTCAACGGTTATCGTCCCGTCATATGTATCCTCCGTTCCGCCGGCCACACGTATCGTAAATCCGTAGTCCCCCGAGGGCAGGTCGCATGGCAGGGACGCGTAAGCTATCATACTTTTTGTCTCTCCTTTGCCTATGTCCACTGTAGGGACGACTTCCATCCATTCGGATATCTCCCCGTCTACCCCTATTTCAAAACTATCTGATTCTCCTCTGTTTGTGATGGAAAATGGGATGCTCCCAATCTCGCACCTGTCCAGTATGTATTCCGACTGAGTGAATATCTCAGGCTTTCCGGCACTCTGCTCGATATAGACGATGCAATCCCCATTTTGGCAACCACTCTCGCAATAGTCGGTTACCTTCCATCTCCACTCCTGCTCGCCATCTATCGCCTTGGAGTACCTCTGTTGCACGTAGTTGCCGAAACACCTGTATTCATCTATGTATGCGTTGCCGTCCAGATAGGCGTCCGTCTCGTGCTTTGCGAACACCTTGAACACGTTGGAATCTATGTCCCTGTCGCATCCGTTCTTGACGCTTGACGATTCGTACGAGTTGATTGAAAAGAAGACATTTATCTTGTACAGTCCGGGGGTTCCCATGTATTCAGAAGCCTTGACATAGCTCGTGCTTCCCGACCCGACATAAACGCTATCCTTGTCCAGTTCCATCTTCCTGCAATCCGTGACAGTTCCTCCAACTGACCTGCAAATCTTGACATCTAGATAGTAAAGCCTGCCGTTCTCGGCCTCGTTGTGGACCTTTATCGTGGCTTTCACTGTGTTGTCCTCGAACATATCGCTGACTGGAAAAACGCTCACCTCGGTGAACTCAGTGGAACATTCAAGGCACTGGCCGTCCTTGCACCCGAACCTGCAGGATTCGTCCAACCTCCACTCCCTGGTGCAGTCGGAATACTGGTATAACCTCTGTACCTCATTATCCGAACACTTGTAGTAGTCCGTGTATGCCGAATCGCAACAATCATCGCATAGTATCTCCGCATCGCCAGCGTTCGCGACATATGGCAGTATGCTGAAAAAGGCGACTATGACGATGAATGACACTATCATTGACGTAATTATAAGCTTCATGGAATCCTCGCTCAGTTTCATGCGCAGTTCACAATCAAATTGATAAACAATAACAGTTAAAAAAGCCTCGCAAATCAAATTATAATGATGTCCATATCGGAAACCCTTAGGGAGAAGAGCAGGAAGCTCCTGAAAAATGGGAAAGTGAGAAAGGATATGGATTCGGAAAAAAGGCTGTTTTTTACTGTTGACGGTGAGAGCGAGTCATATTCAGTCATATTCGACAGGGACAAAGGGACTTGGTCGTGCGAATGCAAGTACAGTTCGATGAAAAATAAGGAATGCAGTCACATACATGCGTGCAAACTACTCATAAAACAGGGAATATAAGACTTAAGGGGTTATCCTGTCTCTGTCCCTCGGGAACATAGTCGCCTTCCTTATGTTGTCCACGCCTGTTATCTGCATTGTCAACCTTTCCAGCCCTATGGACCATCCCGCGTGCGGAGGACTGCCGTATCTGAAGAAATCTATGTAGAATTTGAAATCCTCGGGGTCGAGCCCCTTGCTCTTGATCTGCTTTATGAGCAGTTCGGGTATATGTATCCTCTGAGTTCCGCTGCAAATTTCCATCCCATTGTACATAAGGTCGAACGCGTGGCATACCTTCGGGTCCTTATCATCGGGCATAGCATAGAACGGTTTGGCCTCAGTTGGCCAGTCCTTCAATATAAAAGCCACATCACCTACAAGTTCCGTCAGTTTCTTTTCCTGGGGTTTAGTGAAGTCATCCCCCCAATTATCTTCTCTCCCCCTTTCTTTAGCCGTTTTTTGCACTCCGTG
>CAYRSQ010000017.1:0-15788 GCA_964427055.1 uncultured archaeon
AGGTTTCAAAATATTTTATCTTCCCTTCCAAAGAATCACCTCAACCGCTCTCCATTTCCCTTCTCATAAACGTCAACTCGTCTTCGCTGACGGGAGTTTCCTCTTTCATTTCCTTTTCAACTTTTTTATCTTCCTTCTTTTTAGCCTCGCTTGGACATAGTTTGTCCTTTATTTTGCTGGCAATTTCCTTCATCTCATCTTCGGGAATTTTCTGTGTTTTGCCCGCTATCGGTATTTCAGGATGCCCGTCGTCTTCATATCGGGGGACCAGATGTATATGGGCATGATGCACTCCTAATCCAGCTGTAATTATGTTTACATATTTTGCATCCAGTGATTCCAATTGGGCTTTTATGACATTCTTTGCAATTTCAAAATAATTCCCAAAATTTTCTACATCGTGTACCCATCTCACATGTTCTTTGGGCATCACCAACGTATGCCCTTTAGTCAGAGGGTTTATATCAAGGAATGCCAAAAAGTCATCGTCTTCATATATGATGTCTGCGGGTACTTTTCCCTTCGCTATCTCGCAGAATATGCATTTTTCCATAGATTCAATCTGTTTTCGAGAATTTTAAACATTTTTATCTGTGTACTCACGTAATTCATTATTGAATCGTGCGTTGAATCCGGCCAACTGTCGGAGAGAGTTGGTTTTAAATATGAGTAGCAATAACATTGTTAAATCTGACACGGCGATGGTATGCCAACAAAGAGAAAACCCAGAGCAGGATCGTTGCAATTTTGGCCGAGGAAGAGGGCCAAGCGGATATATCCGCGCGTAAGCACTTATCCTTCTATCGACGAATCGAAACTTGACAACCCGAAACTTCTGGGATTTGCCGGATACAAAGCTGGCATGGTGCATATCATAATGAAGGACAGCACCAAGGGATCACCGACACTCGGGGAGAACATAAGCGTCCCGGCGACGGTCATAGAGTGCCCGCCGATGGTTGCGGTCGGCGTCCGAGCATACAAGATGACCCCCAACGGTTTTGCTGTTATAACTGAGGCATGGGTCGACAAGCTTCCGAAGGACGTGAAAGTCAAGAGGACGGACAGGAAATCCAAGAAGAAGGATTACGAGAAGGCGTCCGCAAGCACCCAGATAGCGAAAATGAAAAAGGAGATGGACTCGGTCGAGTTCGTGCGGCTATTGGTAGCCACACAGCCGAAGCTTGCCGGGTTCCCCAAAAAGAGTTCTGACGTTTTTGAGGTAGAGCTGGCTGGAAAGACAGCGGAAGCTAGTATAGATTTCGCCAAAGATAACCTAGGGAAGGAGATAAAGATGGAAGAAGTCCTTAGGGAAGGCGAAGTCATAGACACGATAGCCATAACCAAGGGTCACGGTACAGTCGGCCCTGTGAAGAGGTTCGGTGTAGTGATACAGGGCCCCGGCGCGAAGGGAAAGAGGAGGCACGTCGGTTCGCTCGGCCAGGAAAGCCCGGGGAAAGTCAGGTGGACCGTCCCGATGGCAGGCCAGAAAGGTTTCCAGCAGAGGACAGAATACAACAAAAGGATCCTGAAGATGAACGGGGGCGAGAACGCTGGCAAGGAGATAACGCCGAAGAAAGGGTTCCCGCACTACGGAACGATAAAAGGGCCCTATATAATATTGAAAGGTTCGGTACAGGGCCCCAGAAAGAGGATGGTGTTCATGAGGCTGCCGATAAGGCCTATTAGGATAGGATACACTGTACCTGAGATAAGCGAGATAGTCAGATGATGTTTATGAAAGCGAAAGTCTATGACATGAAAGGCAAACTAACCGGTGACATAGAACTTCCTAGAGTGTTCTCGACCAGAGTGAGGGATGACCTGATACTTAGGGCATTCTTGAGTACTATGAGTAGGAAGAGGCAGGACCACGGAACCGATCCGATGGCCGGCCAGAGAAGCTCAGCCCATTATCACGGAAGAAGGAGGAGAGTCAGGTGGACTATGATGGGTAAGGAGATGGCAAGGATGTCGAGGCTCCACGGGAAGATACCCGGGTACCTGATGTACAAGGCAAGGATAGTCCCTCAGTCCGTGAAGGGAAGGGTCGCTCACCCGCCCAAAGTGGAGAAGGAATGGGAGCAGAACATCAACAAAAAGGAGAGGCAGCTCGCCATAAGGTCCGCGATATCGGCCACAAAGGAGAAAGGGCTTGTGGAAAGCAGGGGCCATAAAGTGAAGGACATAACGTCATTGCCAATCGTGGTCGAGGACGGCCTGCAGAAGGTCAGCAAGACATCCGAACTTGAGAAGTTTTTGGAAGTTATAGGATTGAAGGACGAACTGGACAGGATAGTGGAGAGGAAGGTCAGGTCCGGCAAGGGACCTTCAAGGGGAAACAAATACAGGAACAAAGTCGGCCCGCTGATAGTAGTCTCGGACGACGAAGGCGTGGGTAAGGCGGCCAAGAACATACCCGGAGTGGACATAAGCAGGGTGGAGAACCTGTCGGTCGAATACCTGGCTCCAGGGGCGTCTGCGGGAAGGCTAACGATATTCACGAAAGGAGCTATAGAGAAACTGGGTGCTTGAAATGGCAGAATGGAAACATCTGAAATATCCGCATTTGACAGAGAAGTCTATGATGCTTGTTGACAGGGCCAATACTATCGTCTTTGTCGTCGACCAGAGATCGAACAAGACAGATATCAGGAAGGAATTCGAAGAGATATTCGGGGTCAAGGTCGAAAGGGTTAACACGGAGATAGGCCCGAAGGCGAAGAAGAAGGCTTACATAAAGCTGGAGAAGGAGTTTAACGCCGCCGATGTCGCCGTCAAATTGGGAGTAGTGTAAGGTGAAGTGAATGGGTAAAAGGATAATCGCAAGGGCAAGAGGAAGGGGCGGGATGCAGTACCGTTCGCCTGGTCATAGATATGTCGGAAGGGTATCGTACTTGTCGATGAAGGAAGCGGAGCAGATGGGGAAGGGAACCGTCAAGGACATAATACACGATCCCGCTAGAAGCGCGCCTGTTGCAATTTTGCATTTCGACGGCCTCAAGAAGGATGTGATACAGATAGCGCCTGAAGGGCTTCAGGTCAAGAGTTCCGTCGAATACGGAGAGGCATCCGAGACAGGCAACGTGCTGAAACTTATTCACGTTCCTCTGGGTACCAGGATATTTGGGATAGAAGCCTCACCAAACTCAGGACCCAAATTATGTAGGAGTGCGGGGAGCTTCGCGACTGTGGAAAACAAGACCGATACGAAAGTCTCGGTGAAGTTCTCTTCAGGAAAGATGAAGGAATTCAGTGGCGAGTGCAGGGCCACTGTGGGAGTACCTGCAGGTGGAGGCAGGCTGGAAAAACCTTGGATAAAGGCTGGAAAGAGGCACCACGCAATGAGGGCTCGCGGAAAGCTGTATCCTATAACGTCCGGTGTAGCGATGTCTGCAGTTGACCATCCGTACGGCGGCAGGAGACATGCCCCTAGACCGTCAGGAACGACCAGTAGGAACGCTCCTCCAGGAAGGAAGGTCGGTAGCGTGGCTGCAAGGAGAATGGGAAAGAGGAAAGGAAGGAAAAGCAAGAATTGAAGGTGTGATAAATGGCGAAAAAATTTAGTTTCAGGGGATTGAGCGAAGATGAGCTGAGAGTGCTGAGCATAAGCGAGTTCTGCAATCTCATAACTTCCAGGGAAAGAAGGAGCCTTAAGAGAGGTCTCAGCGATTCCCAGAAGAAGTTGATAGATAACATAAAGAAGAACCCGGACAAGACTCACAAGACACACGAAAGGAACCTGGTCATAATCCCGCAGATGCTGGGTGCTAAGTTAAGCGTTTATACTGGAAAGGAATGGGCTATGGTAGACATAACACCCGATAAACTCGGGCATAGGCTGGGGGAGTTTTCACTGAGCAGGAGAAGGATAAAGCACTCCGCTCCGGGTGTGGGTGCATCGAGATCATCTAAGCACACTTCGATAAAGTAGGTGTAAGAAATGGCTGAAGAAAAAAAGGATACAGAGAAAGAAGAGAAAGAAGAGAAAGCTGAGGAAGTGGTCAGTGTGAAAGAGGAGACTGCCGAAGAGAAAGTCCAGAAGAAACATCCAGAAAAGAATGAAGAAGAGAAGTCCGAGACAGAGGAAGAGAAAAAAGAGGAGAAAAAGGAACCGACTGCGAGGACGAAAAAGGGGTCGATGAGTGCAAAGGTCACCGACGCGAAGATATCGCTGAAGGATTCTAGGATAATATGCAAACAGCTGAAGAACAAGAAAGTATCGAAATCCAAGAATCTGCTTCAGGGCATGATAGACAAGAAGAGAAACCTGAACGGTAAGTATTACACCAACGCTGCGAAGAAAATATTGGAAATTTTGGTGAACGCCGAAGCCAATGCTGCCGAACACCACATGGAAAAGGAAAGGATGTTCATATACAACATAAAGGCTGACAAGGGGAGGACTTTCTACCGACCGAGAACCGGCCTGAGGAGAAGGGGCGAAAGAGCCAAGATGACTCACATTGAAGTAACTGTGGGGGAAAAGTGATGGTTATATGTCAATAGAAAAAACGTTCGTGAAAGAAGGGATAAAGGAATCTCAGATAGAGAACTACCTGAAAGACGAGTTCAAGCGGGCAGGTTACAGCAGGTCTGAAATACACAGGACACCTGTCGGGACTAGGATAGTGGTGTACGCCAACAAACCCGGGCTTGTCATAGGAAGATCTGGGAAGAGGATACATGACATAACAATCAACATAAAGGATAAATTCGGCTTTGAGAACCCGATGATAGACGTCAGGGAAGTCGATGAACCTTTCCTAGATGCGAACATAATGGCGGACAGGATAGCGAACTCGCTGGAAAGGGGAATCAACTACAAGCGTGTATGCAGTTATTACGTAACCAAGATAATGGAAGCCGGTGCGATAGGTGTGCAGATAAGGGCGAGCGGCAAGATATCCGGAGTCGAAAGATCGAGGATGAACAAGTTCAAGGCTGGGTTCATCGCCCATTCCGGTGATTATGCTGACAAGCTTGTCGACGTCGGATATACGCAGGCAAATCTCAAGCCGGGTATAGCTGGGATAACTGTGAAGATTATGAAGGAGCTTCCGCAGGAGTTCAAGGCGGAGGAGATGCTTGGAGATAGGATAGAGGAAGAAAAAAAGAATAAGGACGCAGCAGATGAACAGACTGTGGAAACTGCCGAAGAACAGGCAACAGAAGCGGAAGTATCGGAAGCGGACGATACTGAAGAGGCTGCCAAAGAATAACGCTTTTATGGTGCTTTTTCCGAATAAGAATAGGTAATGAGAATGAAGATGGAAGAGATAAGGAAGATGAAACCAGGTGACATGTCCAAAAGAATGTCCGAACTGAAACTGGAACTGAGCAAGGAGTTCGGTACGGTGAAGATGGGCAGGGCGACCAAGAACCCTGGAAGGATAGGCCAGATAAAGAAAGACATAGCAAGGATGATGACTGTCAGAAACGAATTGAAATTATCTAAATCCAAACAAGGTAAAAAGAAAAATGAGTAAGATATGTTCTAAATGTGGATTGCCTGAAGAATTGTGTACATGCGGAGTCAGGGAAAGGGAAGACCAGAAGATATCCGTTTTCCTCGAGACCAGAAGGTTCGGAAAAAAGATAACCGTGGTCGGCGGCATCGACGATAACGGCAAGGAAGTTGCCAAGAAACTGAAGTCGAAGCTAGCATGCGGCGGCACCTTCAAGGGAGGTAAGATAGAACTCCAGGGGGACCACCGCGGAAGGATAATGGACGTGCTCGTCAAGATGGGATTCGACAAGAGCATGATAGACATAATGTGATTGGACATACGCAAAGGTTCACATGACCAGTTAGACCTATTTATGGAAACTTTAATAGTGTCTTCTCGAAAATTATCACTATGTCGATTACAGCCGAGAACATTGTCAGGCACGAACTGATAGGGCTTAAGGTGAAGGTCGACGAATGCAGCGACAAGTCAGTAGAGAAAGTCAGCGGCATGGTCGTAGACGAGACTTACAACATACTGGTGATAGAAGGCAAGAAAAAAGGGGACAAAGAAGCGAGGGAAAAATCGATTCCGAAGCAAAATAGCATATTTATATTTGCTCTCCCAAATGGTGATAATGTTGAAGTCGACGGGAGACTGCTCGTCAGCAGGCCCGAAGACAGGATAAAGAAAAAGTTTAAAAAATGGTAAACATTAACATTGTAAGGTGGCAGTAAAGATTGAAAGGTGTGAAGATGGCAAAACCAAAACAAAGCGCTAGGAACATAGGAATTGAAGTAGTGCCGCCTAAAGACACATGCACTGATGATACTTGTCCGTTCCACGGCACCCTGAGCGTGAGGGGTAAGGTACTCGAAGGAAAAGTTGTCTCTTCAAAGGCGCAGAAGACGATAGTTGTCGAGAACGAGAACCTGCAGTTCATACCGAAATACGAACGTTATGAGAGAAGAAAAAGCAGGATATCGGCGCACAAGCCGGAATGCATCTCCGTTAAGGCGGGTGACAAAGTGAAGATAGCGGAATGCAGGCCACTCAGCAAAACGAAAAAGTTTGTGGTTATAGAAGTTACGGAATCGAGTGAATGATATGAAACCCATAAAAGCGAGCGCGAGAAGGGCATTGTCCCAGGGAAGCAGACTTGTGTGCGCTGACAACACGGGTGCAAAGGTGCTGGAGATAATCTCCGTTAAAGGGTATAAAGGAGTCAAGAGGAGGAAACCGAGAGCTGCAATCGGGGATATCGTCTCGTGCACAGTCAAGCAAGGCGACGTGAAGATAAGGAAGCAGGTAGTCAATGCTGTTATAGTCAGACAGAAAGCCTCTTACAGAAGGAACAGCGGATTGAGAGTGAAATTCGAAGACAATGCTGCAGTCCTTATAGGCGAGAAAGGAGAGGCGAGGGGCACTCAGGTGAAAGGCCCAGTCGCGAGAGAGGCTGTCGAGAGATTCTCGACCATAGGAAAGATATCCAAGATGATAGTGTAGATGGTGAATGAAGTGCGTCCTAAATCAAAAAAACCAAGGAAACAGAGGAAGTACATAAGGACAGCCTCTATACACGAGAGGAGGAAGATGATGTCCTCGCACCTTTCGGAAGAGCTGATGAAAGAGCACAGCAGAAGGAACTCCCCGGTAAGGAAGGGAGATGAAGTTTCGATTATGAGGGGCAAGTTCAGAGGCAAGACAGGGAAGATATCGAAAGTCGACCTGAAGAAATATAAGACATACATAGAGGGTATTAAAATCAGGAAGACCGATGGCACAGAGAGGCAGGCCCCTATACATCCGTCAAACTTAAAAATCATAAAACTAAATCTGGAAGACAAGAGAAGAGTCGCCGCCTTGAAGAGGAAGGCCAGTGTAATTATCGGTGAAAAGAAATGAAGAGACACCTTAAGAGGCTGAGATCGCCAAGGTTCTGGAGCATATCCAAGAAAGCATCTAAATGGGCGACGAAACCCAGGCCAGGTCCCCACGGGACGTTTGAATCCATACCTCTATTGGTTGTTGTTAGAGACATATTGGAACTTGCAGATGACGGTAAGGAAGCCAAGTCCATAATAAAGATGAATGAGATACGTGTCGACGGAAAAGACAGGAGCGACCACAAGTATCCTGTAGGACTGATGGACATAGTATCGGTGTCAAAGCTGAAGAAGCATTATGTCGTATTGCCTACTAACAAGGGGTTAGAACTTGTCGAGATACAGGCGAAGGACTCGAAACAGAAACTGTGCAAGATAGAGAACAAGAGGTCTGTGGCAGGAGGCAAAGTCAGCCTTAACCTACACGACGGAAGCAACGTAAGAATCGACGGTAGCGAGGGGGTAAAATACAGCACTGGTGATTCCATAATGATCGACCTTGACGGCAAAAAGATAACCAAACACTTCAAGCTGGACAAGGGCAATGTCGTGATTGTGACAAAGGGAAAGAACATGGGCAAGCGGGGGAGAATAGAAGACGTGATAGTTACCAAGACGAAGGAGCCGACGAAGGTCATGTGCGACATGGACGGCGAGAAGATGGAAGTTATAAAGGATTATGTATTGGTCATAGGCGAAAAGGAACCAATACTGAATGTGTGATTGGTGTTATGAATGGCTGACAATAAGATGAAGGACATACGCGCCGACAAGGTCACCATAAACATAGGGTGTGGCGGTGACAACAACTCGATAGAAAGGGCGAAGAAACTTATCGCAATGTTTGCGAAGGATAAGAAGTCGGTGGTGACACTCTCGAAAAGGAGAAGCACATTCGGCATCGCAAAGGGTAAGCCGGTCGGAGTCAAGGTCACTCTGAGAGGGGACGATGCGATAAAATTCGCTAAGATAGCACTTGCCGGCGTCGACAACGTGCTGAAGAATACTTCATTCGATGAAGAGGGTAATTTCAGTTTTGGATTGAAGGAATACATAGAGATGCCTGGGATAAAATATGACCACGACATAGGAATGATGGGGTTCGACGTCGCAGTCACTTTGAAGAGGGCGGGCTTCAGGATAAGCAGGAGAAAACTCCAGCCTAAGAAGGTTCCAGCATCGCACAAGATAACCAAGGAAGAATCGATGCAATGGGCGAAGGAAGTTTTAGGCGCGAACATAGTCGTCAGCGAATGAAATTCGGCTGGTTTAAAGCCTAAATATTAGATAGTTGATTTAAGTTATAGCGAGATTGATATTCTTGGATGAAATACCCAAAGACAAAATTCAAAGGGACATGCTGGAATTCGACAGCCTTATGAACGGCGCCGAATTCAAGAAGTTCATAGACTTCATGGATCAGACGAACAAGTTTTCTGGGATAATACTGAAGAAGGCCGAGCTCGACAAGAACTTCAACAAGGTCTACACACAGGCGGTGGAGAAAATAACCGAGCTGCAGTTCATAGACCTTGACGAGAGTGACAGCGACGAGAGTTTCATCGAGATATTGGGAAAGTTCGGGGGTTAAACTTAAATTCTATGAATTTAATGATTTTTCTGAACGGTGTTAAGATGGTCGGAAAGGACAAGAAGATTGACAAGAAAAAATACGGACTCGGGACCCGTGTATGCAGAAGATGCAACAGCACCCACGGACTGATAAGGAAGTATGGCCTTGATTACTGCAGGAGATGCTTCAGAGAAGTCGCGAAGAGCGTCGGGTTCAAGAAGAACAGCTGATTCGCATTCCTTTAATTAAGAAATTTCTAAAATAATATTATGCTACAGTTTTTAGTTCTAGGTGTAGCGCTCATCGGGTGCGTGATAGCGAGCTATTGGGATCTGAAGACCACCGAAGTCCCTGACAGCGTCCCATATTCAATGATTTCCGCCGGGATTCTGATATACCTGGTGCAGTCGATACTCGCAAATAGCATAGAACCCCTGGCCAACAGCGTGATGATGGGCATCTCCCTGTTCGTATTTGGATACATCCTCTATTATTTCGGACAGTGGGGGGGCGCGGATGCGAAGATACTCTCCTCCATAGGTTTCCTGCTTCCCGACATACCCAGCGTCACGATATCCCAGTCATTGCCTATATTCCCGCTCACGTTACCGTTCCCTCTTACATATGTCGCCAACCTTTTCCTGGTCGGGACAGTATACATGTTCATCTACGCGTTTTTTATAGCGGCCAACGACAGGAAGATAGTCTCGCACTTCAGGAAGGATGTTAGGTCGAGCACGAAGCTGATATTGTTTTCATCGATCGCATTGTTCATATTCCTCTCGCTCATAGGGTTTGAGTTTTATAGGAGCATCGGGGCGGACCCGGAGTTTTACGGCGTGTTCTCTAAGTCCGCGATAACGGTAATCGCGACATCGGCCATCTTTCTGCTCTACAAGTTCGCGAGAGTCGTTGAGAATGTCGGGTTCAAGAAGAGGATCCCGGTGAGCGACGTGAAAGAGGGTGATGTCCTTATGAAATCCAAGGTATGGGTAGGCATAGAGAATGCCGAACTGCATAAGCTGAGAAGCTCTGGTAAGAAATACGTTTGGATCAAAGAAGGAGTCAGGTTCATTCCTGCTTTCCTACTCGCGCTGATATTCACGATATATTACGGGGACATAATGTTTTTCGTGTTCGGTTTCCTCTTATGATTCCTTTCCGATAACTTCCATCCCGTCAAGATATTCCCTCAGAGCTTTTGGTACGGCAATGGTTCCGTCTTCCTGCTGATGCTGTTCGATTATGGCCATCATGGTCCTGCTAGTGGCGAGCGCGGTGTTGTTCAGCGTATGTACGAACCCGACAACAGGTTTGCCTTCGCCTTCCCGGTATTTTACATTCAGCCTTCTTGCCTGGTAATCGGTGCAGTTCGAGTTTGACCCTATCTCCCTGAACTCGCCGTCAGCCATCCACACTTCGGTGTCGTACTTCTTGGCCGCTATGCTGCCTATGTCTCCCGTACAGACATTGACGACCCTGTAGTGAAGTCCGAGCGCCTGGTAAAGGTCCTCACTGTTCTTCTGTATCTCCTCGTGCAACTTCCATGAATCTTCCGGAAGGCAGAAGATGAATTGTTCTACCTTGTTGAACTGGTGCATCCTGTAGAAACCCTTCGTGTACTTTCCGTGTGAGCCGACCTCCCTTCTGAAGCACGGACTTACACCAGCCAACTTTATCGGCAGTTTGTCCTTGTCTAGAATTTCATCCTGGAACATCGCCCCCATAGGATGTTCGCTTGTTGCTATCAGGTAGAGGTCGTCGCCATCTATCTTGTACATGACGCTCTCAAAATCTCCCAAGTCGGTCACTCCCTCGTACGGTTCCCGCCTCATCATGAACGGCGGCTCTATTAGTGTGAACCCTCTCTTCCTGAGGAAGTCTATCGCGAATCTCTGTATCGCTATGTCGAGCAGAGCCAGGTCTCCCTTCAGATAAACAAAACCGGACCCGGATATTTTCGCCGCCCTGTCGAAATCTGCCAGCCCAAGGTCCCTCACTATGTCCGCGTGCCCTTTGGGTACGAACCCGAATTCCGGCGGCTTTCCCACTCTCCTCAGTTCGACGTTGTCATGTTCGTCCTTACCGAACGGGACGCTCTCGTGCAGGATGTTTGGAAGTTTCATGAGGCCGAGCTTCAGTTCAAACTCGAGTTTGTCCTTGCGCTCCTCCAGTTTCTTTATCTCTTTCGGGAGTTTTCCCGCCTCCCTCATCTTCTCCTCTGCCTCTTCCTTGCGACCGGTCTTTTTCATCTCGGCGATATCCATGCTCATATCGTTCCGAGTTTTCCTGAGGTCGTTCAGCTTCTTGCTTTCCTCCCTCCATTTCTCGTCGGTCTTTATGATTTTCTTCAACAGCTTTACTTTGTCGCTGTCGTGCCTCTTCTCGAGGTTGTCCTTCACCATCTCCGGAGTTTCCCTTATCATCTTTATGTCCAGCATCAAATCCTCTATAACATTATTTTGTTTCGACTTTATTTCAATGTTGTTTTCAATTCTCTCAGCGGGTATACTTTTTTGATGAATTCATACACCATAGTTTTCCTTTCTTTGAGGTTGCCTTGATTGGGCGCGTCGACCCATATCAACAGTATCTCGTTGTAGCCGTCGACTTTCTGCACGCCTAACGAATCCATCTCGTTTCTGTATGATTCATGTATTTCTTGCCCTCTGTAATATGCCCCCCATGTGCCCGTATTGATTATCATCATGTCACTGGTAGTTTCGCAATCCATCGTTATATCACCTGTTTCTTTTTCAAACTAACCTTGTATCCTTTGTCAGAAGTCAAAGAAACTTCGGTTAGAAACAATCAGTGGTCTAGAACGAGCTAGACGCACTGGAACTGGAGCTAGAGCTGGATGAGGAACTTGATTTCATTTCAGCCTTTGGCATTTCCAGTTCACTTAAAATTTATTTTAAAAGCAAGACATATATATCTTATGAAACTGAAGCTGAAACGCGAAGTGACACTTTTCACTGCTGTGCTTTACGGCATAGGGATAATCCTAGGTGCTGGGGTATATGCGCTTGTCGGCGAGGCAGCCGAAACTGCGGGAAACGCGGTCTGGATGTCGTTCGTCATAGCGGCCGCGGTGAGTGCTTTCACCGGGCTGAGCTACATGGAGCTGATATCCATGTTCCCGAAATCGGCTGCAGAGTACTATTACATCAAGAACGCGTTCAAGAAGGACTGGCTCGCTTTCAACATAGGATGGATCGAGATATTCGCCGACGTCATAGCGACTTCTGCCGTGTCTCTCGGTTTCGCCGGATATTTTTACGCCCTCTTCGGTACGCCGATAGTCTGGTCGGCTTTGGGATTGATATTTGTAATGAGTGTGGTGAACTTCTGGGGAATAAAGCAGTCCGCGGACATAAACACAGTGTTCTCGCTGATAGAGGTGTTCGGCCTGCTATTTGTCATCGGGCTTGCGCTGTACTACGGACATTACGGGACGGTGAACTATCTGGAGATGCCATATGGAGTCGGTGGCGTTGTGAGTGCGGCGGCCCTGATATTCTTCGCGTACATCGGCTTCGAGGACCTGGCGAACATATCGGAGGAGGTAAAGAACCCGAGAAAGAACGTCCCGAGAGCGCTGATGATTTCCGTACTTATAACGACCGTGATATACGTCCTGGTAGGTATGGCGGTGGTCAGCCTGACCGACTGGCATGTGCTTGCGGAATCGAAGGCGCCGTTGGCCACTGCAGTGTCCACGGTCTTGGGCGACAATGCATTCGTCATGATGTCAGTCATAGCACTGTTTGCGACAGCGAACACCGTGTTGATAGGACTCATAGTCGGCTCGAGGGCATTCTATGGAATGAGCATGGACGGCACCCTTCCTAAGTCCCTGTGCAAGATACACAAGACCAGAAGGACACCTTACGTCGCAGTCTTGCTGACGATGCTGCTTTCAATGGCGTTCGTACTGTTCGGCCACCTGAACCTGGTCGCGAGCATAACGGACTTCGGGACGTTCTTCGTATTCATATTCGTGAACCTTGCGGCCATAGGGTTGAGATACACAAGGCCGAAGGCGAAGAGGAGTTTCAAAATCCCAATCAACATAGGGAAATTCCCGGTCATACCTTTCCTGGGATTGCTGACTTCGATAATACTGATGACACATCTCAGCACGGAGTCGATAGCTATAGGGTTCGGTGCGGTCGCATTCGGTTTCGTACTATACATACTATACAACAGGAAGAAACTTTTCCGAAAAAAGAAGAGATGATAACTACCTTGTTATCTTGCTGTTTTTCACCAGTTCATACAGTTCCCTGGCCTTATTGTTCTTCTCGAAGTGGGATCTTATGGGTTCTATTATCCCGTCCAGTGAATCGGCTGTCGCGTTCTTCAGGTCCAGCGGGTGTATGTCCCCTTTCCTGTACATGCTTTCCAGTTCGTCGTACGACTGTATCTCCAGGTTTCCGCCGAACTTCGCCGGCCTCTTTATCTCCATCACGTCCTGCTTCCTGAATACTATGTATTTGCAGTATTCCATTATGGGGTTTCCCTTGATTTGTTTCTCCGGACAGTACGCCCCGTTGATCTTGGTTTTTATCGCCTCATGCGTGTCATGGACGAATATCGATGTCGACGGCTTGCTCTTGCTCATCTTCGAGCTTATCTGGACGTCGTACGCAGTGTTGTCGTCGAGCCCGTCGGGTGTCTTCTCGCCTTCGAGTCCCATCAGCATGTGATGGCTTACAACTACGGGTTTCCACCATCCCAGTTTAGGTCCGACCTCCCTCGCGAGCATGTTCGCCCTCCTCTGGTCCAGCCCCAGCTGGCATATGTCAGCCTTGAGCCAGAATATGTCCGCGGTCTGCATCATTGGATAGAACAGAAGTGCGGTCTGCTTGACGTCGCCGACCTTCCTGCCGGCTATCGACAGGCATCTTGTCGCCCTATTCAGCGTGGTGTGCTTGGCTATCAGCACGACCTTCTTCCAATATTCAGGATCCTTTATCGCGTTGCTAGTCCATTCTATCGTGACCTTGTCCATCGGTATGCCGGCGGCCTTCCACACTTCCACGAAATATTTCCCGGTCATCTGTATCTTCTCAAGGTCACCTCCCATCTTGTTGTTCAGCCATGCGAACCAGTCCGCCACGTAGAGCTTGAAATGGATACCCGCGTCTATCATGTCCTTGACGTTTATCGCCCTGAGCACGCCGAACGCTATGTGGGCCAGCCCGCTGGGTTCGAACCCGTCGTATGCTATGGGGGTCTTCTTCGTCTCGAGGAGCTGCCTGAGCTCGTCCTCTGTTATTATTTCCTCCCCTACACGCCTGACCAGTTCCATCCTTTTTTCCAAGTCCATGTCCGCACCTTTATTCATATTTCGTTTTCAATGTTTTAAAACCATTTTCAGTCCCTTGTGTGATTGCTTATGACGGCTGCATATTTTTCGTTCGCCTCCTCAATCTGTTCGGGGCTTAGGTAGATGCTCATGGCCTCTTGCCTCCCGTCTGGCCGGAAGAACCCGACCAATTTCATCCTGTACGGCTCTTCAATCCCAATCGAACTTACAATCATCTTCTCACCTCCCTCCAATGATATAAGGTTTCAGCGACCCCTCGGACAGTATCCCGGTTATGTTGATGTAACTTATATTCTTGGTATCCACTATGTCGTATTTGCCGAGATCCCTCACGATGTCTCCTCCCATCAACCTGACCAGCGAGAGCGATATGTGCTTTGGGCCCACCTCGTACGGGACTCCCATCACTTTCTTGCCGTCCACCTTTACCTCGCATACGCATGTCTGGTTTGAACGCATTATCTCTTTCATTGCTTCGATTTCTTTCTCGTATCTGTTCCTCTTTCCCATTGTTTTCTCCTCCTTTTTTGTATTTTTGCAGTTTGTGTTGACTATGGAAAATGCGAGGTCTTGTCCCAGGGGACCGGCGCTTGGCGGCCAACTATTCAGAATAAGTTGGTATGAATCGGTTTCATGGCGCTGCGGGCCTCAAAGGACAAGACCAAACATCAGCAACCAAAAAAGCCGATCTTAGTTAGTGTATAAAAATTCCAGTGATTAAACAGCCTTCTTTCCGTACAGACCGGCTTATATCCAAATGTTAACGGCACTGTCTATCACTACCTTTTCTATATTTTGTGACGTGGAGGATTTAAGTGTTTCCCGGGCGTAGGCTTTGCACTTTAACCCAAATCTGCACTTTTAATGGATGGTGAGGAAAAGATGGGAGAAGATATATACGGGGAACTTGAAGAGTTATATGGAGAGATAATGAAACAAGTCTATTGGATAGTGCTTGGAATAATAGCCTTGTCAACTCCTTTCCTCTACTCGTTCTTCGTAGGCAACTACACTGCAACAGCTATAGGAGTGGTACTGATAGGCATAGCTTGTCAAATATTGATGTTCGATATGAAAGCCAAGTCAAAGTCTATGGTATGGATGTGGGTAGCCATAATAATAGTGGTTTCAGTGTTGCTTGGTGTCGAATATCTTATCCCAAAAATCAGCTTCTCATAGCCCGTTGAAGTTTTAATGGCGCATTTGCGAGGAGGTGAATGAGATATGAAAGAAGATTTAAGGGATGGAGAAGAATTTTATATTGAATGGAATATGTTACAACAAACACTCGCCATTCTATTCATCGCATTCATAGTATTGGCATTCGTACCAACGGTCGATGTCCTAACCCTTAGTGTCACAATTCCGCCTTATGAGGATCATAATTTCATACGATTGGATAGGATGAGTCTTTTATATCAACAATATTCTTTAAGATATTCAGAAACTCAGACATTTGGATCCACTGAAGTCAAAATAACAATAAAGGATTCAACGAACAATGAAATATGGACAAGTTCGTATTTACTTACGGAAGGAACTTA
>CAYRSQ010000018.1:0-15239 GCA_964427055.1 uncultured archaeon
GCACAATCTATGCTTAAAAATGGAAAAAGCGAAGAGGTTGTGCAAAGGTCTCGACCTAGTGACCGATACTCTTGGAAATATTTTCAAACCAATGTGCCGAATCTAGCAAAAGGGAATGAACGACTTTTCAGAGCCCGTTGCATTCAACTAATCAAAACAAATATACCTGTGTGGCATAGTTTAACCATCTACTGCAAAGTGAACTGTCAATGATAATCGAAGCACTCATTCTGTTTTCAATCTGTTTTATCGCTGTTGTTCGTCCTCTCTGGGGTCTGGCCATTTTGCTGATATCTGAATGTTCCATCTTTTACTTGGGCCAGTTTGCAACTGTAAAACTGCCGCTCGGATACGCCGGGCCTTCGGATGTATTTATCGTTTGTCTCTTTATCGGATCGTTCTTGCACTCAAGAAGAAGGCAGCCACAGTCCAAATATATTATGAATGGATTAGAGGGGGGGCTTTCACGGGTGCTGTTGTCGGCCATACTGCCTTACTTAATCTGGCTTGCCATATTCGGTTTGTTAGGCGCTATTTCTGGTTTTGGGACACAGCCTTTTACCGTGCAAGTTCGTCAGACAATTTTATTCATTTTACCTTGGAGTGTTATTGCGGTTGTGTGGTTTATGAGGGATCGCGCGAAAGAAATACTGAAAATGGTTATCTTTGTTGCCTCCGCGACTGCATTGGTTCATCTTGCGATTCAGTTGTTTGATTATCGTGCTGTTATGTATGATGCCTATTGGAGGTCCGCCGAAGGCATAGGCGAATATCAGCAGTATATATTGTACAATAAAGTTTTTGTAAGGGCTCTACCTAAGGGGATTATGTTAATGTTATTCTGCCTGATTTATTGTTTTTCAAGGTACATAATAGGTGGTGCTGGGCGGCAGAATAGCCGTCTATTTTTGCTTTTGTATTTTCTCCAGTTTATGGCGATTGGCATTACTTTTACCAGATCTCTTATGTTTTCAATAATTGCTGGCTGCGCTCTTGCCGTGGTTTTCGCGGCAAGAACGTCGATTTTGAATAATATGGCTATGAAAAAAGCATTCGTCTTAATAGTTTTGCCTGTTGTTTTTGTCATCGCATTGACGGCAGCAAAATCAAATATTATTGAGTTCTGGTTTGAGAGAGTTGGACAATTTAGTTATGACCAGCTGATTTTCTCTCCGTACACGATTCGCGGTATGGACAACCTGGCTGCCATTAGCGCTATTAGTGACAGACCATTCTGGGGGTGGGGTGAATTTACGTATCCTTATGCCTATTCTCTCCGCGCTACTGGTTCTACGGATATTCATCCACTGCTGCAACTAGGGCTCGTCGGAGGAATTCCTTGTATTTTATTATTTATTCGTTTGCAGTGGGTTCTGCTTAGAAAGTTTTGGATTTACACCCGTAGTAGTATAGATCTGCTAAATGTGTCACTACCGTATTTGACGATTATCACCACGGCACTATTCGTAATCAATACTATTGGCGCAGGCGGTACCACGAGTGGCCCCAGTCTCATTGCGTTCGCGTTGGTTATTGGTTTGATGGTTGCTGAGGTCGAAAATTCGGTGCATGAATGTGCTTAACATGTCCATAGGTCTGGAATGGAAAAAAATATTAAAAGTTCAAAAGTTAAAAAAATCGAAGTCCACGCCTTCGAGCCATGGTTAACCCTTAATTGGCAGCGGAAAAATCTTGCACCTCTTGAAGTAGTTGCGCCTGAATTTAATTCGAACACAGATGCGTTTTTATTTTATGAGCAGACGGTGGTTGATCCTCGGGTTTATTCGAAAGCACCCATCGAAAAACGTTTTGGGCTTTTGACCGAACCTTCTATTGGAAGGCCTTACGCAGCACAATCGATTCCCCACGTGAACCAGTTCAGGGCCATATTTACTCACGATCCTCTGCTGCTATCGCTGCATCCGAATTATCGCAAGAACCTATTCGGTACCTCATGGGTGTTCAATGAGAAAGATATGATATCAGCCCCGTCCAAAAGCAAAAAAATCAGCATTATTGCCAGTAATATGAGGAGATTACCGGGGCATAAGCTGCGCCTGTCAATCTGCGAAAAACTGTATCAAAGGCAATGCGGCGTTGATATTTTTGGCCGGGATATTCCGTGGGGCACTTTCATACCCGATCGCAGAGATGCCATTGCGCCTTACTTGTTCACCATCGCAATTGAAAATTGCCGAAAAGGAAACTATTTTTCTGAAAAACTCATTGATCCGCTCGTCACCCGAACAGTCCCGCTCTACTGGGGCTGTCCCAATATCGCCGATTTTCTTAAAACCGACGGCATGATTATCATAAAAAATGAACGCGAGTTCTGGTGCCAGTTTGAACGGGTAATGTCCGACCCTATCGGAATCTATGAATCTCACAAACAAGCAGTCGAAGAAAATTGCAAGCTGGCTATTGAAAAATATAATGCGAAATGTGCCTGGGGTAATGTTGCTGTCCAGATTGCAAATGAATTAGAATACAAATTCAACGGCAGCAAACTTTCATTTACCAGAAAATTGGAATTATGGTGTATTCAGCAGGCATTTTTGGCTAAGGAACATGGTCTAAGTTTTTCATCAACCCCTTTCATTCCTCAAAAACTTAAAACTACAATCAAAGAGGTCGCGTCTTACCTGGATCCGCGAGTTTGAAAATTTTACGATTTCAAAAAGGAAGAAATAATGCTGAGAAATTATTTATCTCATCCAGTTGGTAAATTGCCTTATTGGCTTTCGAAAAAATACCGACGCTCTCTGATTACGGATGCTATTAAACATCTCCGTAAGATATTCACCAAGAGAGAAATGTACGGCCATTCATTTCTGGAGTTCATACGCCTTCTACGCACATACCTGAAAAGGGCACCGCAAACTCACCTTAATAAGTATGAAGCTGTGTGGAAAATATTTTGCACAAACACTCCCAAAATCATTGTTGAAATTGGTTCATATAACGGGAGAGACGCTGTTGAATTGAGCAGGATGTTTCCCCCAGCAAAGGTCTTCACATTTGAAGCGGACGCTAATAACTTTGAAAAAGTTAAACATAACGTTGCGGTACGCGACAATATTACACCAATTCAAAAAGCCATATTCAGTCACACCGGAGTTGTGCAATTTTATCCGTCAAAAGGTATAAAAAATCCTTCAGACTTTAGAGGCAGTGGTTCATGCTTAGAACCGAGAGATAAATTAAAAGATACTTGGCCTGAGCTGCAATTTGATAAACCTATTCAGGTCCCCAGTATCACTTTGGATGATTGGGCAAAAGAAAATGATATCAAAAGAATTGATTTTATCTGGATGGATGCCCAAGGTGCGGAGCTTTCAATTCTTCAAGGTACTGGAAATTTGCTCGAATCTGTAAAAGCAATTCTGTTAGAAATTTGGCAAGAATCTTATTACAAAGACTCAGGCAGCTATAATGAAATTCGGGATTATCTTGAGTCGCACGGTTTCACGCAAACGCATTGCTGGTTGGAAAAAGATAGTGGAGATGTGATTTTTGTAAATAATGAGTTAACAAGGCACAATAGCTCAGGAAAAAAGATTTGAAAATGAGATGTCCAAATTTGAATGAACTGCCACTTCCTTCTGATTTTAAAACAGGCTGGCCCTGGACGGTGGAAAGCCATAAGCCTGTACTCAATCAAACGACTGAGTACCCAAGTATCTGTATCGTCACACCGAGCTTTAACCAAGGTGAATTTATAGAAGAGACAATACGCTCCATTCTTCTTCAGGGTTACCCCAATCTTGAGTATATCATCATGGATGGTGGTAGCACCGACAATTCCGTGGAAATCATTAAAAAATATTCCCCCTGGCTTGCCTATTGGGTAAGTGCAAAGGATAAAGGCCAAGCTGAAGCCATTTACAGGGGCTTTGAAAAATCTACCAGTGATATAATTGGATGGGTCAACTCCGACGATATGCTTATGCCCAAAGCGCTGTTTGGATTTGGCAAATATTTTGTCGATCATCCTGACACCGAGCTTGTTGCCGGTGGTGGAGTAACAATAGATGAAAAAACCAGGATCAAACCGTCCAAATGGGGGGACATAGATTTTTACTATTTGGATAACCGCATCAGTTTTTTAAGAATTTTGATAATGAAGGGGTTTGATTTCTTACAACCTGCGTCACTTTGGAAGAGAGATGCCTTTTTTGCCGTCGGTGGATTTGACCGTTCATTAAACTTCTGTTTCGATCTTGATCTTTACCTGCGATTGACAAAACGAAAATCAGGTCGTGCCATACGACAGCCTGTTGCGGCATTCAGAACACACCTTGCAACTAAAACCAGCCGTCTGCAGCATGTCCGATTGGAAGAACTTGAACAATTGCTTAACCGACATGGCTTGATGAACTATCCTGGCTGGATTCAATCATTTCTTGCCATTGGATACCGAATTTGGGGAATCATTAGACACAAAATAGCATTACTTAATTATTTAATTCGCCCCCCCAAGATGGATATATTACAATCTATGTCACGAGAATTAAAAAATACAAAATCCCATTCAATATAGCGGTATATCCCAAAGAAGAACATCATTATGAGTGAGCCCAAAATATCTGTCTGCCTTTGTACCTATCACCGCGAGCCCATGCTCTCGGATTGCCTTGATTCATTGGTAGGGCAACAATGCACATTTCAATTTGAGGTCATCGTAGTTGATAATGATTTTAATGGTTCCGCCGCACCGGTAGTTGCGTTGAAAAAAGAATTGTTTAGGCGCAATGGTCTGATCTTGAAATATTCGATTGAGCCACAGCAGGGGATTGCCAGTGCACGCAACAGTGCGGTTGCAATGGCCATGGGTGAATATGTTGCTTTCATCGACGATGATGAAACGGCCAATCCTGACTGGCTACAGTGCCTTTACGACTCAATTATGAGATATGACTCGGATGTAGTTAGGGGTCCAGTCATTCCGAATTTTCCTGAAAACTTTCCAATATACCAAAAAAGGCTGTTTACTTTTCGAAGTCTGCCCACAGGCACTTATGTGGAGGAAGGTATCATGGCAACCGGCAATGTTCTGATCAAGCGAGCTCTCTTGATGCAGCGAGAACCGCCATTTGATGTTAATTTCAATCATACAGGTGGAGAAGACACAGATTTTTTTTGCTGGTTGAGCAGTCGCGGCGCGAAGTTCGTCTGGTGTGATGAGGCGTTTGTTTATGAGCTTCAACCGCTGGAACGAGCCACGCTGAAGTGGCAACTCCTGCGAGCATACCGTGGCGGGTGGGGTTTTTCACTCCAAAAGATTCGACGGTATGGCTATTTCAAGGCATTGGGGTTGGTTATTATTTGGGTCGTTCCAGCTGGTTTAATAAATTGTATACAGGCCATCAGGCTCGGAGATATCCGTGCTATTGGTCTGATGTGGTTACGCATTGTTGCTACTCAGTGTGGCAAAGTGGGGTTCTTCTTCAGAATAAAAATAGAGGGATATAAAGCCCGACAATAGATTGGGAAACCTACGAAGCGGCCCCCAGCCGATCTCCGCGGAGGATGATGTTGTCGGTAGGGGCTTGGCTTAACTCCTGAATATTGTCGAGGTCGACAGGAGACTTTCTTTACGACGCTACTGCGCTCTTTGGAACAAGATGAGGGCCTCTTGCTATTTACGACCTGGAATGAAAGTAAAGGCCAGCAGGGAAATATCCATAGCTTTTTACCACTCCATCAGCCTGAAATTGGCTGTTTACTTGGTCTTGAGTATTTCCCCTGGATTTATGATTCGAAGGGCTTTTCACATAGGGGCATTTAATCGGTGAAGAGTGATATGGCAACCAACAACTGTCTGACAAAAAGATCACTGCTTGGTATGCGTGAAGGGCCGTTCTTTGTGTTGGTGCGGTGAAGCAGTTGTTTACGAAGTTCTTGAAGATAAACGTCGAAAATGGTCATGGCATTTACGTTGGGGTTATCGCGGAGGATGGGGGTTCTCGCAGCAAAAGAGTCAAGACATGGGATGGTCTCGCGGATTTCTGTACGCTCTTTTTCGAGCCTTTCTTGGTCTGCTGAAAGCGACATATCAATTTTTGGAGAATTTTAACAATCCACGAGCAGCTCTTCTTGGTTTTTTGCGTGATGTTGCCGGGCAGGCAGGTAAGATAGGGTGTTTTTTGGGGATTCGCATAGAAGAGTGGGAATAAAAGATGCCAAAAATTAGGACCATAATCTTTCACCCCGCGCTTGCGCCTTATCGGGTCGATCTTTTTAATGAATTGGCCGAATATCTGGATCTGAAACTTATCTTTCTTAGAAAAAATTTGCTAAATCAAAAATTTGATCAGGATTATCTTTGTACTCGTCTTAAATGTGAATACGGCTATCTATGCTCCGGCTTTGATGTCGGGGCACGGTCTTTTCGGTGGGGAGTTGGTAGAGAGATTTTAGATTTTAAGCCTGATGTTGTAGTTAGCCATGAGTATAGTTCAACCTCCTTGCTTGTTTCTTCACGGAAAAAATTATTACCTGACTATAATAAATGGAAACAGCTTATCTGGACGGCTGACAATGTTTCTATTTGTGAAGAAGCCCGTTTTTTTAGAAGACGGGCACGAAAGATCTCGCTGGGTGTTGCTGATGGTATGATTGTTTATACCAAAGCAGCAAAGGATTGGTATGTGCGGTACGGAGTACCGGAAAAGCGAATTGGAATTTGTCCAAACATTCAAAAAGAAGATGTTTTTAGATCTGCACTTCAGAGTTCTCTCCCCATAGCTGAGCGTTATATTCGAGATTATAATTTGGTTGGGAAACGTGTTCTGCTGTTTGTAGGCAGATTTTTCGAGATTAAGGGGATAGATCGCGTTATCAAAGCGTTTGCGGGGGTGGTAAAATCGATTCCGGATGCGGTATTTGTGATTGTGGGTGACGGCCCGGAAAAAGATTCTCTTGAAGACCTTGCCGCAAGCAAAGGAATAGGTGACAGCATCAGATTTGTGGGGCGGTTTGAAGGGTGTGAACTGCTTGCCTGGTATCTTGTAGGCCAGTTGTTCGTTCTGGCAAGCAGTTCCGAAACTTATGGCGCAGTGGTCAACGAAGCCCTGCTCGCTGGTTTGCCGGTGATTTGTTCGACGAGGGCTGGGGCAGCCGATCTTATTCGGCAGGGATACAACGGCAGTGTCTTTGACCCTTATGATGTTTCAGAACTTTCAGCACAAATGAAAAATATATTAGTTGACGTTTCTCCTTTACAGGATGAACCTCTGTCTACTAGAAGAAGTCTGATGCCCATTTCATTTGAGGATGCGGTAAGGGGGTTTGTAGAGATCGTGGAAGCTGCTGTACAAGGGCGGCATCAGGGATGAATGATATACAAATGAATCAGGATTTAATGCCGCAGGGAAACGAAAGCGTGCAGAGGAAGAACGGATCACCGGAAGCACCTTTCCTGATAGAATTATTTCATCGGCTTGGAAGGGAAAAGATTGATTACTGTGTGCTGAGAAACCATAGCACGCTTCCCACCTCTCACGGCGGGAGCGATATTGATATCCTTTTCTCGCCAGCCTGTTTTCAAAAAGCGAACAAGATCATTTTCCATACCACCCGTGATTATGGTGCTCGCTGTATTTCAGAAATACGTGCGCACAAGGTTATCTCCAGATCATTTTGCGGCCGATACAACAATAAATGGTGGGGGGTGCGGTTTGATACATTTGCCTACGCGGGGACCAACGGCTGTGATATATTGCCCGTATCGCATGTCTTGGGCCGCACGATTCTTTATCGCGGTATCCGGGTCGCCAACCCGGCGGATGCCGCAGTCATTGCACTTATTAAGGAAATTATCGGCGCCGCGCGAACCCGTAAGGACTACCGTCAGTTGGCCGTCACTGCCTTTGCCGCCGAGAAAAGACTTTTCACCGTGGCACTTCAATCTTATTTAGGTCCCAAAGTTTTTAAACGAATACTCTTACCCCTGCTTCAAAATCAAAAATTCAACCTGCGTGCAGCATCATCCGCGCTTAAATCCGGGTACCTGCGCACAAAGCCGGTGAGCACGTTGACCGTTCGCTTCATTGATCATTGGCATCGTTTCCGTCGTGTTTTCAATCGACCGGGGTCATTTGCAGCCGTTCTGGGTGCCGACGGCTCCGGTAAAAGCACCATTATTGAAGCGTTTCAGCCTCCTTTGGAAAATGCCCTTCACCGCCCGGTGGATTACCGCCATATGCGTCCAAACCTCATGCCCAGTATTGCCAGTCTTTTTGGGCGCCCGGTTTCTGATGGCCCCGTAACCGAACCGCATGCATCAACGCCTTCGGGTTTTTTAGGATCGATTTTGCGCCTTTTTTATTACAACCTTGATTACACTTTTGGATACTGGATTGCTGTCTGGCCGTTGATGGTAAAAAAGCCGTGCCTCTTTATTTTTGACCGCTATTTCCATGATTATTACATTGATCCTCGACGTGGAAGAATCAGCCTGCCGAAGTGGCTCATAAAGCTATATGGAATCTTTATTCCTGCCCCGGATGTCATATTGTGCCTGGGGGCTGATGCTGAGGTAATGTATGCCCGAAAACCAGAGCTGCCAGTAGAAGAAGTCAAGAGACAGGTCAAGGATCTTCGGGCTTTTTGTAAGAGCAATAAACGGGCGGTCTGGATCGATACCGGTTGCTCAATAGAAGAATCGGTTGATAAAGCCCTTGAGGCGATTACTTCCAGCATGGCTGAGCGGTATGCCAAATAAATTGCATATTGATGAACGTCAGGCCGCGTGGAAGGTGCTTTTGCCGGCCAGACCTGAAAACCGGATCTTGGCCTTAGGGTGCTGTGCCGAGATTTTATGCAGCCTGCGTCGTTCTTTTGATTGCGTTGACACGCTGCCTGTTGCCGGGGGGAAATATGCTATTGTCGTTCTGGATTGCCGCAGCATAAATTGTCCCAGTCTTCGTGACCTTGACTCTGGTACTGACATCGAGACGCTTATTGTTTGTCTCAATGCTGATCGACAGATCAAAAAAAAGCTGAAGGCAACTGGTCACTGCTATGTCAGCCATTATGCGGCCTTGCCTGCGGCCAAGCCAAGGATTTATATCCCGCTGAATACCGGCAGACTTAGAACAAAGGGGCTTTCCTTCCATAGTCCGGGCAGCCTGAAAGCCAGAGCAGGTCTCCTGATCGCCAGAACTTTAAGCAGCATGGGTATTAAATCCCATCTTATGCGCAATGCCGTAAGTATTTTTTCCGCAAGCGAAAAAATATCTGGCGGAAATAGTCTGGTCGGCTGGATTTCGGGAAAAATTGGTTATGGCATTTCCGATCTGGTTGTCTACGCCGGTTCTGAATCAGAGAGAAGAAAAATCACTGCTCTCGCTATTGCTGAAAAGGGGGGGGCGGATGTTGTTGTCAAAATCGCGGATACCGCTGCAGGGGCGGAGGCGGTCAGGCAGGAATCAGCAGCATTGGATGCACTTGAATCAACATCTCTGTCATTTCAGGTGCCGAAGCTGTTGTTTGAAGAGGAGTGGAACGGATATGTAATTCAGGGGCAAAGAGCGTTTTCTGAAGACAGCCGTTTGCAAGACGCCTGCCTTACTGATGCCCATTTTACATTTCTGGCTGAGCTTTCCGTGCTTGACAGAAAATTTGTTTCATTCAGAAGCACACAGTTTTTTCAGGATCTGAAGCGCAAGCTGGAAAGTATCCCCGCAGATTCCCTGCAACCTTCTGTTGCCAGGGCCTGGTATGGAGTTTTAAAGAAAAATTTTGCTGATCGGAAAGTGCTTTGTCATCGCATACATGGTGATTTTGCTCCCTGGAATATACGCAGGCAGGAAAACGGATTGTTTGTTTATGACTGGGAAGACAGCCTGCCGGAAGGGTTGGCATCAACCGATGCCCTGCGCTTCGTTTATCGTCAGGCCGACCTTGTCGGTCCCTGGCCGGGGAGCGCGACGATGCTTGAAAAGTTACGAGAGGTTGGCACCCGCTGTTTTTCTGAAATCGACTGCGTCGAAAGAGAAGATTATGAAAAATATCTTCTTGCCTGGCTGGTTAAAGAATATGCAGAGAATAGATCTGATCGGGTCGCAAAAATGATAGAGCATGTTGCCTCCGAGATGCAATTGTGAAAAAACGTCTGAAAATTCTTGTTTCCGTTTATGCCTGCAGTCCGGTTCGCGGCTCAGAGCCGGGAATGGGCTGGGACTTTGTGGAGGCCATTTCAAAATATCATGACCTTTGGGTGATTACCGAAAAGGAAAAGTTCCAAGCTGAGATTGAATCTAAACTTGATAAAAGACCGGAACTCAGAGGACATATAAAATTCTTTTATATCACCAAAACTCGCCATCGCACTCTTCGCAAGATCTGGCCGCCGTCTTATTACTGGTTTTACAAAACCTGGCACAAAAAAGCATATGCACTGGGCAAAGAACTTCAGGCAGAGACAGGCTTCGATGTTATCCATCAACTCAACATGGTAGGTTTCAGGGAACCGGGATATCTTTGGAAACTGGATGCCCCCTTTGTCTGGGGGCCTGTTGGGGGGCTGGGCCTGTTTCCCTGGCGCTTTCTTCCGGTTGTTGGTCTATACGGCATGGCTTTCTACCTGGGGCGGAACATCATGAATTTGATGCACATGTACTTGTCGCAGCGTCCCCGCAAAGCTGCTGCCAGAGCGCAGGGAAACATTGTTGCCGCAACCCCGGATACAAAAACCGCCATCAGGAAATTATGGGGTGAGAGCAGTGAGTTGATCTGTGAAGTCGGGCCTCCGGCACAAAATGCGAAAACATTTTCGGTTCGTGCCCCGGATGAACCTTTAAGGCTGGTATGGAGCGGCCTGCATACACCACGCAAGGCTTTAAATCTATTGCTGGAGGCGCTGCCCTTTGTTTCCCGTGACGTTGAATGGCATTTACATATCCTTGGAAACGGGGCACGAACCAGGGCATGGGAAAAACTGGCCGAGAAAAAGGGAATAGCCAAACAATGCATCTGGCATGGTTGGTTGCCCAAAGATGAAGCGCTTTCCGTTATGCGGCAGGGGCATGTCTTTGTTATCACCAGCCTCGCGGATTTAACCTCTACGGTTGTTTTGGAAGCCTTATCCCAGGGAATGCCTGTTATTTGTCTGGACCACTGCGGCTTTGCCCATGTTGTTACTGATGATTGTGGGATTAAAATTCCTGTTCGCAGTCCCAAACAGGTAGTATTGGATATGGCTTCGGCAGTTGAGCGATTGTGGCACGATGAAGACTATCGGCAGCAGCTGGCCCATGGAGCCCTCAAGCGAGTATCAGGCTTTGCTTGGGATAAAAAGGCTCGCAAAGTGGATGAACTTTACCAAAGGGCAATCAGCATAAATTACGATAGGCAAAATTCATGAAAATTTGTATCGTCCACAACGAATACGGCAAGTTCAGTGGTGAAGAAGCGGTCGTGCAGAGCCTTTTGCGATTGCTCACAGAACACGGGCATGAGGTTCGTTATTTCAGCCGCAGCAGTGCCGAGATCCCCGGTATGCGGCTGGGCAATATTCGGGCTTTTTTCGGCGGCATATTCAGTTTTTCCTCCAAAAAGGCAATGCGCCGATGCCTGCGGGAATTCAAGCCCGATATCGTTCATGTGCATAATCTTTTCCCCCTGATTTCTCCTTCCGTGTTGGGGGTGTGCCGCCGGGCCGGAGTTCCCGTGGTCATGACTGCACACAATTATCGGCTGGTGTGTCCGAACGGTTTGCACATGAATGATGGACGGGTTTGTGAGAAATGTTGTGGTGGCAGGGAGTATCACTGCTTGTTAAATAATTGTGAAGGCAGTTATTTCAAGAGTCTGGGGTATTTTCTTAGAAACTATGCTGCAAGGAAGCTGCGTTTATTTAAGCGAAATGTTTCGATGTTTGCCTGCCTGACCGAGTTTCAGAAACAAAGATTGATTGAAGAAGAGTTTGACACGGCAAAAATTGCTGTTATTCCCAATATGGTCGGTGACGGCAGTATTGAGCCTTCTAAATCAGTTGGAGATTATGTCGGCTTTGTGGGCAGAATCAGCCCGGAAAAGGGGGTTGATGCGCTTGTAGAAGCCGCGCGGGGCTTGCCGGAAATCAGGTTTAAGGCCGCCGGAGCCTTTGACAGGATGAAGGCGCTTGTGGCAGATTCTCCTGAGAACTTTGAATTTATTGGTCTTGTGAAGTATGAAAAGATTTCGGAATTTTATAAGTTATCCAGGGCTGTTCTTTTGCCAAGCGTTTGGTTCGAAGGCTTTCCAATGATCCTTCTGGAAGCGATGTTGACCGCCAAGCCAATTATTGCCTCTAGAATCGGGGGGATACCTGAGATTGTGGAGGACGGGGTTACGGGCCTGCTGTTTGAACCGGGTAATGCCGATGAACTGGCCGCTAAGGTAAAAACACTATGGGAAAACCCTGATCTTTGCCGGCAAATGGGCCAGGCCGGGCGGAAGAAGGCGCTGAGAGAGTATTCCTCTGAAAAATATTACAGCCGTCTGATGGATGTTTATAATAAGGTACTAGATAATTCGCATAGTGTTGGTTGATTTTGGTGCATGATGAAAGAAAATATTCTGGGGTATGATGTAAATAATTTTTCCGTTGACGACTGCGCGGAAGAACTTTTTCATCGGTTAAGGAAAGGCAAGAGCTTGTGGCTGGCCTGTTTTAATCCGCATTCTTACGCGATATCGCTGAAGGATGAAATATTTTCCCGTGCTCTGAAAGCCGCCGATTGGCTCGTGCCGGATGGAGCAGGCGTGCTGCTGGCCTCGCGCCTGCTTGGCGGCACGATACGAGACAGGGTGACCGGCTCGGATGTGTTTGCCGGTCTGCACAAGCGATTGAATGCCGCGGGGGATATGAGTGTTTTTTTTCTTGGTGCAACCGAAGAAAGTCTGGCGCTCATCAGGCAACGCATGGCACATGATTATCCTGATATTAAGGTTGCTGGCACTTTTCCCCCGCGATTTAAAGATGAATTCTCCGAAGCCGATAATTGTGTGATGATAGAAGCGATAAATATGGCCCGGCCTGATGTACTGTGGGTGGGGATGTCCGCGCCCAAACAGGAGAAATGGATTTATTTGAATAAAGATAAACTGGATGTGAAGTTTATCGGTGCGGTTGGTGCGGTTTTTGATTTTTATGCCGGTAATATCAGGCGCGACAAAGATTCGTGGTTTGTCAATCACGGTTTGGAATGGCTGCCGCGTCTGATGCAGGAACCCAGGCGGTTGTGGAGGCGTACGTTTATTTCGGCGCCGGTTTTTTTCTGGAAAGTTTTTAGGGAGCGGGTGCGCAAGTTAGAAGGCTGTGTTTAATAAATTTAGAGATTTGACCCCATGACAACCTTATTATTTTTATTCTTAATTTCATTGGGATTTTCGTTGGTGCTGACCCCGTTAACGAAGTGGCTGGGGGTGCGCCTGGGGGCAGTGGACGAACTGGCGGAGCGTAAGGTTCACACGACACCGATCCCGCGGATCGGTGGGCTGGCGGTGTTTCTCGCCTTCACGGTCACGATAGCGTTGATGAACCTGCACGTGACTCACGTATCGGAGCTTTTCGTTTTTGATCGCCAGACGGCTTTCGGCTTTTACGGGGCGCTTGTTGTGTTCGGTTGCGGGCTTTGGGACGACTTCCGCCGACTGAATCCTTGGATCAAGTTGCTGTTGCAGATCTTGGGGGCGACGGTTGCCTTCGCGGGCGGGATTTCGATCAGTGGATTCTTAATTGGAGGGCATGGTCTCCAGTTCGGCGTGCTGAGCTATGCAGCCACCGTTTTCTGGTTTGTCCTGTTCATCAACGCGGTGAACATGATCGACGGTCTGGACGGCCTGGCAGGTGGAGTGGTTTTCTTCACCTGTCTGTTGATGATCATCCTGTCAGTTATGCGGGCCGATTATCTTCCCGGGATCTATTTTGCAGCGCTGGGGGGGGCAGTCTTGGGCTTTTTGAGGTATAACTTCAATCCGGCGAGCATCTTCCTGGGCGATGGCGGGAGCTATTTTCTGGGTTACGCCGTGGCGTCCTTGTCGATCATGGGGTCGGTGAAAAGCCAGGTGGGGGCCCTGATGCTCATTCCACTGCTGGCTCTAGGAGTGCCGGTGTTCGACGCGATGTTAGCGCCGTTGCGTCGGTGGGTGAGGGGGCAGCGGATGTTTTTGCCCGACCGGGGGCACATTCATCACCGGCTGTTGGCGATGGGCCTTTCCTCCCGGAATGCGGTCCTGGTCATCTATGGTGTGACGCTGGCGCTGTGCCTCCTGTCGATTCTTGTCGTCAACCTCCGTAACGAGATGGTGGGGCTGGTCCTGGTCCTCCTCGGTGGAGGGGCGCTGATCCTGGTGCGAAAGACCGGCTACCTGGAATACCTGGCTATCGACAAGTTCTACGGTTGGTTCCTGGACATGACGGACGTGGCGGGTTTCAGCCGGGATCGGCGGACCTTCCTGGCCTTGCAGATAGACATGAACAGAGCGCGTACCTTGGAGGATCTGTGCGAATATCTTGGCAAAGCCTTGGAAATGCTGAAGTTCGACAAAGCCGAGCTGCGACTGGAAAATCCGGGAAAATGGCGTAACCTGGAACGTAGAGAAGGATTACCATCAGTCAGTGTTGAACCGCAATTGGAGCAAGTGGGGGATAATGGTACAGCCTTTTCAGCCATGCCATACAACGGGCCGGAGCGGCGTCCCTCCGACAGCAGCTCCCCGCCGTCAAAATCGACAAAGATCTTCCGGGGCATCCGGGAACTGGAAGACAAAACCGTCTGGACTTGGGCACGGGGATATTACCGGCGCCATACGGACATCGTGAAGGAAGAAATGCTGAAGGTCGATCTCCCCTTGAACGCAAACGGTAACGGGTCGCGCCTGATCCTGATGAAGGACCTGAGCCTCGATCCCCTGAACTATTACACCTTCCGGCGCCTGGAACATCTGCGGCGCAGCCTCCGCTCCAACCTCTCCCGCCTGCAGAAATAAGTGTCAGAGCCTCTATTCCGGTGGAGATTAAGGGGTAAGTAGAAGCTGATGAGCTGATGAGCGTGAAAAGTGAGGAGTAAGGGAAAAAGAAGCTGATGAGAAAGACAAAAGATGAAAAAACGTTAGAACGTGGGGACGTAGAACGGTTGCAACGTCTCTCGTTTTGGTATCTTAGTGTTTTTTGCTGACTCTCAATAATGACGATCTCGTAAAAAGTCCCTCTGGCCTGTCATTTCGAGTGAAACGAGAAATCTTTATTC
>CAYRSQ010000019.1:0-14488 GCA_964427055.1 uncultured archaeon
ATGGTATATGGTAATAGAACGAACAAGGAATCAAACAAGATAGAAAAATCCGTGAAGCTGAGGATAGTACCAATCATAGGTGATGGAAGTAATCTTATAGCTATGATACATGTTGATGACCTCACAGAAATCGCGATAAGGGCATCGGCCAAAGGGAATTCTGGTAATATATATATCGCATACGGAGAGTCTTACACTTGGAACCAACTAATCGACAATGTATCTAAAAAATTGAGGACAAGAACATTCAAGCTTCATATACCGAAGAAATTAGCTTTACTGCCTTTGAAAGTTTTGGAAGAAGCGACAAATCTGTTAGGACTTGTAACCCCATTTTCATGCAAGAGACTTGACGGATTCGATAAAGTCATAAAATATGACACCAGCTTAACTGAAAAGGATTTGAAGTTTAAACCCGATTCAATTTTTAATAGGTCCCGAGCATGAATTTTTCTGTAATAGTACCAGCATATAGAGAAAAAAATCTAGAGGAATTGGTAGACAGAATTTTAAACCAGAAGTTAGAAAACCACATGAAGTTGGAAAAAATAGTCATAGTAGCATGCGAATGTGGAGACATTCGTTTGATAGAAAATGATAAGCTAATGATAATTGAAGAAGAGAAGAGAATGGGAAAAGCTTTCTCTATTAACACTGCATTGAAAGACATTAGTTCCGACATAGTATTACTCGAAAGCTCTGACACTCTTCCACACAAAGACACAATACAGCATCTATTGGAACCTTTCAAAGATTCCAAGGTTGGAATGACGGTAAGCAAACCCGTCCCCAAAAATAACAGGCGCGAATTCATAGGATTTGTAGTGAACATAATATGGAGTCTACATCACAAAATATCTACTAAGCATCCTAAAGGAGGGGAAATGATAGCTTTCAGAAATGTCATATCGGAGGATATACCTAAAAAACTGGCTACGGACGAATCTTATATAGAGTTTATGATTAAGAAGCTCGGATATGAAATACTGTATGTCCCAAGTGCTATTGTATATAATAGTGGACCTAGCAGCATTTCCAATCTAATAAAACAAAGGAGAAGAATATTCAATGGGCATCTTCATATCAAAGAAGAATATGGATACTCGGTATCGACAATGGATCCCTTTCCTATATTGAAAGAGGTCGTAAATTTATTCAAAACTGAAACCAGTATGAAAAAGAGAATTTGGATTATAGGAGCCGTTATGATAGAAACATGGTCTAGAACATTGGCCTCAATCGATTTCTATATTCTGAAAAAAATTCCGTACAAATGGGAGATGGTCAAATGAAAAAACTGCTCACTCATAGAAATGTCGAATTGTTTTCCAACATCCTTTGTTATAACTGCTTCAAAATATTCGGAATTCCAAAAAAACTACCCGTCTTTTTGACAATAAATGTAAATGATTTGTGCAATTCTAGATGTAGAATATGCAATATATGGAAAAATGATTCGGAGAAGAAAGTAAAGGAACAGCTGAAATTATGGGAGTTTGAAAGGATATTCAAAAATTACGGTAATTTATATTGGGTAACAATAACAGGAGGTGAACCCTTTCTTAGGAAGGACTTAGTGGAGGTTGTGAAAACCATATACAACAACACAAGACCATTATATTTAACAATAACTACTAATGGAATGGTTCGGAAAAAAATATTAAAGGATGTAGCTTCTATTTTAGAGAACTGCCCTCATATGAACCTTATAATCAACGTTTCCATTGACGGTAAAGAAAAAGACCATGACTTTATTAGAGGAGTAAAAGGATCATACAGACTGGCTAAGCATACCATAAAAGACCTTAAGTCCATCGAAAGTGAAAAACTTATTGTAGGAGTTAATACAGTCATATCAAAATATAACGTGAAAAATTTCGAAAATTCATACAAACATATTCTGAAGGCAATCGAACCGGACTCTTTCATATTTGAAATAGCTGAAAATAGGGCAAAATTGTACAACAATGACCTTGACATATCACCTGATGCCACACACAAACAGAAGGCTCTCGATTTCCTGATAGAAAATACGAACATACAAGTTGGTGATATAATCCCTAATCTAAGGAAAATGTACTATGAAAGTTTGTACGAACGGAGATTTCATGAAAATTTCGAAGGGATAGCTTCTGGCTATATTATGTCAAATGGAGAAGTACGGCTCAGCGACTCTATGAAACTCGTTGCTGGTAATGTCAGAAATTTAGATTATAATTTCAGAAGAATCTGGTTCAGTAAAAGAGCCGAAGCTATAAGGGTTAAGATGAAAAAGGGATACTGCAGCATAATCTCAAATGCATTTTACGTGAATTATTTGTGTAATATCAAAAATCTGCCTGAATTCATTTTTTCGGTCTATTTCCGATGACCATTGGCCTTTTTCCGCCTTCGGTAACTTCTGTAGCTTCAGTTTCGAAACATTTTACCTCTATAGGCTCATTGAACAGAAAGTCCATTCTATGCTTAATTTCACTCGGTATGTTCTTTTTTACGTCAAATGTGACGAATTCAACGTCAAACCTGTTGTGCCCTTTGTAGGATACTTTGAAGTTTCTTAAACTATCCAAATCTGAGATAGAATCTATAATCTCCCGAGGTGAGAATACTTTCCCTGAGTCTAATTCTATCATATCAATATCTCTGCCTTCTATACTTTTCAACAAAGGTAGCCCCCTTCCACATGAGCAAACATCATCAGTAGGGACGAGTATGTCTCCCATGTCGTATCTTATTATAGGCAATATGAAGTTTACCAATCCTGTGAACACGGAAGTCTTACCATATGGGGAATCTATGTGTTCTAAAACCACACTATCCATGTCGATATGGTATCCGGAATTTTCCTCGCATTCCCATGCAGTCCTGTTGAATTCGCTTATTCCATATTGATCTTTGAGTTCGATGTTGAAAGCATCGTTTATTACTTTTCTCATGTTGTTGGACAAAATCTCTGCATGGGTTATTAGACATTTTGGATTTATGATAACATTATCACGAATCATTGTTTTGGAAATGGAATAAAGTCTGGACGGAAAATAATACATGTATTCTGGATTGAGTTTAACCAGAAGTTTCAATTGGTCATCATCGGAAAGTTTATGACTTATATGTATTTTCCTCATCAAACCAAATTTATTGTAATTTTTTGTTTTGAATGGTTCATACCAATAATAGGCGAGTGGCTTCGTCGGATTATATCCAGCAGCCACTAATGATCTTAAATATATCGCATCTAAATAGTCCCATGCCCTGTTGTCAAATATCATCTCGAATGGCGTCCCGGAACTCCCTGATGTAACTTTTTTAGTATACTGATTAAGATTGTAGGACTCTCTATAATTGTCGGCTATGAACTGCTCGTAATTCTCAATAAGATCTTGTTTTGAGATTAATGGGAGTCTATCCATATCGTCCGTGCTCTTGATTTTATCTATATCCACATCGAACGATTTCCATATTCGCCTGTAAAATGGCACGTTTTTGTATGCGTGGACGACAATCGCTCTGAATCTCTTGTTTTGTATTTCTTTGAGTTCGTTCAGTTTCATCCACTGATGTTTCTGAACCTTCAGAAAATAGTACAATTTCCTAGTTATCATTTAAATTAGATAACGAAATGAAGTTATAAATACTGAACCATAATATCAACCTTAAACCACCTTATCATCATCAGGCACCTTGAAACTGATTAAATAGAAAATCAGAAAACTTCAAAGAATAAATATAGGATTATGAGTTTCTTTGAAAAGGATGAATTCAAAATTTTCCTTACATTCTTCATTATATACGCGCTCCTCGTTCATTGGGCAGATTGGGACAATGAATCCAGGCTAGCATTATCCAAAGCGATAGCAATGGAAAATAGACTGGAAATTGATTCCTATGTAAATTTCACTGGCGATAGATCAGTTTACAATGGTCATTATTACTCTAGCAAAGCTCCCGGACTCTCTATGCTCGCTGTTCCTGAAGTAGTGTTCTTTGATTTGTTAGTTGACGAAGATATTGACAATGATAAAACAATATTCAATATAACAGATTTGACGCCAAATGAACTTATTTTAAGAATAATCTTTTCAGTGACATTTTCGGCTCTTCCGGGATCTTTATTGATTCTTCTAATTTATAGAATGACAAACTACATTCTTTCAGAAAATTATAAGAGACTTATTGTAGCATGTTCTTTCGGATTTGGGACCATATTATTCGCTTATGGCACATCGAGTTTTGGATATGCTACAGCATCATTCTTGGGTTTTTTAGGATTCTCATATATATTCAGGACCAGCAGAAATGAACTACCAATTCGTTTTTGGTTCATTTCAGGAGTTTTGTTGGGATTTGCCATTGTTGTAGAATATCTGATGGTGCCCATTGTAATGGGTGTGATATGTTATATTCTCTTATTAAAAATTAAAAAACGGTACATGGCTCAAATATTATTTGGTTGCTTTATAGGATTGCTACCATTGCTTATATACAATTTCTTAATTTTCTCAAACCCATTAGAATTTACGAGCTTGCACTTAGACCCCGAAATATTCGTCTGCCCTTCAAAACTGGAATATTGCCAACCCATCGGATTAGATGACGTAATCTTTGATGCTGTTACATTCCCTATAGGAGTTTTTAATGCATTATTTTCCCCTTACAAAGGAATCCTCTTCTATTCGCCCATTTTGATACTTTCCATCTTAGGAATTCCATATCTCAAAAAACAGCATAAATACCTCGCAGTATTCACAACCTTCATTCTCGTCTTATTCTTATGTTTCATAAATTTTTACTCCGTTTGGACAGGAGGAGCATCTTTTGGATTAAGATTTATGGTTCCACTAATTCCGTTCTTATCGATTCCATTCTCCGTTTCGTTAGAAAAGTTTTGGAAAGCTAGATTTTTCAGACTAATTTTTGTGATGCTCTTGTCTGTATCTATATTTCACATGTTACTTGGATTTAGTGCTTCCTGGGAAGGATTGGGGTACCTATATTTCAAAGGACAGAATGTTAAAGAAATATTCAACCTAAATTGGGGAAACAGATCAATAGAGACCGATTATTATGGTGCGATATTGTCCAACCCGTTATATGATTACTATTTACCAGAATTCATCAAAAACGGTGTGAGAAGTAGAATCTTAGAATACGTTTTAATTAAAAAAACTCCGGATATACGTTCGATTACACTTATTCCGCTAAAAAAAATAAAACTGCTTACAACGAGTTTTGGCTTCATAACCATAGATGTTACGTTCATAATAATCCCTATAATATTTGCTTTAATATCTATACTTTGGAAAGACAGGTGGTATTCGACTAAGTCGCGAAAATATTCGCTAATCGTACTTTCCGTTATATTGATTGCGTTGATTCTAACTAGAATCGGAACTTCAAATTTAGTATATAACGAAGATTGGTATCCTACCGTGGAAGAGAGTGAAACGAAGTGGATGGAAAGAAATGGATCTGTATATATCTATTCCGATGAATCGGAGAAAAAGATACTCAACCTGTCACTTGAGAATTATAAAACGGAAAAGGTCTCTATTTACTTCAATGGGATGTATGTCAACACTTACAATAACCAAAGTTACGTATTGGAAGATTTGAATTTCAAAAAAGGAGAAAATATATTGTATCTAAACTCCAGTGACGATTGTCATATTCCATTGGAAGAAGAAAATCAAATCAAATGCACCACCATATTGGAGTGTTTTGACATGAAGCTATCCCCATATAATATGTCTTACGATCCGAGATGCATAACTTATGGGATTGCTAACATCGAAGTATTCGATTATAGTGTACTTGGCAAACTCAATGATAGTATCGTTTTTGGAAATGGGATGAAAGAGCTGGAAGAATCCAAGGGAATGGATTACAGATGGGTTGGAGATACTGGAAAGATATATTTCACATCAACTTCCGATTCATTTAGTATACTAAAACTCAGAACTTGGACGCATACGGAAGATAGAGCAGCAGAATTCTACATTAATGGGAACAAACTATCGACTGAGACTATATCGATTGAAGATAGCGAAGTGGTATTGCCCGCCGTGTATCTGGATGAAGGACTGTACACATTGGAAGTCGTGTCACAGTGTGATTATCCCGAAAATGAAGCCAGGTGTATTAGTATAGCTATCAGCAATCTTACCATAGAAACTTACACTCCTATGGAAATCCTTGAAGCTGGGTTCGGAAGTTCAGGCTGGTTTGTCATGGAGAACGATTCAGAGAAAGAATTTAGATGGATGACTGATAAAGCCACGATAAAATTTTATAAGTTTGGTGTAGATTTAGATCGTGACATGAAATTTTCAATAGAAAGTTATTGGAAACCGAGAGACTTGATAATCAGACTTAATGGAAACTCTATAAAAACTGCTAAAATTTATGAAGAAAGAAATTTATCTTCTAAACTCATTTTACTCCAAGGGTACAATGAGATAGAGTTCCTATCCAAAGAGGGATGCGACATTCCGTTCGAAAAAGAAGGAATAAATGATAGACGATGCCTAAGCTTTTCAATTCACGGGTTGGAATTCTAAAACAGTATCATATCTGAGAATCTAAAAAGAATTAATTAATTACCATTAAAGATTATTTATGGAAGATAGATTTCCCATTTACATATTGATTGCATCCATACTCGTGCTATTGTTCCTATTTTCCAGAGGTTTCTACACGTTCGATTTCTATATACATTCGAGGATAGCCGAGCATTACAAGCAAATGTGGTTTTCGACCTTTGACCAGAAAGTTGGTATGACCGAACTCACTACTTATCCACCTATCGCACATCAATTACTCGCCATACTATATTTGTTCCTGCCAATTAACATTGGATATACTTTATTGATGGGAACCTCATTAGTCCTTTTCGCATACTTCTTGTCCAAATTTTCCGTCGAATATCTGGAGCTTGGGGGGAAACATTTTTGGTTAATATACATAATCCTGATTACTTCCCCAGGCATACTCATGACTGTATTTGTCTTCGGACAGATTACGAGTATGGTTGGATTTGCGTTTGGAGCTATGTCTATATATTATTTGTCTAAATTCGTAGACAATGAGAAATCGAAATACCTTTTATTGTCTGAATTGGCGCTTGTATTAACTGCATTTTCCAACGTGATAAGTTTCATAGTAATTTCCATAATCTACGTGATACTCGCGATATCGGAACACAAGGCATTACTTAACCGATTGGGAGATGTGATTAAACTATCGATATTTCCTCTATTACTCCTTATGTCGATATACTACCCTTTCATACAAAACTTTATGTCGGAATCCCTGATACCTTCAAAGGAAATCATACACTTCTCAAGATATCCATTTGCATTGGAAATCAACATAGAAAGGTGGTACTCGATGTACGGATTTTCATTGTTGATGGTGCGCCTTCCATTATTCCTGTGCGTAAGTCCCCAAAAGCATACGAGGAAGTTCATCACTCTATATTTCATAGCGGCATGTCTATTACTTATAGGATTAGGTAGAACTACCCCCGCTACAAAGGTATTTCTAGGTTTTGAATACTGGCTCACATATGAAAGATTCGCGGTGTTCTCGGCGGCATTATTTTGGATATTCTTCGTCTACTTTATACCGAACATTCCCAAACTGGAAATATTGTACAGGAACAAGAAATTTGAAATAGTGAAAATCTTAATAATATTGATTATCGTTGCTTCCAATATAAATGACCTGTACAATTCGCACTCTCTCTTTTTGATGGTTCCAGTGGGTCACTATGACCAAAACAGAGCTGAAATTACCGAATATGCTTTATCATTCCTAGACGAATCCAAAGGATACTATCGATATCAGACATTCGGCTACGGTCGAGCGATAGGTGAGATTTATCTATATAGCAGATTGCCCACACTGGACTCTGACTATTATACAGGACGAACCATTGACTGGATAAGGGACTCTGGATATTCCGAGATAGACCAGATAACGAACATGACCTTCCTCGATACGTTCATAGAGCATGCAGACGAATATTCGATAAAATACATACTCACATTCGATGAATATCACGAAAATTACATGAAAACTAGCGATTGGAAACTACTGAATCGAGCTAATTTCTCAACAAAGGCCGTAACGATATGGGAGAATCCTGACTCAGTGTCTGAGGTGGCACACGTAGAAGAGGAGTTCAAGTCGATAAACTACATAAGAGGCGTGATCCCTATGTTCGCCCTTTTAATCTTTTCCGCATTACATATAAACCATAGGCGTTTTACATGAAACTCTGCTTCGTTTCAGCTTATCCACCCAACAGAGGAAACTTGTCGGAATATGGTGCTTATCTATCACAAAGCCTTGCAAAGCAGGATGAATTGAGCGAGATATCAATTCTTGCTAACAAAAACGAGAATTCTCCCGATATTGAGAGCAATGGAAAAATTAAAGTGATAAGATGCTGGAAAAACAACGATATTTTCACCCCTATTAGAATTCTCAGGGCCGTTTTAAGAGAAAGCCCTGATATCGTACATTTCAATATACATATGAAAAACTGGGGTGAGGGAAAGCTAGCAAATTTCATTGGAGCTTCCACTCCTTATGTCGTGAAGTTAATTACCGGCAAAAAAATCATCGTTACGTTGCACAACATAGCAGAGGCTGTTGACTTAAAGGAGATAGGCGAGAAAGACAGCGTTGTAAACAGTATCGGAATATACGTTGCGACGAGTCTGATACTAAAGGCAGATATGGTGACTACGACATTGAAAAGGTTTGAGAGCATGCTAGAAAAGAAGTACAATGCCCATAACGTAGTAACGGTATATCTTGGCACTCCAGGAAAACTAGCAGATGAAGTAAAGACAGGAGGCAATACCATTCTTTCTTTCGGTTATTGGAGTAATCCGAAAAACCTACCATTTCTCATAGAAACGTTCATGGAGCTAAAGCATGAAGACGAGAAGATGAAACTGATAATAGCAGGAGGATCCCATCCATACTACAGAAACTACCTGGACTCTATTAAGGAAAACTATGAAACTGTAGATGGAATAGAATTCACTGGATACGTCCCTGAAAACCAAATTAAAGACGTGTTTGGAAAATCGTCTGTTGTGGTCTTGCCTTACACTACCGCGCTGGGAACAAGCGCAGTGGTCCATCTGGCGGCTAGTTACGGAAAACCTATCATAATAACAGATCTGCCAGAAAGTCGTGATATAACGGATGAAATCGGACTTGAACTTCTATTATTCCCTAAGAATGACAAAGAAGCACTGAAGAATGAAATTAGATCCCTGTTAAATGACGAGTCTAAACAATCATCAATCATACATAAGAACCTGAAAATAGCTGAAGATCATTCATTCGATAACATTTCTAAAACTTATGTCAAATTGTATGATGAATTAGTTGGAAAGGGTTAGTGGATGTTGTTAGGTTACGTATTCGCATGGATTATAGTGGTTTCCTTAGGGTATCTGTTATCGCTTAGTTTTCCGGAAAACTTGGAACTAAAACCAAGGTTATCATTTTCAGTCGGTATTGGACTCGGAATCATCTCAGTTTTAATGATGATATTAGGATTCCTCTACAATTACAAACTTCAGTCTGTCATGTTATTTCTGATACCGGTATACGCTCTTTTGGTTCTCTATAACAGAAAAAGAATACATTTGACGGATATTTTATCTAAAAGCATCGGACTAAATTTGAAACTTGTTTTGATATTGTCAATCTTTTCGATTGCCTCAATTTCCCATATAATCCTATTTCCGGAGCTATACAAGGATTCTGGAATATATATGCAATGGACCAAACTACTGTACGAGTCAAAAGAAATAAACTTCGTAGAGGGTGGGCCGAGTGTCGGAATGGGATTGGCCTCTAACTACCCATCTGCATACCAACTCATAACCGTTTTTTTCTATCTTTTTACCGGTGAAAATCCAATTTATCCCAGAATCACGTCTTTGATACTGTCAGTCTTATTTGTTTCATTCGTATACGAGTGGTCCATTCATGTATTCGAAAAGAAAAAGTTCGGCATATATTCATCCCTAATTTTGCTCTCTCTTCCTTCTATAGTGTTTTTCAGCAGGAGTGCAGCCCACTACATGTACCTGACCTTCCAATTCTCGATGGCGTGTCTTTTGTTAAAAAAATATACTGAAACCGGTGAAAAATTGCATCTTTACCTAAGCTCATTCTTTGGCGGATTCGCTGCTTTGGCAGCATATCTTGGTGGCATTTTCCTGTTCATTGCCCCCATATCATTATTGAATAGAAACATCAAACTTAGTCATCTGGTAACCGCCGGACTAATTTTTTCCATAATCATATCACCGTGGTATGGGAGAAATTTCATAGTGATGGGGAACCCTATCTGGCCGATGGGAGGAGGTAACTACATAGACCCCAATATAGAAAACCATGCGTTCAGCCAACTGAATTCAGCATCAAAAGTTTCCGGATTCAACTACGATAGTATAGCTGACTTAGGTAATTCCATCGCACGACTATTGTTCTCTTATGTAAACTATTCCGATGCATCTGTATACCATCCATTGAATCCATTTTTCATACTTGTCATTCCCACTCTGTTCCTGTGGATAAAGAAAGGGAATGGAAAAATGGAATTTTTCTATGTCTGGTTCATGGCTATACTTGCTTCCTATGTCTTGATTTTCAATTACTGGAGCAAGTATCTTATACTCATATCAGTGCCTACCACTTTCCTATTCCTATATTTAAAAGAGAACCTGAAAGAAGGCATCACGGGAAAACTTATAGAATGTTCAATCGTCATTTTGTTTGCCAATGCACTGTTGCTGGCATTCATATGGGACGACTGTCCTCAGAACCATACTATGGAATCTATTATCGATAATTTGGGCAATCATACTAAATTGTTGGAAATCTGCTATGGGGATGACATAAGGATAGCTGAATGGGTCAATGAAAACCTTCCCGAAAATGCGGTCATAGCTACTACGGACTACAAGCTATATTACTATGACCGGAACGTTACAGAAATCAACAGCTGGAAACTCAGGGAATTGTATTACACCAATGGCATAGAAGAAAGCATCGCCGTATTGAAGGAAAATGGGATAACCAATCTGGTGGTTACCGGAGATATGGACAGCTTCGTATTATACCCAGACTATCTGAAATTAATCAAGGAGATAAACGGAAAAGTGGTATATGAATTGCTCTAAATCCTATCGAACCTTAACTTTAACGCGGTCAGGAAGAATTTTAAAAGGTCGTTCTTAGACAGTTTTGACTTTCCCATTCTTCTGTCATGGAAGACTATCGGAATGGAAGACACCTTGAATCCCTTTTCTATCGCCCTGTACAATATTTCCAATTGGAAGTCGTAACTAGTCGATCTGATTTCTCCAAGTTCTATGCTTTCCAATACTTTCCGTCTGTACGCTCTATATCCAGATGTCATGTCTGAAACGTTTATCCCTGTGATGTGTTTGCCTATCATATTACCACAGAAAGAAATGATCTTTCTGGCAGGACCCCATCCTACGACACCTCCACCTTCCATGAGCCTAGACCCGACTACCACATCATATCCATCATCCAGTTTCTTCATAAATTCAGGCAATTTTTCGGGATCATGGCTCATGTCAGCATCCATCTCAAAAATGACATTAGCTCCGTCCAATATCGCTTCCTTGAATCCAGTGATGTATGCAGATCCCAATCCCATCTTGGTTGGCCTATCTATGAGCTTTATATCATATTTTCCCGCCAAATTTCTCACGGCAGCCGCCGTACCGTCTGGCGAGTTGTCATCCACCACTATAACGTTTCCGTCAATAGCGGATTTTTCGAACTGCCCGAACAGGCTCGGTATAAGTTTCGATATATTTTCTCTTTCATTGTATGTCGGTATGACGATCGTGACTTTCATCGAATGTCCTCTAGTATATCGATGTGAGCCAAGTTTCAAATTGTTTTTCATTCTTACCCAGGAAACGTCCAAATTCTGTTCAAATGTTTATATACCGCCCAAAAACAATTTACATATATGTTAAACATAAACATTGAACGTAACAGATTAGCAATAATGTTGTACCATTGTGCTTAATTGATTAGTTTAACATTATAGTTTAACATATTGATTAACCAAAAAGAATCCATAGAAGGTCTGATTTCGTGAATAGTCAGGAAAATAACCGCAAAAAAGTAGTACAAGTTCTAAAAGAGCATCCGGAAGGATTGACGATTACTCAAATAGCTGAAAAATCGGGCATGACGCGCCAGACATCTTCTAAATACGTATTTGCGTTGACCTTTGAGGGATCCGTAGAATGTAGGGAAATCGGACCTGCAAAACTTTGCTATCTGAAGAGTGTAAAAAAATGAAAGCATCTAGTGTAAACCCTGATAGATTAGGAGAATCCGGGCTGTCCGGGAGGAAATCGTTACTGATATTTCTGCTGTATCTGGCATTCTTCGTTGCGGCGTTCACCGTGAAGACCGGCGCTGTCACGCTCTCAGACATATCGAATGGTAGGGGCGTTATAAGTTTTCCGGGAAGAGGCGATTATAATGTGCCGTTTGAGGACATATTGTCAATGCAAGCATACTGTAATGCCGTTCCTGGTAGTTGCGCGGCAAGTTGCGGAACTGACAGTGATTGTTACACGGACCTTGGCACTGGCTGGGCTGATTGTGGTGCCAACAAATGTTGTACTTATTCATCTTCGAGCACGACATGTTTCGGACCAACTAACTATTGTGATGGCAGTTGCAGAATACAAACAGAGGAATTTTTCTGCACTGGAACTAACGGAGATTGTGGAAGCAGTCCTGACGTAAGCTACACTAATTGTGTATCCGGCAAGACTTGTTCCAGTGGGGCATGTTCGACAGGGCTATGTGACGCAACTCCATTCTGTTCTGGAACCACTAGATATGCAGGACTGACATGCGATGGAAGCGGCACGTGCGGCCAGAGCTCCGGTCCGACGGATTGTACTTCTGGATATCCAGATTACGTTTGTGACACACATTCGGGAGGTGTATGTGATGGACATATTGTCGATGGTACGTGCGCGGGAGGATCATGTACAACGGCAGATGGAGGCGACAATGATAGTGCTTGTGATGGATTATCCTGTGACACAAAAGACTGTGACACACTGGACGTCACATGCAGGGATTATCATGATGTCACAGAATACTGCAATGCTGCGGGAAGCTGTGTGACAGGAACCTGTAACAGTTATACGAATGCTGGAACTTCTACTACATGTGGCTCCAGTTCGTGCTCCAGCGACACCTGTTCAGGGACATGCGGCACAGGGACCAACAGCTGTGTATGGAAAGATTACGAGTCTTCCTGTACGAAATACTGTGATGGTTCTGGAAGTTGCAGTAGTTGTTCATGTGACTATAGCAATTATGATGTAGACACCACTGAAGCCAGATGCACTGGATGCATGGGAGCAGTCCACTGGAATCTAGGGGGCGAGGCTGCCGCCACAACATGCTGTGGTGACGATGCGAGTGAATATAAACTGGCGAGACAGTGTACATCCGGCTGTACGTCCGATTCCAATGACGATGCGTGTTGCAACGCCAACAACAAATGTATTTACAATTCTGTATGTTACAGCTCGGGCGCTTTGCAAGATGTGGACAGCGATGGTTGTAACGAATACTGTAATGCCGGTTCATGGGAGACAGTTCCGAATGGTCAGGCATCAGGAACAGAAACTGGTGCATGTTGCGCATCGGGAATAACCATAGACATAAATAACGACGGGACATCCGAGACGTGTGATGATTGCAACACTGGAAGTGGATCGAATTCATCTGACATATGCGGACAACTATGCCATGGTAGTGGCGGTGTGGGTGTATGTGACGGTGCAGGTGTATGCTATCCAGGAATAGCGATCTACAGAACTGAAGGGGAATGTACCACTGCAAGCGGGACTTGGAGTTGCAGTGTATGTAGTCCCTCGTGTTCTGGATCCGAAGACACAGCAGGTATAATAGACGTCGATGCTAGTCAAGGCAGAGACTACATAAAATGCGGTGACTACAAGTTGTGCACTGGCACCAGCAACATAAACTGGGCAGACGCCCAGACTGTTGGTGGAGGATCATGCGTGCAAGTGGAGACGACCGACATCAATTCCGCTATAACTTATGACGCTGACGATGCGACTAGTTCTGTAATGTCCATCGCTGACACGATATATATAAATCTCTCTATGACTTATACCACCTCGACTGGAGCTCCGGATTGGAGCTGGTTGGTCGGATGTTGGATGAACAACAGTGTCAATGGATATTCATGCCAACAGACACCCACAAGTAGTTCAGATTATGTATGGTCGCCATCAACTAGTACAGGATTTACTGGAACAGGCACTTTTACTCTAGAACCTACATGTAACACGAGCTATATAAAAGGATGGAAAGCAGGTAACACAGGCGCAGTGATTATGGCATGGTGCTGCAA
>CAYRSQ010000020.1:0-13807 GCA_964427055.1 uncultured archaeon
CGCTTTGAGCGGTTCACATTATCAAGCCTCCGGCTTTGCCGGAGGTCATGACTTTTTTCCTTGACACGCTGCTTGGCATGCTGCTAGAAATATTACGTATGTTTTACTTGGGAGTCGTGCAGTGTTTTTTTATAGATTTTTTACCAGAATAAAAACGGTACAAAGGGGGAAGAAAAAATGAGAAAAAAGCATTACTTATTTAGCCTAATTTTAGGTATTAGCCTTGGTATGTTAGTGATTATAGGACATTGTCCGGAAGCTTACGCAGAGAATGTAATTAAGATTGGTCATATTAATCCTCTTACAGGCCCAGCAGCTGGCTGGGGGATGAATATTGCCAGAGGTATGGACTGTCTTGCGGAGTACTACAATGACAACGGTGGAATAAAAGTGGGCGGTGTTACCTGGAAAATCAAGATGCTCCATGAAGACAATAAGTATGTAGGTGAGGTAGGACGTGCGGCAGGTGAAAAGCTGATAAACAAAGATAAGGTTAAAGCAATATTAGGTGATTTTGCCGGGGGTTCTCTCCTTGGATATAGACAGTTGGCTCATAATAAGAAAGTTTTTGTTTTTATGGGTAGCGCCGGATCCGAGAAAAAATTGCTCAACCCCAATTATCCTTATCTTTTTCAAGGTGCCCAGACGCAAGGCCAGAAGTTTCTTGTTTTAGATATCGCTATGGACACTTTGAAAAAGAGAGGGGCAAAGCTTGAAAGAGCCGCAAGTATTGATCCAGATAACGCGACCGGAAGGGATGTTGCTGAAGCTTTTATTAGTAAAAAAGCCCCTCAATATCAAATGAAGGTGGTAGCTAATTTACTTTATCCAATAGGGACAAAAGACTTTTACCCATTTTGTACCAAAATAATGGCTGGGAAGCCAGACATAATTGAGATGGGTGCAGCCGGTCCTGGGGATCAAGGTGCGATAAGAAAGGCGCTATATGAGCTTGGATATAGGGGCTACTCTGTTAGTTCGGGTTCCCTAGTAAATGCTACCGGCCTGATCAAAATTGCTGGGCGGGAAGCGGTTCAAGGACATATTGCTCCATATGAGTTTATATCTTGCCCTGCAATTAAACCCAATCAACGGGAAATCATGAAAATTATACAAAATAAATGGCAAGAAAAATGGCCTGATGCTCCATTTGAACCTATAGGTTGGCGTTATGCCTGCCTTCTTCAAATATTGGTTCAAGCTTACGAAAAGGCAGGAACATTTTCTCCGGATGTTGTAAAGAAAATTTTGGAAGAGGGAACTTTTGATACCATCTTGGGTGATTGTCGTTTCACCGGAGAAAAGACCTTTGGCATAGCTCATGTTGCCAATCTAATTACAATTGCGGGAATTATTGATGGGGATGAAGTTAAATATTTAGGTTATTCCAGGCTTACCTACGAATAGCAAGAAAAACACAAACTGGATTACCCTCAAGGGTGTGCGTTGAGCTCGGGTTGTTTACAGTTTGTCGGGATTGCTTTTTCATCGGATGAGAGGGGATACGCACAGGGGTAGCTGTAATGTTTTATCAGTTGCTCCAATAGGTTAGGCCCCACAAAGGAATAGTCGAATTTACCCTGGAGGATAAACTGTCTCAATCTTTTTATCCCGACAAACTGTAGACAACGCTCGATTTTCTGACATTTCGCCTAAAGGCGAAGGGTTTCAACCATCCCCCACAGGGACACAATCAATTTGCTGGCGGGAAAGGATTTTTTTCGGCGAGGAGCCTTAAGCAATTTTTTCCCCTAAACAGGGAGTAAGAGATGATAGCCCAGACTTTGGTGAATGGCGTAGTGATCGGGTTAATGTACGTTTTGATTGCTTCAGGTTTAACATTAGTATTTGGCATCCTACGTATTGTTAATTTTGCACATGGCCAGCTTTACATGTCGGGGGCTTTCATTTTTTATCTACTCCTCGACACGGCTGGGCTTAATTTTCTTGTGGCATTTGTTATTTCTACAACAGCTATAGGTATCCTTGGTTTGTGCATAGAAAGAGGGCTTTTTCGTCCTCTTGAGGGAAAACCATTAGTCGGAATTATAGGGACAACCTTAGGTCTGATGATGCTTATTGAAGGTGTTGCAGAACTCATCTTTGGACCAGATGATAGGCAGGTAAGCAGTGTTTTTGAAGGAATTTTGAGGGTTGGTTCAGCAATCTTACCTGTTGAAAGATTAGTAATGATAGTAATGTCAGCCGTTGTCATGTTTATACTATATTGGTGGATTCAAAGAACGAAATCAGGAAAAGCAACCCGGGCAATTTCACAAGATGAATATGCCGCAAGCCTTGTGGGGATTAAAAAAGTACGATATTCTTTACTGGTTATGGGTGTGGGCTCCGCGTTGGCAGGAGCAGCAGGTGCGATTATCGGTCCTATCTTTTTTATTAACCCCTATATGGGAGGCGTACCCTTGATTAAAGCACTTATTGTTATCACATTGGGAGGCATGGGGAGCATACTCGGTGCAACTTTAGGAGGTCTTATTTTAGGAATTGTGGAAACACTTACTTACACCTACCTCGGAGGAATAGCAGAAATAGTAGGGTTTTTAGTCATAATTGTCCTACTCATTGTCCGTCCTCAAGGGCTATTTGGGGAGCCTTTTGAATTTGCTGAATAAATAAGACTAACAAGGTTATATAATGAGAAGAAAAGCTGGTTTTGTCGCATTAGGAATACTCGTTCTTATCATACCGTATCTGGTCAGAAATGATTATTACATGCATATTATTCTTTTATCAGGAATCTATTCTATCCTGTGTATGGGCTGGGTCCTAATTTTAAGAGCGGGTCAATTTAGCATGGGTCAAGCTGCTTTTCTTGCTATAGGGGCGTACACATCAGCAGTACTGACGATGAAATTCTCCATATCACCTTGGTTGGCTTTGCTGGCAGCAGGAATAAGCACGGCAATTGTTGCATTTTTTCTTGGTCGGATCGTTTTAAGGATACGCGGGCTGTACTTTGCAGTCATAACCCTTGCTTTTAATGGAGTAGTGCAGCTAATACCTGCAAATTCAAATTATTTGGGTGGTTGGGTTGGATTGGCACCTATTCCCCCATTTGCTTTAGGAGGCCTCGAATTTATTAATAAAAGCAACTGGTATTACCTCATCTTAGCCTTGGTTTCTTTGAATGCCTTAGTTACTTGGAGAATTGAAAATAGTAAACTTGGAAGATATTTTAAGGCAACTTCAAATGACAACTTAGCGCAGAGTATTGGAATAAACACCGTGGGATATAGGATACTGGCTTTTGTAATTGCATGCTTTTTTGCTGGATTAGCGGGTGGAGTTTTGGCCCCTTACCTGAATTATGTTTCTCCAAACGATTTTCCTGTTTGGAAATCCATCCAGGTCCAAATTCAATCTACAATCGGCGGAACAGGTACGCTCGTTACTGGTCCGATTATAGGAGCTTTTACATTAGTTACTCTAGGAGAGTTTTTTCGCGCCTATGCCAAGGCACTGGAACCCATCCTCAATGGGCTTATTTTGTTATTTGTAATTTTTCTTTTGCCTGACGGCTTGGTAAGCCTTCCAAAGGTATTAAAAAAAAGAATAAGAAAACAACGAAATAGGGACGAGTGTCAAGAAAATGACTAAAAATTTACGAATGAGTCCGCTGTTGGAACTGAAAGAAGTAAGCAGAAAGTTTGGAGGCTTGAAAGCAGTAGATAATGTAAGTTTTAATGTCGAAGATGATGAAATACTAGGCATTATTGGTCCTAATGGAGCCGGAAAAACCACACTGTTTAATCTCCTCAGCGGTTTTCTTAAACTTTCGCATGGGGAAATAATATATCAAGGTAAAAGCATTAAAGGTCTCAAACCTTACGCTATTGCCAAAAAAGGGATCGTTCGAACTTTCCAACAAAATAACTTGTACCAAGGGGAAACTGTGCTATCAAACGTAATGCTAGCTTGCCGACTCCAAGATAGAGTTGGATTTTGGGGGACATTGTTTAATTTATATAGCTATAGAAGAGAGGAAGAAGAGAAGAAAAAAAGAGCGATGGAAATCATTAGCCTCATCGGCCTCCAAAATAATATGAACAATTTGGCAGGTGCTTTATCCCACGGGCAGGCACGACTACTTGGAATAGCTATGGCCTTAGCCTGTAATCCCACGGTGCTTTTATTAGATGAACCAGCATCCGGCCTAGGGCTTGAGGAAATGCATATGCTCATGAACAGGATCCGAGAAATAAAAGAAAAGGGGATCACCGTCGTGCTTGTTGAGCATGAGATGAGAATGGTTATGAAACTTTGCGATCGTCTGATTGTGTTGAACTTTGGTAGGAAAACGGCCCAAGGCACCCCTGAAGAAATTAAAGGAAACAAGGAAGTGATTGAAGCTTATCTCGGTGAGGAACAAAAATAAAATGATGCTGGAAGTAAAAAACATCCATTTTAGCTATAATGGGCTTGAGGCTTTAAAAGGTGTTTCACTTACCGTAGAAGAAGGATCCGTTGTCACAATTATTGGTCCCAATGGAGCAGGTAAGAGCACCACGATGAAAGCCATATGTGGTGTGAAAGGTCTAACAGAAGGTGAAATATGGTTCCAGAATAGAAGAGTCGATGGTCTTGCTACTGAAGAAATAGTAGGTTTGGGTATTACTCAAGTTCCGGAGGGTAGGAGAATATTTCCTCATATGAACGTTTTAGAAAATTTGGAAATGGGAGCCTATTCCCTAAAAAGCAAAACAATAGTCCAGACAAACCTAGACAAGGTTTTCAAGATTTTTCCGATATTGCAGGAAAGACGAAATCAGACAGGGGGAAGCATGAGCGGCGGGGAACAGCAGATGTTGGCAATTGCGCGAGCACTGATGAGTAACCCTAAATTAATCTTGATGGATGAACCCACATTAGGTTTGAGTCCTATCATGTGCCAAAGCTTAGCTGACATAATCGTTAGGTTAAATAAGGAACAGGGAATGACCATCCTTTTAGTTGAGCAAAATGCCAGAATGGCATTGGGCTTGGCTACATGGGGTTATGTTTTGGAGGGAGGTAAGATTGCATTAGCGGATACTTCTGAAAACTTAAAGAAAAATGAAAAGGTAACCCAAGTTTATTTAGGGCAATAAACAGCTTTTTCATAATGACAAATTCTGCGTTTTTTGACTGCGTTAGAAGACGTTACCGCTGTGCCAATCTAAAAGAGACACATCCCGTCTGAGAATAATGAAAGATATATATTGAATACAAGCGACTGAGAAAACTATAATACTTTGCTAACACTGGATAGGTGGATTAAGGTGCATGTTAGATGGCCATAAAGAGTTAAGAGGAAAGTGTCAACGAACATGAGAGGGAGTCACAATTTGGCATTTAAAGCGAAAACAGCTTTTAGAATTGTTTGACGTTCTTTGATAGTCTTGTTCAGTCTGTCCATAACTAGCATCTGCTGAGTTTAGAAATCCAATGAGGGAGTAGTAGTGTTCAATATTATCCTAGCAGAACAAATGCTGGCAAAATGAACGTGCATCTTGCTGATAACAGAACCGCCCCGAAAATTCCAGTTGCTCTAAGGGCTTTTCCCATTTCCTTAAGTCATTTTGAAGGGTAAACCAATGCCGAATGCTTTTCCCCATTTCCCCTGCTCCTTCCAGCCCTCTATTTTAGAGTCTAAATTTTTGGGCGGGAAGTGTCTCATTTACATTGTCACAAAGGTCATGGCCGAGCTTTCCAGCGAGTAAGGAGCGGGTGCATCCTAGTCAAATTATCAAAATAAGCTGCACTTTCGTCAACGTAGACAGAAGCTTTTTGATAAGTTGTCACGTTTGTTATCCTTTCCGCCGACCAAAAATGATAAAAAGACAAGAGGAGGCGACAGCGGAATTTTACCATCTCTATAGGCCAACTTGAGGTGGCTCTTGGCAACTATCTGAGATTTCGGGATAAGGTCTCAGCAACATCTAATTGGCAAGCGGAGGCTGTGAAGGAAAAGGCTTGCTATCTGGTTTAGTATTCGATACCGATGAGAATGTAATGCAGCATGATTTTAGTTGCTATGCGTGAAAAGCGGCTTTCAATAAAAATGTGCTATATGGTAGTGAGGTTTTCCAATAATCGTTAAAAGGTTATTCCCACTATGTACTTGGGCCAGTAGCGATCGGGGACAACCCAAGCCAAAGAAAGAACATAGCCATAGCCATAAGAAACAGCAAAGCAAAAAGTTAGGAGTGGCCAACGTGAAAACGATGGTAGTGGCCATAGATATAGGTAAGACGATTCATTATGGATATTGCCGCGGGGGCGGATAGCCAAAACAAAAGCCATTCCCTTTTTCATAATGCTAAAAAAGTTATGAATATTTTGTCGGACAGCGTATTTTTGAATTCTCTCAACTTATATAATCGCAAGGAGATATTATGTTAGTAAAGGATTTGTTTCAAAAGCAGGTTTTGAAAACACCTGACGAAGTGGCCTTGGTATTTCAGGAAGAAGAGTTAACTTGGCGGCAAATCGATTCCTTGAGCAATCGATTTGCCCATGGGATACTTGAACTGGGCATTAACAAAGGAGACAGAGTTGCTGCTTTGCTTACCAACTCTCCCGAGTTTGTCATAACGTATCTTGCCATTCTAAAAAGCGGAGGGATATTTGTTCCTTTGAACTTCCAACTGACAGCTGCTAACATTGGATACGCTCTCAATCACTCGGAGTCAAGGATTTTGGTTTGTTCTGATGAGTTTATCCCTACTATTCAAAAAATTTTGCCGAAGCTGAACACAATTCATCGGATAGTTACTGTTGGAGAACAAAGATCGCAGAATGAGACGCTTTCTTTTCAGGATACCCTATATAGAGGAAAGGACTCAGAGTTTTCGATCGATCTCAATGATGATGATGATTCTGTTTTCCTTTACACAGCCGGAACAACTGGGGACCCGAAAGCTGTTGTTCATACCCAGTTTAGTTGCGGTTTTGTGGCACAGCATTGGGCCAGAGTGTTTCACATGGAGGCAGGGAAATCAACACTGTTGGTACTCCCTCTTTTCCACTCTTTTGCTGCTCATTGCATAACCTTACCTGCTTTAGTTTCAGGAACCCTAAACATATTAATGGGGAAATATCGAACACAATCGATTTTAGAAGCTATACAGAGATACCATGTAAATATCTTAGCCTTGGTACCAGCGATGGCCACCATGATGATTAACCACGAGGATTTTGCCAAATACGACTTATCCAGCCTAGAGATTGTACTTATTGGAGGCGCCATTGTTCCTTTCGAATTGCTCAAGAAATGGCGCGAGGCGTTCCCCAATCTAGAACTTGTAAATGCTTACGGACAGACGGAGAGCTGCCCATGTTGCACCGGTCTCTGGGACGTGGATATCTTAAAAAAGCCACGTTCAGTTGGGAAGCCATGGGATGTGGTAAAATTAAAAATTATTGATGATGAAGGACATGAGCATACTGCTGGAAATACCGGTGAAATCGTTTATCAGGTGCCTTCAGTAATGAAAGAATACTACAAGGCTCCTGAATTAACAGCCCAAACCGTACAGAATGGATGGCTTTTCAGTGGGGACTTGGGATACGTAGATGCAGACGGTTACGTGTATATTGTAGACCGGAAAAAAGATATCATAATCAGGGGTGGGGAGAATATTTCTTCTATGGAGGTGGAGGAAGTCTTACATAAGCATCCCGCTGTATTGGAAGCAAGTATTATTGGTGCTCCAGACAAGATTTTGGGAGAGACAGTTATGGCGGTTGTCGTCCGGAAGCGAGGAAGTACCGTTTCTCCAAAAGAGATTATTGAGTTTTGTAAACTGGAATTGGAGAGCTTCAAAGTCCCTACCAGATTGGAATTCTTGGATGAACTGCCTCGTAATCCGGGAGGGAAAGTTCTCAAACGGGTACTTAAGACAAAGTACTTTGGATAGAGCAACCCTTTATGAGAAAGGAGAAATCGAAAATGTTTACCAGTTTTTCAACAGATATGAGAGATATTTATTTTGCCCTTTTTGACGAGCTGAGAATCCAGGATCTTACGGCTTACCAACGTTACGCTCACCTCGATAGGGAGGCGATGGAGGTAATCCTTTCCAAAGCGGAAAGGTTGGCAGTAGAGATGATTTCTCCTTTGAATAGTGTTGCAGATCGGACCCATCCCATTTATGAGCAGGGATCCGGATCCGTCCGCATGCCAAAAGAATTTCACAAAGCCTTTCGGCTCTATGCGAAAGGAGGGTGGATTAGCGGCACCTTAGAAAAATCTATGGGAGGAGGAGGGATGCCGGAGAGTTTGGGGATCGCCCTTCGGGAGATTTTTAACGGTGCCTGCGGCGGCTTTTACGCGTTTTCATCCCTGACTGGCAGCGCAATGAACCTAATTGCCGTTTGTGGTACGGCTGATACAAAAAAACGCTACTTAGAAAACATGGCCTGTGGACGCTTCACGGGAACGATGTGTCTTACTGAGCCTGAATCGGGGTCTTACCTCTCGGACATAAGAACCACTGCCAGAAGAGATGGTGGGGCCTTCAAAATCAAGGGAACAAAGAGCTTCATCGGAACAGGAGAACACGATCTATCAGAAAACATTATACATTGCGTCCTTGCCCGCATCGAGGGTGCTCCACGTGGCTATAAGGGCATTAGCCTCTTCGTGGTTCCCAAGTGCCTCGTTAAAGAGGATGGAAGCCTTGGCCCCAGAAACGATGTTTTCTGTAGCGGTATCGAAAATAAGATGGGATGGGATGGCGCCCCAACAGCAACTTTACACTTTGGTGACAACGATGAATGCCAAGGTTGGTTGTTAGGCGAGGAGGGGCAGGGGCTAGCAATCATGTTCAATATGATAAACGAAATGAGGTTGGCCACAGCAGCCCAAGGAGTCGGTCAGGCCGCAGCAGCCTACCGCATTGCTTTAGCCTTCACTACTCAGCGCGTTCAAGGGCTGTCATACCTTCGGCGAAAAGAAAATCAACCCGATCAGGTGCCAATTATCCAGCATCCGGATATTCGAAGGAACCTCCTATTTATGAAATCTGTTGTCGAAGGCTGTCGGAGACTAACTTACCACTTGGCCTATTATATCGATCAATCACGTGTTGCGAGAGATGCAAAAAAAAGGCAGTATTATGAAGATTTGGCAACGATTATGACACCCATCTGTAAGGCTTACTCTACCGACATGGGCTTTCGCGTAGCTGAAACTGCCATGCAGTGTATGGGTGGATATGGCTATACTAAGGATTATGGGGTAGAACAATACTTGCGAGACCTCAAGGTCGCATGTATTTATGAGGGGACAAACGGTATTCAAGCGATTGACCTTACACGAAGAAGCCTAAACATCAAAGATGGAAGGTTACTTCAAAATCTGACCAACGAGATAGCACTTTTTATCAAAGAAAACATAGATGATCCTGATATAGGTGCATCCATCAGTCAATTAAAAAAGGCGAAAGATTTGATGACGTATGCAACCGTATATTTTACTAGCAAAAGGAAAACGGATCCAGGCCTTCGCCTGTCAGTTGCCAAGCCCTTTCTGGATTTGACAGGACATGTTCTCTGTACGTGGATGCTATTGAAATCGGCTATCAAAGCAAACTCATACCTTAAGAACAAAGATATATCTAATGAGGATAGATCCTTTTATGAGGGGAGGGTCTTAACGGCCCGTTTTGCCGTCTCGACGCTTTTACCACAGGCGGAGGCCTTGGCTCGTATCGTCAGGAAAAACGATCGAAGTGTCTTGGAGATTAAAGAGGAGAGCTTTTAAGACTCCGCACTAAGAAAGTGGACCTTCCCCCTATTTTCAAGACAGAATATAACACCTTCAAAAATTTGACAGAGGCATAAGGGATTAAGTTGCTCTGTAATACAACGAGGGGGAGCAATATACAAACCTCCTACAAGGTATTGTGCAAGATAACCCTTCTTTTGACATGTCTGCCTTTTGGGGACGTGCTCCTGACAAAAACATAGAAAAACATAGAAAAATCTTGACAAATAATTCCGATCTAGTAATATATCCGCGATATAAGCGCCGAATTCACTGAAGTTATAGTAAACAAGAACATAAACCTTATCATCACGAAGGCGGTAATAATGGGTATATTGTAACAAAACCCCGTTTCTCAAATGGAGAGACGGGGTTTTTTTTGTTTAGAAGAAATAAAAACAGGCGCTATCCCTATTTTTACAAAACAATAACAGAGAAGGAGGAAATATCAATGTTTAACAAGTTAAAACCAAGGAGTATTGTTAGTTTTGCTGTTTGTATTGCTTTATTGTTAGCGGTAACTTTTATGTTACCTGGATTTGCGAAGGCAGAGGCGGAATATACATTGAAACTTGGCCATCTTGCAGATCCAAAAAATCCCTATGCAATGGGGGCGGAAAGATTGGCGGACCTGGTGAAGGAGAGAACCGGCGGAAAAGTGGAGATAAAGCTTTTCCCCAGCTCTCAGCTCGGGAAAGCCGAAAAACTTATCGAGGGTGTTGTTCTGGGGACCATTGATTTTGCCATGGTTACTACCGCTGTGTTGGGACAGTTTGAACCGAAATTGCTGGTATTCGGATTCCCCTATATATTCAGAGACAGGGCTCACGCCTTCAAGGCCCTCGATACAATAGGCTTTGAAGTTGCCAAAACCCTCGAACCAAAAGGTATCAAAGTGCTTGGGTTCTATGAAAATGGACTTCGGCACATGATAAACAATAAAAGAAAGCTTAACTCGGCCGATGACATGAAGGGACTCAAACTAAGAGTCATGTCGACACCGGTGTACATTGAAATGATGAAATCCCTGGGTGCCGATCCCACGCCGATGGCCTTCGGAGAAGTATACTCCGCGTGCCAGCAGGGTACCATAGACGGGCTGGAATGTCCCGCTGTCCATTTCTGGCAGATGCGGTTTTACGAGGTCAATAAATATATCACCTTGACCGGCCACACCTATGAATCTGAGCCCTTGGCGATGTCCATGAAAACATGGAATAAGCTGCCCGAAAAATATCAGAAAATTCTTGTAGAAGCGAATAAGGATGCCCTTGTATACTCAAGGCAGCTGTCGATTGATGAAGAGGCGGGGTTCTTCCAGAAAATACGTGACACGGGCAAATGCGCCATAGACGAAGTCGATACGGCCCCCTTCGCGGCAAAAACAAAGGCTGTCTGGAAAAAACTCGAAAGCAAGGTGGGGAAAGACTTAATAGAAAAGATCCAGAATGTTAAATAGTGTTTTGATGAAATAAAGGGCTGTCTCCCCCCTCCCGGATAAATATTCCCATGGGGGGGGGGAGGCACTTAAGTTTACACACATGTAAGTCTGCCTGTGAGAAACGGGAAGCTTCTCACAGGCAGACCGCAGGTGAGAGAACAGAAACTGTCTCTTGCAACTTCACATTGCCTGAACTTGTCTTGAGTCCTGGAGTGTTTGTTCTGGAGAACTGGTGACACGGTTTGATGGAAACAATTTTATGAAAACGGACTCATTTTTATAAAGCCCCCTTGAGGAGATATCACCGATGATCAGAAGCGAATTATTTAACAGAGCACTCGATTGGGTTGATAAAAGCATAGAATGGGTGTCTATTGTGCTCATGAGCTTTTTATTGGTATTGACCTTTGCCAATGTAGTGGGACGATACGTATTTAATAACTCTATTTACTTTTCTGAGGAACTGGCCAGATTTATCTTTGTATGGATAGTATTTTTGGGAGCAGCGATAATCATTAAAGGCAAGGGGCATGTGGCGGTGACTTTCCTACTGGACAATTTAAAGGTAAAAACAACAAAAAAGGCATTGGAAATAATTATTAATCTATTCGGGATTCTCTTTATATCGATTGTATTCAGCGGCGGATGGCAGCTTGCGACCTCTATGAATTTATATTCCAGCCCGGCTTTGGACATCCCCATGGGATATGTTTACTGGATCATCCCCATCGGCTCAGGAATCATGATGATTCATCAGTTAAAAAATTTTGCTTCTATATTCAAAGTCCAGGACAAAGATAGCGATATGAATGAGGAGGAATGATGGTCTATTTTATTTTCTTCGCCACCTTACTGGTTTTAATAGCCCTAGGCGTCCCCATTGCATATTCATTGGGGCTTGCTTCGGCTTTCCTGATTGTCTTTCATCTTGATTTACCTACGGTTCTGGTAGCGCAACACATGTTTGCCGCTGTGGATTCTTTTTCGTTCCTCGCCATTCCCTTTTTCATGTTGGCAGGCGCTATCATGTCTTATGGTGGTGTCACAAAGAGACTTGTTAATTTTGCCCATTCGCTCGTCGGTTCTTTTAAGGGAGGATTGGCGCAGGTAGTAGCCGTCTCTGGCATGTTTTTTGGAGCGATATCCGGCTCATCCGCTGCTTCAACGGCGGCAATAGGGGCCATAATGATAGATGCGATGGAAAAGAAAGGGTATGCGAGAGACTTTACTGCTGGAGTTGTTGCAGCTGGGGGGATGGTTGGAATAGTAATTCCCCCAAGCATTACCCTGGTCGTGTATGGGGTTATAGCCGGGGCGTCTATCGGAGAATTGTTCATGGGTGGCTTTGGTCCGGGCATCCTGTTTGGCTGTTCCATGGCTGTCTTAAGCTACTTCCTGTGTAAAAAGAGAGGCTGGGGAGGTGAAGGTACCTTTACCATAAAAAATGTCATAAAATCGTTTCTCGAAAGTTTCTGGGCACTGATGATGCCCGTCATCATACTGGGCGGTATTTATGGAGGAATATTTACGCCGACGGAAGCTGCCGCTGTTGCATCGGTCTACGCTCTTTTCATCGGTATCTTTGTGTATAAAGAATTAAAATTAAAAGACATCCCGGCTATTATTAGGAGCGCCGTATATGCGACAACGGTCATCATGTTTATTGTTGCGACGGCACAAGTATTCGGCTGGATATTAACCAATGCGGAAATACCTCAAGCAATTGGAGCGTTTGTGACAACAATCGCTCCCAATAAGTACGTATTTCTCATCTATGTAAATATAGTATTATTGATATTAGGCATGATGGTAAATCCCTCGGCAGCGGTTGTTATCATCACACCGATACTCTTGCCGGTGGCGCAGCAGTTTGGAATTGATATTGTATTTTTTGGCGTACTCATGATTGCCAATCTTGCAATCGGCAATATAACTCCTCCTGTAGGGCTGGATTTATTTGTTGTAAGTGCCGTTACGAAGTTGTCGATGGACAAGATCACCAGAGCAATGTTCCCTTATCTGGTAATACTGCTCGTCGACTTGGTTTTCATTACTTTTATCCCGCAAATAATTATGTTTTTACCAAATTTAATGAGATAACTTAGATGAGCTTTCGCTACTGTTCCAACGGTATACTTGAGATACGGCATAACAATTTGAAAACAAATAGTATGTAGCGAAAATTGTCATTAATCGATTTGAAACTTTCTTTTTCTGAATGTCATATTTCTGCATCAGTTAAGCAGGGGATGATAGATGAACTCAGGAAAAATGATCTTTTCGCAACGAATGGAATTCCTTCCTAACCACGAGTTTCGCTAATGCGTCGCACGATACAATGTTAATTACACGGTCAAGCGCTTTGCCTGCTGGGACCAGTTTCTCTGCGTGGCCTTTCCTCAACTCACTTACCGAGAAGGCCTGATGGATATCCAGACAGACAATAGGGGTAAACCCTTCCCTTGAATTATCTTTATTTGGTCCCATAAATTGTATGTAGGAAATTAATATCTTAACTTTGTTATCATTTTTTAAAGTGTATATTGATCTTCCCCCAAAAAAATGAACACACAGTTAAGCTGCCATAGACAGCATGC
>CAYRSQ010000021.1:0-13688 GCA_964427055.1 uncultured archaeon
ACTGCATCACAACACGGACAAGTCATTGTTGGCTGCGGGCGAAGTCAATTACAAGTTTGGTGGAGGGGATATCATAAAGCCGATGTTATTGGTTATGGGCGACAGAGCCACATACAAAGCGGGAGATGTGGACATACCGGTCGACGAAATAGCAGTCAGGACTGCGAAAGAATGGCTAAAATCGAACATGAGATTTGTAAATCCCGAAACTGATATAAGGTTCCAGAATGAACTTAAACGGGGATCCGCAGCACTGACGGACATATTCCAACGTAAGGAATCGGGAGTCCTCGGTGCGAACGACACTTCTGCTGCCGTGGGATACGCTCCTTACACATCACTGGAAAACACGGTCATGGACCTCGAGAAACACTTGAACTCGAAAAGTTTCAAATCGGAATTCCCTGTGTCTGGCGAAGACATAAAAGTCATGGGACTCAGGCAGGGAAGGGATCTCCATATCACTATATCCATGGCCATGCTTGACAGATTCGTGAACGGAGAAGATGATTATTTCAAGAAGAAACTGGAAATAGAGGAATCCGTGAAGGAATATCTAAAAGATAGGAGCAGTGATTTCGAAGAGGTCGCCATATTCCTGAACACGCTAGATGTCCAAGGAAGAGGGATCAATGGGGTGTACCTGACTGTCGGAGGCACATCTGCAGATGGTGCAGACTGTGGACAAGTTGGGAGGGGAAACAGGGCGAATGGCATAATATCATTCAACAGGCCACAGTCTTCAGAGGCTGCGGCTGGCAAGAATCCAGTAAGCCACGTGGGCAAAATTTACAATGCATTGTCTTATAGGATAGCCGATGAATTGTATCAGAACGTAAACGGTATAAAGGAAGTTTATGTCTGGTTGCTCAGCCAAATAGGAAGGAGCATAGACCATCCAAAGATTGCGGCCGCCCAAATAATAATGAAAAACGGTGACGTCGAAGAAGTTAAAAGGGAAGTCCAAGAAGTGATAGACAAGGAACTTGACAATATCAATAACTTCTGTATGGACCTGGCCAAAGGGAAGATACCAATCTGCTGACCGATTATCTTTTCTTTGATTTTTTAACTTTTCTTTTCGGCATTTTCCTCAGTCTAGCCTTAAATTCCATCAAAGTCACTATCAGGAGGCTGATTGAGAGAGACGCTATAGCCGTTGTTTCTAGTCCGATATCGAAGGCAACTATGTATCTGGTAAGCGTTATCGCAAAGAATGCGACGAAAGCCAATATGACCAACGTCCCAAGTGTCTTCTTTTTCTCCGAACTGAGTCTGGATTTACCAAAAAATCTGGGTTTACTTTTTCTTTTTGCCATTATTAGAATTTGTTTTCGCCAGTTTAAAAATTTACATAAAATGTTTATCCTTACAAACCAAATAGAAATTATGGCGTCCCACATAGACCCGAAGCTGATGGCTATCGCCGTCATTTCAATGTTTGCGACGGTCTCTATCATCGGAGTGCACGTACGTGCAGCGGAAATCTGGACATGTGACTCGACTGGAGCATACATAGACGGTTTTTACGACAATGAAACTGTGTATTTGACCAGCAACGACATAACTGACGGCACGCCTAAGGAGATATACGTCTACATAGTCACCGACAACAACACATGGGAAAACTCAAGCAGCCTGATAGATGTGTCGGGAGGATACAAGGTCATAACGACAAACTCAAGCGGGCAGATATCACTCATGGAACTGTGGGGAACCCCCATTCCGGGAAAATACGACATAGTCGCTAACGTCAATAAGACCGGAAGATACCATAGCACTTTCGATTTTGTTAATAGTTTGACTGGAACTGGGATTGAGATCGAAGAAACGTCCATACCGAAACTCATCATCCAAGAAGGGAAAAACAGTCCGGAGAGCCGCGATTGGGATGTATCAGATGGCGGGAAGAATGAAATGATACAGGTCAACATCACCGCCGGCGGCACACAGAACGTGAAACTACAATCGATATCCATCAGGGCACTCGGAACAGGGGATGACGGCAAAGATGTAACAGCTGTCACTATGATTCTGGATGGGAACGCGAACGGCATGTATGACACTGGGGAATATATCATGGGGTTCGGTTCTTTCATGACAGACAATGGAATAATCGTGTTTGAAATTGACAATGGCCACGTAATAACAGCGAATGGCAGCATAATGCTTCTCATAATATATGAGATGGAAGGAGGTGAACCTGGATACACTTATAGTTTTGAAATGGTGTCGGCCGATGCACAGGGCACCGCTACTGGAGAAGACACTGAAATAATAGGATTGCCGTTGGGGTCGGCTATTACCACCATAGCGTCAACTGTTCCGGTGACAAGCACCACCATACCTACCGATGAATGCCAGAATGCTGATGATTGTGGTGGAGTCTCGTGTGAAAATAAGATAAAAACCATGTACACGTGTGAACTAGACTCCAACAAAGGAGTGAACGTCTGCGCCCCGATACTGGATTCGGTCTCCTGTTGCGGGGATGCCGATTGCGTAGATGATTATTATTGTTCCAATTACAAGTGTATCACTCAAATTCAGGGCACTTCCGTAGTCTCGGACATACAGAACCTGATAAGCGGGAACTTCATGTGGATAGGAGGCTCCATTATAGTCGTTCTTTCCGCTGCGGCAATAATATTTGTCTCTATCAAGAACAAGAAAAAAACAAAATACCCAAAGGTAGAGATGAGGCCTAAAGCTGAGAAAAAAACTCTGAAAGATTTATTCCCGTGGAGAAAGAAAAAATTGTTCCATGATAAGAGAGACCCATGGATCAAGCATCCTCCCTGGAAGGAGAGCAGGGAAGTCGAAAGGGACTGGGAGGAACTTATGAAAAAATGGAAGAATGAGAGTGGGAAAGATGAGTGACTGGGAAACTTACGAACCGCCTAAGAAGAAAAAGAAATATAAATCCTACAAGAAAGGATTTGAAAGAAGTAGATACGCAAAATCCAAAGATAAGAAAGACGGCTAAACAAGTGATGATGCATACGCACCGACGTTGATGTCGTAAAAGCTATCATTTTTCCCAGAAAAATACTGTTTTGTTCATATCTTTTTTTATATAAAATCCATACGCCAAACCGAGTAGTAGTCCTGCTAGATGCGCCTCATGTGCTATGTTTGACGGTATGAACATTCCTGTAAACTCCATGACGAACCACAATCCTGCGGCAAATATCATTGGCATAGGAGCTATCCCGAAAAGATATATGACAAGTCCCGGATAGAGTGCAGCCAGTGCGCCCATTATACCGTATATCGCACCACTCGCGCCTACTGCAGGAACATAGCTTGCTGGAGACATTGCATAGTATGCCAAGTTACCCAGTATTCCCGAAAGGAAAAATATACTAAGAAACCTTTTTTCGCTGACTCTCGATTCCAGATATCGTCCAAATATATAAAGCGCGAACATATTGAAGAACAGATGATCCAAGCTCGCGTGAAGGAACATAGATGTCACAAAAGTCCATGGCTGGGATAGTATCTTGACCGGAGTGAACGCAAAGTTATCTGCCATCGGTATGAAACCGCTGAGGACGAACATAATCACGCACATAGATATGAATGTGACAGTCCATTTTGTGCTATTTTTCTTCTTTCTGTTGCCAAAAATCGGAGGCTGGTAGAAGAAGAACCCGACATTTTTCTCTGACATATGCTTATCATTGGTTTTTCAGGGTTATATTTTTCCTGTAAAAGTTTATTTAAGTCAAAACACAAAATAAGATTTAACTTAGGTTTTAGGTACGGTAAAAAACATTAGGTGATAGTTAAAAAGAGGATGATATAGTGGGATTTAGCCTATCTATTGACACAATGGTGATTTTTTGACACGAATTATAGGAATATCTTCTGGAAAAGGTGGTGTAGGAAAGACTACGGTCACTGCGAATTTGGCATTGTCGCTACAGCGACTCGGGAAGAAGGTCCTGATGATAGACTGCAACATGTCTACGCCACATCTGAGCTACTATCTAGGGGTGAACAACTACAGCCACACCCTCAACGAGGTGATGTCAGGAAAAGTGAAACCTAACAATGCCATGTATAACTATGACGGGGTAAGGTTCATACCAGCGTCTCTGAACCTGCGAGATCTTATGGGTATGGATCTAAGGAAATTCAAAAAGACGATATCCGAATTGGCCGACCCTAAAAAATTCGACTTTGTGCTACTAGATTCTGCCCCTGGATTGGGAAGGGAATCCATATGCGTCTTAAATGCGGCGGATGAAATCTTATTCGTGAGCACGCCATACATACCGATGATGAATGATGTGATACGATCTGTCAGCATCCTAAAACAGATGGGGAGGAAGAAAGTCGGTATCGTCCTCAACATGGTGACTGGGGAAGGACATGAACTGATGGACAGAACCGTCGAAGAAGTTCTGAACATACCCATAGTAGGATTGATACCTTATGACAGGAACATGCCGAAGAGTCTTGTCCTGGGAATACCAATGCTAAACTACGATTCTATGTCAGCATCCAGTGTGAATTTCATGAAGATGGCAGCTAACCTAAGCGGAGAGGAATATAATGCCCCTGGAAAATTGGATAGGTTTGCCAACAGGATGAAGAACAGAATAATGGAACTGACCACCGGCGGAATAGATATACCCCAATCGAAGGCGTTTGTCGAAAGGGAGATGGTGATTCAGGAAGGACAGGAAAGAGAATTACTGACGCGTACCAAAACTTAAACGCTAGTTTCTTAAAAGCAAAAACACTAAAATTATCTATGAGTCTGGTTTCGACCATAGGAAAAGTACTGGGGATGGTGATTTTTTCCATAACATTGTCAGCTGCCGTATTCTCAATGGGATTGTCAAATCTGACAGATTATGAAAACTCAAAGGCCATTTTTTCAGAAATACTCTCACCCCAACTCAAGCAATCCTTTGGTGAACAGGGCGCGAACGTGGAAAAAATATATTCCACTATCCTGGAACGTTGCGAAGGCAAGGATAGTATAGATGTGCCGATAACTGAAGGGGGGAACACGGTATTAATAGACTGCAATCAGGTAAGAGCAATAGAAAACCAGGAAGGGGAAGAATTTGAAAGACTGGTAACCGAACTGGCCGTGTCCGCCATATTCCAGGATATATATTACAGGGACTACGACTGCGAATTTCTGAAGTGCATCGGTGACGGGGAAGTTGGCATCATAATGTCTCCAAAAGGCCATCAATTTTTCCTTGGTATACAGAACTACCTTTACGTATCGACACTGGTTGGACTAGCAATAATTTTCGTTTCAGCCGAGTCATGGATGTCGAGGGCGAAATGCGTGGGAGCCTCGTTGGCTTCCTTCGGATTCGTTTACCTGTTGCTAGTATATGCAGGTGACTGGCTGTCTTCCAGTATATCACCAGAGATGCAGACTGGCGTGACGGAGGCAGGAATAAATCTGTCGCCCATAATGGATTCCATATTCCAGCCGATAATGGATAACCTTCTAATATTGTCTGTGTCCGGAATAGCAATAACGGTAATAAGTTATGGGTGGGAATCATACAGGAATAGAAAAGAACTGGCTACTAGAAAAAAGACTATAACGAAACAGGAGTAGATTACCTCCTTAAAGGCATCAGGGAAGATTGTATGTATTCTACCTTCACGTTCTCAAGCAACTCTAGGTCTATTCCGGTGTTAATTATGTTTATCTTTCCCATCCTCTTCAGCTGTTTCAGGCATTCCGAGACGGCCTTGCTTGAGTCGCATATTTGTTCCTCTATCAGAAGTTTGAATATCACGCTCAGCCGGAGCGGACCGTCGCTCCTCTTCTTCATCCTCCTAAGAACCTTCAAAATCTCTTCCAGCTGATTCATCATGTCACCATTACCAGAACTTAACCAAGTAATCTAAATTAGGAAGTACGAGTTAAATCTATTTCTCTATAGCAGTGAGTAATTATCGCCAAGTGACACCAATTTCCGGATTACCTTTAATAATCTTAAAGACCAAGGTATTCTTAATGTTAGTAAAAGATGTGATGAACAAGAACGTTGTAGTTGCTAAATCAGAAGTGACAATAAGAGAAGCGTCCAAGGTTATGAGCAAATACAAAATAGGAAGCTTGGTAGTTCTGAAAGACAACGACGTAATTGGAATAATAACTGAAGGCGACATAATGGAATCTGTGGCAAATGACCATAATCCTGATTCGACTTCAGTTGAAAAAATTATGTCCCAAAAAGTGTTAACGGTGGACCCTGAAGATACCATAGAAAACGCGGCTGATATAATGGTCCAAAACAAAATAAAGAAGCTACCTGTGATGGAAAACGGTAAACTCAGGGGCATTATAACAGCGAGCGACATAGTCGTGGTCGAACCTAAGCTTATACAAAGTATCGCAAGCCTGATTTCTATGAAGATTCCAGGATATAGCGGAGGATAGACTTCGATTGCCCATTGAAATCCAGTTAGCAAAATTTATTTTTAGTGATAACCATGAAAGCGAAATGTTTTTGCCCGAAACACGGAAAACAGGAACTTGACCAGATACTCATACGGGATAGAATACCCATATGCAAGACATGTAAGTCCAAGCTAGAATTTGGGGAAGTCAGGCCTAGGAAGGTGGAGAGTCCACGATCCAAGAAATGATTCAACACCCGTTATTTTGAACCCATTCTTCATCAGAAAACTCACTTTTGCCACAAAATTTTTCAAGTATTTCCGCGTTACCTGACATCACCAGTTCTCGATTCAGGTCGAAAGTTCCATTCCTGCAGTAAACCTTTGCGACTATCCTTCTGTGACTTCTGGATACTTGCATATCATCCTCGTCGACCAGTACTATCTCTCCCACCTTACATGAACTCTCTACGAACCGTATGGATTCGTCGAAACCGGACTGTCCCTTTTCTGGAGTGTTCACAAGGGAGAGTCTGATAACTTCCCCGGAAACTTCCAAAGTGTCCCCGTCCACTATTTTAGTAAGGTTCCCGAAGAAACAGCTTGAATCACCCCTACAGTTATCGTTGTCACCTGGACGGTATGATACTCCTATAACAGTTAACAGGAGTGCTACCAGCATAATTGACCACAGTCTCATAAAACAAGTCTGCAAGCAGTCGAAGTAAAGTTTAATTCTCAACCACAAGTGGTCAATACTATCTTTTAACAAAATGTCCTAGCTTTGTCTGCTGCTTTCTATTCATAAGAAGCTGACTCTTGGAAACCCATCTATTCCCTATGTTCAACCTACTGGATATCGCGTTTATCGCAGACTCGACAGAATAGAATGTCTCATACGGCTTGTTAAAGGCGTCCCTCACTGTCTCTCTTAATTGCCATATGCCCATAGGCGCGTAATATTCCGGTTTCACTTCCCTGACTATAAGGGCACTCGCTTGCCTCTGTATCTTGTCCAAATATTCACCTATGGCCAACCTTCCGCTGTAGAATGCACCATGCGTGCTTGTCGCATAAGCCTTTCTAGGTTTATCGAATTCGTAATCCGACCCGAATTCTGGCCATGGAGAATCCACATTCCACGACTCAACAAGTTCGTATTCGTATGATCCAGGTATCAACAATACTTCATAATGGTTACCCAGATATTCATTATGGAAGAGGCGTATTTCATCCAAATTCGAATAGTACCTGACTCGTTCAATCATAGATTTCCCTATGATGTCATCAACCGCGGTTATTCCCCACCTAGTGGGAACCAGCCTTCTCTGGAATCTTACACCTAAAAGACCAGAGGAAAATATCTTTTGTATCCTGCTAACAGGAATATCATAATTATATAGGCGAATGACAGCATCCGTAGACTTCAAGTCAGTGTCGGATACCATGTAATCAATCTTTCTCTCGATTTTCGGGTTCTCTGTCAGTGATATCCTCTTAACTGGAGCCGGGCTGCTTATGGGTCTGGACCAATGGCTCACATCTATATTGAAAGTCGGTTGTTTCTCAAGCTCCACTTCCACATCTGCCGGTTGTTTGGACATCGCGACTTCCTGTGTAGTCTCGACCATCTTCCCCGAAGGGCGTTTTATATCAGAGAGGAACCTGGAATATATCATCTGGCCCCTGAAATTGAGTATGTCATCTATAGAAACCTTCTCTTTGTACCACCTTTCAGGGGAGTCGAGTATCAAAGCGTCCGCCATCTCTCTTTTTACTGGAGGCGAAAGAACTCCCATAAACACTTTAGGGTACCCGTAGTTGCCTACAAATACACTCGGAGGTGACGTTCCGGTGAAATCTTTGGCATCCTCTATGACAGTTTTCCAAAATTTCACCTTATCCGAAACTTTACTGTAGTCTATCTCCACGAATGAAGATTGTAGAAACAGGAATATATCTGATTAAGGACTAAGCTTCCGATGTGGCTTTCTTTTTCTCTTCAAGTTTCTTCTGAACCTCGTCCAGCCTCTGTATGTTTATACCTTCCGACTTGAATAGTTCCTCGTCTTCTTTACCGTATTTCTCTATGACATCAAACGTTGGCACATCACCTAGACTGTCTGCGCATTCCTTGCAGACACAAACCACTTTTTTGCTGTCTTCATCCCCAGCCATAAAAACCATCTTTTCGTTTCCACATAGTTGACAAGTTCCTTCGAACGTTGCTGAAATTTTAATTTTCATAACACAATATTGTACCCGAATAAATAAACCTTTGTTTTAATATCGCAGTCGAGAATTATCATTAGGTGAAAATCATGCCGTGTGGTACAAAGAAGAAAACCAAAACTAAGACAACCAAGAAATCCAAGAAGAAATAATCCGATTCATATTCTGTCCAATACTAAATGCAAACTATAATTAGAGAGTATTATTAAGAACCAAATGAGTTCACTTGTCCCTACCATCGCAACGGAGTTTTCCGCTAGCGAAACATATATCCATGCCAAGACCGCAGAGAATATGATTGCGAAGTTGAGCATGTGAGTCATTCCTCTGTGCCTTGTTGGTATGTACTTCAATATCATATACAACAGGATGAAGTAGACAGGGCCGTAGTACCATGTGACTGGATAGGATATCACATAGTAAACAAGCGCCGTGAAGGATATCAGAAGCGAAGTGACGTCTCTTATCTTGGAACTTTTCACGTCAACATCTGGGAAGAGTGATACAAATACGGACAATGTGACTATCGGAACCATCTGTCTCGCACCAATTTCCATTCCAATATTCTGGAATATGAACATCCAAGCTATCACTAGAAAAAGGGAAAATATCAAATGAGTCTTCCAGTCTGGCATAAAATCAATACAGTTTACCCCAAAATAATTCTGGCATCAACGGATACCGACCCTCTGGAATTCTCCCTAACAATCAACGGGTTTATGTCCAGTTCGGCTATTTCAGGATTCTCGTCCATAAGTTTTGAAACTTTCAGAATCACGTCTTCCACGGACTTCACATCATATTTCTTTTCGCGAAAGCCTTCCAGTATTCGTGATATACGAGTCTCTTTTATCATCTCTTTAGCATCCGCTTTCGTCAACGGGGTAACACGTACAGCGGCATCGTCAAAAGCCTCGGCATATATCCCGCCAGTGCCGAAGATGACAGTTTGTCCGAATTGCGGGTCTTTCTTTCCGCCGACTATCACTTCTGCTCCTCCATCGACCATTTTCTGGACTATGACCGATTCCATTGCTTTGCCGAACTTTTTCTTTATGCTTCTGTATGCTTCGGTAACCTCCTTCTTAGAATTCAGGTTAAGGAAAACTCCACCAACATCCGTTTTGTGCGATATACTGTTTGATACAATCTTCAATGCGACCGGATACCCAATATTCTCCGAAAATTCAACTGCATCTGCAACAGTTTCAGCTTGAGTATATGTGGCAACTTCTATACCATAGAATTTTATAAATTCCAAGGATTCCGAGAGAGTGAGGGATGTTCGGTTCTCTTTCTCAGCCTTTGACAGCATCTCTTTTATTTTCTTCATTTCCAACCCTTTCCAGCAATTTACCTATAATACTATTTTCAAAGCCACCTATGTATCCTTTTTTGTCCATGTAAGCGAACGCGATGAATGCTAGTATACCGAGTATGACTATTATCTCCATCCCTGTCCCGAAATACATGAATACACCACCGGCAACGCTTCCAAGATACGCGAGTATGAATACCCTTGGTATCGCTCCTATCACAGTCGCCACGAAGTAATCCCTGAACTTCATAGAAGTCACTCCGCTTATGTAGCTTATGAGATCGAATGGTATTACAGGGATCAGCCTGGTGAACAATATAGATTTCATCCCGTGCTTGGACACCCACCTGTCTATCCCATCTATCCATTTGTCCCCGACCATCTTCGACACTATTGGTCTCCCTCCATACCTAGCTATGAAGAACGCGAGTACAGAACCTATTATCAGTCCAGCACCTCCGTATATGATAGTATCACTTATTCCCATTACTGCTCCTGAAAACGCCAGCACAGCTTCTGATGGTATCGGAGCTATCAATGTCTGCATCACCATCACAAACAGCAGACCTGCCTGTCCGTAGGACTCGACCATTGATATCAGAATAGACTCAAACAATGCTTTCACATCCAATTTATAGCCCCGTGCGGATTCGAACCGCAGTCTCAAGGTGTCTTCCTTTCGTCATATCGAAATCAGCGCTTCAGACGAATGTCCAAAGCCTCGCATCCTTGACCACTAGACGACGGGGCTCTGATTGATATTATAAGATAAACAGTTCGTTATTTAAATTTTAATCTGAAATCAGGCCACTAGGTTCTTTCTGTTCATATCGGCTGCAGGCTTTCCCAAAAGATATTCTATTATAGCCAATGCGAAATCTATCACCGTCCCAGGTCCTTGGGAGGTTATGACGTTACCATCTATAACGATTTTATCGCCCCTTGGGTATGGTATTTCGCGTTCCATCCCAGGATAGATAGTCGCTTTTTTAGTCTTCAGCACTCCGGCTTCTGCCAAAACTTTAGGTGCAGCACATATGCCGGCGACGAGTTTGCCCTGTTCATAAAACTCCAGTAGCATCTTCTTGACCTTTTCGGACTTTCCCAGATTTATGCATCCTCGTGTTCCTCCAGGTACGACTATCCCGTCATAATCGCCTACTTTAACGTCCTTGAGACTTTTGTCCATTATCACTCTGACTCCCCTTCCGCCTGTTATGACATTTCCCACCACACCGACCATGTCAACATCAATTTTCGCCCCTCGCAGGACACTTATGACTCCCAATCCCTCTATCTCTTCGAATCCATCGGCCAATGGCATCAAAAGTCTCATCAAATCACTTTCTATATTATTGTGATATCAATTTTAAATTAAAAAACAAACACTACATATGAATCTGATATCCTTTGCTTCAAACCTAAGCGAATGGTCGCTATCAATGGTAGATTCCTTTGGTTACCTTGGAGTTTTCATTGTCAACTTTATAGGATCATCCACAATCATCTTCCCACTGCCTGGATTCCTAATAGTATCCGCGGTCGCCGCCATGCCAGGGATGAACCCATGGATAGTGGGGGTGTCAGCTGGATTAGGAGCTGCGTTGGGCGAGACAACGGGGTACCTGTTCGGAAAGGGTGGGGGCAGGATAATAGACAAACGGTACAAAGAACAAATGACAAAATACAAGAAATGGTTCAAAAAGGACAACATATTTTTCGGCATAATATTGTTTGCTGCCACTCCATTGCCCGACGATATACTCGGCCTGGTCTGCGGCATGTTCAATTATGATTTCAAAAAATTCTTGCTCGCGTCGGCCATAGGAAAGATAATATTGAACCTGGGGTTGGCTTTTCTGGGATTCTACGGGTCTCAGTGGATCAACACTGTAATATATGCAATGAACGACCGTTCTATGACCGCAATAGTCGCTCTGATCATAATTGGAACGTTCAGCTGGTTCATTTACAGAAAAAGGTGTACCAAATGACATACAAACAAACAATTCTGGTCAGGACGGACTTGAAAATGGGTAAAGGTAAGATAGCTGCACAGGTGGCACATGCTGCAATAGGTTCCATACGAAAGGGAGACAGACATATCATAGAGGAATGGGAAAGAGAAGGGTCTAAGAAAGTAGTGCTGAAAGTCGACGGCATAAAGCAGCTCATAGACATCAGCAAGGAAGCCAAACTCAAGAATATCTCCTATTATATAGTCAGGGATGCGGGACTTACCCAGATAGAAGAAGGGACAGTCACTTGCATGGCACTCGGACCTGAAAAAGAATACAAGCTAGACAGACTGACCGAAAAACTCAAGCTTCTGTAGACTCATTCACATAGCAGATGCTCTTCCAATTCTTCCGTAGACGTCAACCCCTGAAAGACATGTTCTTCGTCTATTATTACGGAAGGAAATTCGGTGATGTTATATTGGCCGACAACAACATCAATAGTTTCAAGGTCCGCGTCCGCCGTCAATGGAATGAGCATCATGTTCTGGCCACACTTGTCCTTCAAATTCAATAGTATCTGTGATTGGAGCTCGTTGTCAACTGTCTCACCATTGGGAGTTATGTCCATTCGTGATATGTACACTACGTTGGAATAATCGAAACCGCATTTATCCTTGAGTTCTATCGAATTTAGCCAGAATTGGAATTGTAGAAGATTATATTTTCTCCATTCTTGCGTTAATTCCGAAGAGAACACGTTAGCTTCCAATTTATCTTCTATGTCTTTTCCATACCCGTATATCTTATCATTGTATTCCAGATTCTCTCGGAAAGCCGCGTCGCACTGTTCCTGCCCTATTACGTTTATGTACATGTTCAATAATCTGGCATCCTCCCACATTATTTCACTCTCACTTAGGTTGTTCTCTACAATATCAGCCCGTATGCTATCCAGAACCATTCCACCGAATATCCCTATAAGGAAAATCAAAGTCGCCAGCATGAATGGTTTCGAATACATATTCATTTGGTCAGCCATCCTCTTTCACCTTTGTAATATTTGTACACTCCCATTAGATTAACAAATGGAACTAGTATCGGATAAATAAAAATGAATAGCAGGATGTCATACCAGTTAACCCTCTTCTTATAGAAGCTGAACGATATTTTCAGGATGTACATAATCAATAGGAACATGACGAAGCCGAGTATCACGTTCACATCTATGTAATAGACCATCCTCAGATTGGACAGGACGTTCACTCCCAATTTCATCGCTTTGACGTTGTACAAGATAGAATTGGACAATTTTATAAGAAACATGTATGCGAAGAGCCCTACTCCGAGAATCATTCCACTGTATCCCATCAAGTAAACCGGCAGCAGAAAACTTCCCACGACGCTTTCTCTCTTGCCGAAAGAATGTATGTACTTCTTGAATATCTGTACACCTCCTATGGCCCACCTGACCCGTTGGTTCCACCATGTTCTGAATGTGCTTGGGTATATGCTGTAAACGTATGCATCCAAAGCCATCCTAATTTTATATCCATTGTGGAGTATACTCCAGGCTATGTCAATGTCCTCGACTAGCATGTTCTCATCGAATCCTCCCAATTTTTTAAGTACGCCTTTCCTGTAGACACTCAAGGGCCCTGGGGTGGCCTGTATCACATTCGCATACTCCTGCATCTTCCTAGTGATAGCGATTATCATGAGCTCCAGTTCCTGCATTCTTTCCCAGAACGTATGTTTTTTGCTGCAATGGATGTGGGAAGTCACAGCAGCAA
>CAYRSQ010000022.1:0-13644 GCA_964427055.1 uncultured archaeon
ATCTGGGGGCCGCAGAACCCCCTGTACCGGGCATGTCTCATATCGGGCGCGGTGTGTCACCTTTTGACAGACAACAGAGACTCTTTTGTAGAGATTATTCGAGAGCTGAAGGCCACCTTTAATCGATACGAACTGGTGGTCATCGAGAAACGAGATGAGCGTCTGAAGGCACTCTTTGACCTGTATGAGGAATTTATCAAGGCAGGAACTCTTTGAGGGGGAATCAAACAATGAAGAGATATATCATCGCTATTATTACAGTTATTGTCATTCCTTGGGGCATCTTTGCGGAGGCCAGGACCGTTACCGAAGGAACCCTTGATATCCAGGCCATTGCGACACGAATATCGGGAGACCTTAAAGAGTACAGCGAAAAGAGGGATACGCTTGTGGACAATATCAAGTCTGTCCAGGAGGGGATCCAAAAGCTCAAAGAGGATTATGCGAAGGCCGAAAGCGAAAAGGACAAGATCATGATCAAGGCGAATACGTTGAAAGAGACCAGCACGCTGCTTGATTTCTACAGCCAGTTTTACAACCTGAACATTCAGAAGGTCGAAGCGATCCTGCCCAATCTTGATAGGATCAAGAAGGCGGCCCGGGAAGGGATAACAGGAAAGACAGCCCGAGAACTTCAGGATCCTCAATTCAAGAAAAACCTCAACAACCTCTACGGGAACCTCGCGACTTTCGCCATGATACTCAACAAAGCGAATGTGAAAAAAGAGGTAGCAACACTCCTCAGAGAGAACGAACTGCTGTATCAACAGCGGGAAAAGGGAGAGGATGTCTTCAACGATATTACAAAAAACATCGACAAGGTGACCGATTATCTCAAATCAATCTATGCCAGGACCGTCCTGAGATTCAACGTGTTGCAGCGGAAGAAATTCCAGACCGAACTGGCAGTGCAGCTCATGCAGTACGCCCTGGTCCTGAAACCGATTGAGCGGACAATGCTGGAGATTAATCCGGAGGGCATCATGGAGGTCCCGGATATCCAGGTCGGGGAATTCGACGATCGGATCATCAATGACAGTGGATTGGAGGACGAGAACGCCACCTCCCATCATAGTGATCCCGATGTGGATTCCTCACTGAGGAAATACCGGGACGGAGCCGACTTTCTAAGATAAGGGGGATAAACACCGTGAAGAAAAGATTCAGCCGTTTCATCGTGGCAGCAGTCATCATAGCAATCACCTCTCTTGCCCTTTCTCAGAGCGGATTTGCCGGCAGTGGAAACATATTCCTGGTTGAGATTGAACGGTCGACAGGCCAGGCCATAACCGCGTGGGTCAAAAATGACGTAAAGAGCCTGGATGCCGCAATGGAAAGGCTTACCCTCAACGAGGCGTATCTCCTGGCCGTGGGAAAGTCGAACAGGGAGCAATCGTACCTTATGTCCGTGCCCACATCGCTGGGCCGCAGCTTCAATTCGGTTGCCGCATACCTGTTCCTGATTCGCAAGGAGCGGGAAGGCGTTAGCCTCTGGCCCGTATCCTTCTTTGAGGGGGAAAGATTTCAATTCGACGAGAGAGGTGAGAGACAGTGAAAGGATTGCTTCTGCTTCATCAACATATCGGTCCCGCCTTTTGGGGGCTGATGCCCATATCTGTGTTTACCATGGTCCTGGTTATGTACGTCTTCTATTCCATCTGGAGAGGCCGGGAAATCAACGAATGGGCGGAGATATTGCTAGCCAATTTTAAGGAGATCTCTGTAACGTTAGGCCTCTTGGGGTCTGTGTATGCCCTTACGGGTTCCTTCCAGGTACAGGGTGCTTCAGGCGAAGAAATAAGACAGAGGATGTTTTTCATTCTAAGCACCGGTTTCTGGTCCACCATCGCCGGTGTTGTTGTCAGCCTGCAGGCGTCCATAGGTCTTATGGCCATGAAACGGACGTAAAGGGATCCCATGAAATACATCGTCCCCTCGTCAAAGATCGTCTTTACAGATTTCATGATCCTGCTGGTGTCCGTCCTGCTGGGCCTGAATTCAGTGATGTCATTTTCGGAGGAGAGTAGGGAAACCGCATTGCCGCCGGTTCCGCTCCCTGCCATTTCCGAGGTCAAGGGATCCGGGACGACCGCTCCCAGCAGTGCCTTTATAACCATTTGCCCGGGAGAGAATGGGAAGAAATATTTCTACAACAGCAAAGAGGTGACTTTGTGGCAGCTCATAGATCTACTGGAAAAGTCAAATACGCCGGTGGTGGTTTTGAGGGGAGATCGGAAAACAATTTTCGAGTGGGAGGAGTTCTGCCAGCTCACTTCGAAACTTATGAGGGCGGGAGTAAAAGAGATAAGCTATGCGACGACAGACCCTGGGGGAACAAAACCATGATTAAAAATATCCTGATAGGAGCACTATCTTTGGCGCTGATCATATTATGCTGGATAACCTTGTACGGAACCCCTGACAACCAAGCGGCATTGTTCCGGCTGAAGGATAAGATCGATATAACAAAGGGACAGATAACCGATGCATACAAAACAGCCAGAGAGGAAGGTACTCTTGGCAATGGAAATCCCTCTACCGACAATACGCGGAGAAGCGAAGCAATGCCCGATCAATCGCCTGCGTCGGCCATCACACAGGAAAGAACAGGCGAGCACGATTTAAACGATGGGAAAGAGGCGCAGGTTGAGCAACAGGCCGCGCCGTCTGCCGCCGCCATCCTGGGCAATATTCAACCGAAAAGGGGGGGGCATGATTTACTAAGCAGTGAAGATTTGGGTTCTATCCTCGCGATACTAAAATCAGCACAGAATCTTCTGAGGAAAACCGCGTGCGCTACTCCCGAGGATTCTCAAGGAGATGGTTCTTTCGATGATAAAAACCAAAAAGCCACAGATGCGAACCCACAGGCAACGATCATAAAAAAAAAGTCGTCCACTGGTCTCGCAGAATCGGAGTAGATCCAAACCTTGCCCTAGGGATTGCTCATGTCGAGTCTCAATTTAACAACCGGGCGGTTTCGCCCAAAGGGGCATGCGGGGTTATGCAGGTCATGCCGGATACCGCTAAACTTTATGGCGTGACCCGCACGGAGCTTTTCGACGAAGACATCAACATCCAGGTAGGACTCATCTATTTCAAGAAAATGTTCCGTATCTTCGGGAATAGAGATCTTGCCTTGGCAGCGTACAATGCCGGGCCTGCCCATGTAATTGGCGCCGGCCATAGAATCCCAAGAATACGGGAGACCATCGACTATGTCAGGAAGGTGAATCGTGCAGCCAAGGGATATAAACAGAAAAGATCATAATCTCAAATTAGACGACTTTATTAGCGATGTGAGTGAGGTTGGCGCGTCCCTTTGTCGAGACGTAAAAAGCCCAGGGAGAGCGACGCATAAACTTAAAAAAAGGAATATCTTCAGGACGATATCCAGCGTGACTTTTGCTCCATTACATAAGTTCACCACACCATCAAAGATTCTGTTAATGGCATTTCTGATGTTTTCTATTGTTCTGCACCTCTTTTTTACAGAAGGTGTTTATCTTGTATCGCAAAGCAAAGCACAGAAAATGAAGAAACAGAAAGCTGAAAAGATAACTCTAAGGGTCATCCCCCCCGAGGAGCATCAAGTCTTCAGGAAAACAATCCTTTCCAAGCCGACCCCCGACATCCGAAAGGCCACCGTGCCCGCTGAGGCTGCTAAAAAAAGTACACCTGAATTCAAGGAGTTACCTCCAGAAAAATTGGCTGCACTCGGTCAAAAACACATGGATATGGTTCGTGAAGGAACATTTCCAGCCCTTATCCTTTCATACCGCAGCCCCATATCCTACATCAGGGAGATGTATACTCTCGGAGCAAAGACTGTCGTCTACAATACGGTAAACCGCGAGTACCACGAAATCGACCTCTTGGATGGAGGTATTCTCCCTCTGAGCAACAGCGATTTCAAGGGGTTTTCTCTGATTAAGAGGGTGATAAAGGATATGCAGTGGAATCCTCGGAAGGTTTCTGCCGCCTCTCGTCTGAAAGCATCTTTGGAATCCTTGGAAATCCTTTTGCTGCTCCCTATGACTGTTGAAGCGCGCTGGATCGGTCACCAGGTGAACCTCCTCAGTCAAATGAATATCAAAATTTCAGAGGTTCAGACGGTAGAGGCTCAATTCCAGGATGCAAAGTTCAAGCTGATATGCGTTCACCTTAAGAACGGTTCTTCAAGACATATCAACGATCGAGGGTGCGCATAGCTCAAGGCAATCCCACCGAGAACCAAATTGAGGCTGAGTATCCAGTTGGACAGCTTCGGGCGGTAGACCGAGATAAAGATGCCCGTCCATAGGCTGTTGTTCCGTGGTGAATAAAGCGAGCGGTTTCAACACCGGCGGATATCGCCCCTCTGAACCTTTCAGGTCTATGAGCTGGCTATGCAGGCGGACCGGTATTTTGATACGACTCTTTCCCTGAGCAGGGTCGATTCGGATATCGCGAGGCTCCAGCGGAAAATTAATGACCTGACTCATGCGATCATGGATAGGTTCCGTGACAACCGGGGTCTTTCGATAGCGGCAGTGGCACTGCTTTTGCTCATCGCCTTGAGTATCATCGGGTATACCGGTCATGAGGGAGGTAACGTCTCAGGCAGCAACTCCAGCAGCGCCTGCTTCATAATCAGCGGAGAGTCCAGGCATATCAAAACGGTGTCTTTTAACGTAACTCAGACCACCAACCAGCCCTCCCTTCCGGGAGGGCTGGAAAATAAACCAAGGAGATACCCGAATGGCTGATACAATGATGAATGATCAACTAAAAAAGGAACTGGAAACTATTAAAAAAACTATGGTGTCCCAATTAGAGCTCAATCTGGAGACGAACCCTTCTTTTGTTATTCCCCGGAAAGAAAACACAGGCATAAAGCTGTCGATGGCTCAAGAATTACTGGATAAAGGATTGTCTGAGGAAGCAGTGCAGAGAATCCTTCATCTCGAAAAGACAGATATGAAATCGGTATTCATATTAAGTAATTCAAAAGAAGGATAAATAGGAGGTTTAATGTGAATACGACGCAATACTTTCCCATAATATCAGTGAAAAATATCAACGGCAGATTTCACGCGACCTGTGCCGTTAAACTACATTCACTTCTCCATGGCAATCTCTTTTCAGGGCAGCTATACGATCGTGGGCCCAAAGGTCAATCTTTTAATCCCCTTGATCCCGACGTACAGCAACGCAGACGAGAATCTCTCCTCAGTCCTCTTGCATCATGGCCACCCGACGTTTGTCTTGAGTTAACCCTTTCAGCACTGCCGAACCTTATGTATAGAATGCAGGGGAACCTTTTGGTGACTCTTTTTATACATGTGATCGCTGCAACAGAGGAAAAAGCTAAGGAAGAGGCTATTTCCAAATATCTGACATTAATGCCCCTTCTTACCGCTACTCACCCAGAGGCCGAATTTATTCCCATAATCGATAAATGCGAATTAGAGTATAGACGAGCTCCCTTTCAGCCAACCCATGCGTTGTTTGTCCATCGGCGGCAGGAAGAACTTTCGCTTACCACACCATATCAGCGTTCTTCAATGGGTTTTACGCCTCAGAATGATGTGACAAAAGGAGATACACAGTACAAAATCACTCATTGTTTCCCATGGGTGCCGTGTGCCGAAGATTGGACGAAGTTTATGGGCACGATCATGGCTCAACTCGATCCGATCCAGGTAGTTGTCAGCATAAGGCCACGTACCATGGACGTAGCGGAGAGAGAACGCCTTATGACAGTTGTCTCTACCTGTGAATCATTTGTGACAGGCGGTCGTGAATACCATGTGACCCTTAACCGACAAGTCAATCTGCTGCGGGACATCAACCTAAAACGTCTTAACGAACTTTCTCATTCCTGTTTTAATGTCGGTGTTTACATGCTGGCCGCTCATCCCATCGACATCGCTCTCGGGAGTATGCTGGGACAATCTATCACGACATGTAAATCCACTGAGGGGGATACAATGACCTTCCGGGGTGGCTTTTCCTGCTCTGAAGTGTCAGTGGCTTCCATCGAGGAGGCGTATTGTTTTTCAGAAACAGAACCGTTCTGCCTTACTGAAACTGCATCAGCCTTCAGGATTCCATCACCACCACTACAGGAATGCCCTTATCTCCCACTCAAACGGTCGAAGACCTCTTTTGCTGTTCTTCCCATCAATGCTAACCAGCATGAAGGGTCTTTGAGACTCTGTGTCAATGAGCATTCAGGAATGGTGCAGCCTGTACCTATTGATGTGGAAGACCGTCTCAGGCACACGGTCATTCTCGGTCAAACAGGTACGGGCAAGTCAACAATGATGGAATCTATGATCCTGCAAGATATTCGTGCGGGCAGGGGCCTGGCTCTTATCGATCCGCACGGCGATCTGGTCGATACCGTTCTGGGGAAAATTCCGCGAGCAAGACAGGAAGATGTGATTCTCTTTGATGTGCTCGATAGGACTCGACCGGTAGGATTTAATCTTCTTCAATTCAGAACAAAGGAAGAAAGGGACCTTATTATTGATGAGCTATATATTACGCTGGACCGCGTGTATGACATGAAACAGACAGGGGGCCCGATATTCGAGTCCAACTTTAGAGGAATGATGAAACTCCTTTTGTCTGATAAGCCCCGAGACGGATTTACACCGACACTCCTGGAATTTTCATTGTGTTATCTGAATGAAGAGTTTCGTAACTGGCTCAGGAAAACGACAGCGGATCCTCAGGTCATTGATTTTATTGATGAGCTTGAGAGAACATCGGGCGATGCGAAGATTTCTGCCCTCAGCCCATATATAACGTCAAAATTGTCTAGGTTTATTCAGGATTCAACCCTTAGGAACATAATTGGTCAAGAAAAGACCTCTTTTGATTTCGAAGACATCATGAACGCGGGGAAAATACTTCTGGTCAAGTTGGGGAAAGGACAATTCGGTGCAGCAGTGAGCGCCCTGCTATCCAATCAGATTGTTTCCCGATTCAAGATAGCTGCCATGAAACGAGGAGAGAGGAAGCTAAAGGATCGACGAGAGTTCTTTTTCTACATCGATGAGGCTCATAATCTTCCGTCCGAAGATCTCATGCAACTACTCAGTGAGGCAAGAAAGTATAGACTCGGTTTGATACTGGCCACGCAGTATGCCGCCCAGTTTACTCAGCAGACGTTCGACAAGAACAATCTCTTGTCGGCAATTATCGGTAATGTAGGTACATTCATAATGTTCAGGTTGGGAAAGGAAGATGCTGACCTGCTTTCCCCCATGCTCTATCCTCATTTCAGTGCTCTCGATATCATAGGTCTGCCGAATTTTGCCGGTTACGCACGATTGCAATTACAAGACGCTTCTCCCCCTTTCAGTTTCCGATCTGAAATAGATACCACTGCCTATTTGGCAGAGAGGGCTGAATTGATACGAAATCTTTCAAGGCAGATATACGGTACCGATATTCGAATCATTGAGGAGCAGATTGCACATCGCAGGGCTGTATGGAGAAAAGAGTGGAGGGAAAACAACGAAAAATAGGATATTTCTCGCAAATAATGTTAATAATTTTAAAGGTTTTCAGAATTAAATTTCAGTGAAGAGAAAAAGGGTTCGGACTGTGTGTGTTTCAAAACATATTCAATGCTCTTACCCGACCATTTATGGTGTAAACTCGTATTTGAAGTCCTGTATACCTTCGATAAACTCAGTTTTAAAGAGTACAGGAAGAAAATCAGATCCTCAAAGCCCTCTTTGTAAAAAATCGTTGAAAGTCTATCTATAGAGAAAAAACAGCTCTATGTGAAATGGTGCAATAAAGATATCAAGTGGGGAGAGAAAATCGATTTTAGACTTAAAAACCCCTTCTCAATTCCCTTTGGCTATCATCATCGGTTATGTTCACGGGTAAGCCTGACCGCTCTTTCCGCTAGGGTACAGGGGGGGGGCATCCCCTGCTGCGCCTCCTTCCTGCCCGGCGAAGATGAAGGGGAATACCGCGTGCTGATGACGAAGATGTGACAGGTGGAGGGTGACTAGGATACTGACCGATGAAGATGGCCCAGAAAGGAGCAATAATGAACGGATTGACGACTGAATCAGCAAATCCAGAGAGAGCGAAAACCCGATCCTGCTTGATCCGCATGGGAAAGGGCGATGTAATCGCTCGGGTTGTTGAAACGGAAGACGGCCTTGAATTTCACCAGCGGAGCTTTTTCTATATCATCGGCCTGTGGGCCGTCAGCGTTTAGGCCATGGCGACCAACCTCACCCAGGCGCTGGTAGGCAAATGGCTCAATGACATGGATAAGATAAGCACATAAGAATCAACAAAAATAAGTGGTCAGGCACCTTTTTAGTCCCCGTTTGGGTGCTGATGGCGACTACTCTAGCATGATCATTTGAGGGGAAGTAAACGCAATGGAATGCGAAATAGTCATTATAGAGACTGTGGATAGGAATATGAACCTCGACGAAACTCAAGAAGATTACGGATGACAGGCCGAGGGGTGGAAATCGGGTCGCGAGTCCTAGGGAGTGTTATCGGAAATGAAAAAAGAAAAAAACGATACAGACAAAAGAAGGGGCCTTACCAGGATAAATAGTTATTCGAGAAGTGCATTTGATAAACTGGAGAGAGCTTATTCACGAAAAGCCACATTCGATGGGATGAGCTACGGCTTCGATTCACTCGATTGGTTTACCTTTGGAATTCAGCCTGACGATTTTATCGTCATCGCCGCGCGGTCATCCCTGGGGAAAACAGATTTTCTGGTGAACATTGTCGAAAATGTCATCGGACCCGACAGCGATATTTCTGTGGTCATCTTCAGCATGAAGCTTTCGGCGGAACAGATCCACAAGCGATTCGTCTGTTCTCGTGGCAAAGTGAGGTCGGACCATTATTCCATGGGGACCCTGAAAGAGATTGAGTGGCCGGGAACGGTGAATGGCTCGACGTACCTCCGCGAAACACCACTCTTTGTCGATGACAGTCCGGCTCTTTCTCTTGAAGAGGTTCGGCAGAAGATCACGGCCTTTCAATCGGTGAAGGAAATCGGCCTGGTAGTGATCGACAGCCTCCAACACCTCTTGGATGTGAAGGACCAGAGAGATACCAGTCAGGTGGCGAATCTTTCACGGTCAATCAAGTTGCTTGCAAGAGAGTTGGAGATACCAATACTGGCTTCGGCACATGTGTCGGGAAGCGCTCAATCCAGGTTTGACAAAAGACCCCTGATCAAAGATCTCGAGGCATGGGAAAGCATTACCGAATATGCCGACGTGGTGGGATTTCTGCACCCGGAAGAGAACTACACAACAGTTACGGACGACAACCAGTTTTTCATTCCTGGCATCGAAGACCTCGATGCATGGGAAGGGATGACTGAACATGCCAATGCAATGGGGCTCTTCCACCTGAGAAAGATTTACAATGAGGTTAAGAATGAGAGTCGGGTTTTCGAGTGCATTATCAGAAAAAACTTAAACGGCGGCCTCGGAAAGGTTTCGCTGCTCTACGAACCCGCCTTCCACCGCTTCTCCGAGGTTCACATCACGGATGCGGCACCAATTAAAAACTGAGCAAGACTTTGAATATTACGGATCCATAAGAACCAGAATTTGTTGGAGTATAGCAAATACGTCCAGACCGTTGAGCGCCCAACACCCTCTCGTGGCGAATGATCGGGGTCTCCAATCATATATCCATATTTTCTAAGGAGTCCATAGAACTCCGGCATTTCAACATTATTTCCTCGCGCCCTGTGACGGCCCGTTACAAGATCCGTTTGGCGGGCAAAATTTTTCTGAAAATTTTTGGATTATTTCTATCAGCCTGAGTCTAAGCAGTTGATCTGCAAGAGAGACAGGTCGCGTGATGACGCGCATGAAATCAGGAGACAGATGTAATGACTGCAAACACTCAAAAACAGGGAACGAAAATGAATGAAATGGCAAGCAAATCAACAAATTCAGAAAGGGATAGAAGAACTGCATCTGTCGCCCCCGTGACACGCGGGAAGGGAGAAGGGATGGAGAGGAAGTACGAGCATACAGTGCGTGTGACCTTCTGCAACACCAACGCCGAGGGAAACATGAGCCACGACGAGTACGCGCGGCTCTTTGGCGTCGTTCGGGAGTTGATGGGGCTGGATATGATTCCGGGCTTCAAGGAGGCGGCGGGAAGCCGATACCTACTGAAGACCAAAAACGCCTATTACGACTACCGGCGCGACTTTCGTTTTGGCGATACGATTCGGGTGAGGATGGGAGTGGCCGAGGTGACCGGTGCGAGCTTTACCCTTCAGGGTGATTTTACCAACGTCGCCAGCGGCGACATCCATGCGGTGGGTCGCCAGCAGATCGTTTTTTCGGACATGAAGGTCGTCCCAAACGCTTTCCCCAAGAGCTGAAAGAGCTCCTGACGATGATGCTTCGGGATAAATACAGAAACGAAAGTGAGAGGAAGCTGAGCAAATGACAAATGATTTATCGAGTTCACAGAGAGCAGAAGAAACGTCCCTTCCAAGGCAAGGAGCGAAGGGAGCAAGAGCCCATATCGGACGCGAGGTCAGGGATCATCTCCGGCGCATCTTCGTCCTGATTTTTTCCTTCTTCATGGGGCGGGTCTGGCTCTACACGTTCATCGGGTTTTTGAACCGCTTTGTGTTCAGGCGGGCGATCAGAAATGTCTTTCTCCTCTATGCCGCCGATGAACGGTATCTCCGGAAGTATGTCTATCGCTGGTATGCCCGTAATTTCCAATGGTCGCCACGCGTGGTCGGCGTCCTGAGACAAAACGGGAGATGGGGGCTGTATTTCGGAATTGGAGCAACTGAGGACGCATTGGAGGGAGACGTCGGCGGGAATCTGAGCATCATGGTCGAACGCATGGAGCGCATCCGGACACTGGTGGGGGCCGAGCAGAAGACCTTTGCCGGAATCATTCCCGGTCTGCTCAAGGCGAAGGATATCCTGAAGGATCCAGTCGAACAGGAGATCACGGCGACGGCGGTCCATCGGGCAATCGAACAGATCAAGCAGATCGAAGAGATGCCGGAGGACACGGCCCTGATCGTCATCGGCGGTATGGGTTTTATCGGCAGGAGGGTGGTCGAGAACATGCGAAACGACGGGTTCCAAGGACCGATCCATTCCGTGGACCTGAAGAAGAGCGAGAACTTTGAACAAGTTGTGCGAACGCTCAAAGGCCGTCCGACGATCCTCCTCAATGTATCGAGAAGGGGCGCCTTGACGAGGTACATCCCCTGCCTGTGGCCGGAGGCGGTCGTGCTCAACGAGGTCTATCCCGAACCCGACCGGTCCGAGGTGGTCGCCATCCGAGAGAAAGGTGCTCGCTGCTACCATATCAGCGGGGTGGCAGCGTGGGCCTGGCCCTCTTTTCCCAAGGGCTATAAGGGTGGCATTCCCTGCTGCGCTTCCTTCCTGCCCGCTGAAGGCGAAGGGGAGTACCGCGTACTGGTGACGAAAATGTGACAATGCATGGTTGATACGAATACTGACCGATAAAAAGCGCTCAGAGAGAAACCATAATGAACGAAACAAAGACTGACTCAGCAAATTCAGAGAGAGCGTAAAAATTCGATACTGTTTGAGGGAAAATTGGAGGGCTGGGGAATATTCCCCATATTAATCAACCAATTCTGTACCCGGTTTTATGCTCCCGCATGGGAATGCATATCGTATCTTGCCCGGGTTGACCCCCTCACCGCGAATTCCCTGAAAAATTTCTTTGAATTATTTTCATTGCCTTGAGTCTAATTGGGTATCTGTGTAGGAGTCGGGAGCTGAAAGGATAGTGGATATAAAGCCTTAGACGCGTTTTATAAGGCAGTTGACACCAATAAACTCACGAAGAATGAGAGATCAAAAGATCTCTGTCTCGCAATGCATGAGAAGGAGAGTGGTGATGAATACTGTAGCGTTGGTACTGTTGGGACTTGCAGGCCTTGGTATGCTTGTCTTTTGGGCTGTACGGCATCTTGTGAATCGCTTATTTGACAGCGGCTACCTCTGGCGGAAACCAAAGAAATAATACTTCGCAGAAGAATACTGGTACGTAAGGGAATTTCGCCTCCAGCCCGTCGCTTCCGGCTCCGCCCAATCCGTCATCGAGGCGTTGGTCTGACACGGGCATGCAGCGAATCGCTACGTGCTCTTACCCGTCGACCCGGTTGTTGTGGGTCCAGTGCCATTCGAGGGTGTCTCCCAAGCGCCGCGGCTTGAGATACTCGGCATTGACAAAATCTTCTATGGTGCTGCGAACCAGCCCGGGGTCAAAACCGGTCGCCTCCGCGATCCTGCCGCACAGCGTGCCGACAGACCCGTTACCGGAGGCATGATCCACGGGGAGATGGCCGTGGGCCTCGATCAGGTCCTCGGAGAGGATCCGGTAGACCAGCTGCATCCTGAAGTGCCCGCCGACCCTCATGTTGTCTTCCGGCAGCCCCCGCCCCTCCCGGTAATCGCGCACTTTTTTCTCCCATTCTTCATTTATTTCCTGATCATACGCCGCCACGAATGCCTCCATCTCTTCGGGACCGAGCCTCGATGTCCTGACGATGGCGCTGTTCGCGTCATACCGCGTCCAGTCGTCGGTGAGGATTTCGAGGTCGTACCCCTCGATCCGCTCACGCACATCGGTACCGGGGAAGGGAGAGAGAAAGTGATAGCCGTAGACTATCCCCAGACTCTTTGAGAATTCCCCCGTGTCTCTGAGGGACTCCGGCGACTCCCCGGGGAGGCCCACCATGAAGGACGCGTGGGCCAGGATCCCCGCCTCCTTGCACAGCCTGACGGCATTTCGTGCCTGCTCGAGCGTGATCCCCTTCCTTACGCGCCTGAGCATCTCCTGATTTCCCGACTCTATGCCGAAGCTGATCGCTTCGCATCCGGCATCCCGCATCATATCGAGGGTCTCCCGGTCAACCGTATTGACGCGCGCGAAGGCGCTCCACTTGAAGGTGAGGCCACGCTCCAGGATCTGTCCGCACACCTCGCGAACCCGCGCCTTGTTCGAGGTGAACAGGTCGTCCGCCACATTGATCCGGGAGATGCCATACGACAGGATTTGCTCTATCTCGTCCATGACATATTCCACCTTCCGGTAACGGACTTTTTTCCCCACCATGCGTCTTCCCTGGCAGAATATGCACGCATTCGGACACCCCCGGCTCGTGATAATGCTGACCGGGAACCCGAGCGCCCGGTATCTCGACAGGGGGAGCAGGTGCCGCGCCGGCAGGGGGATGGAATCAAGGTCTGCTATCAGTTCTCTCGGCCCGGTGACAACGGTGGTACCGTCCTGCCTGAACGCGAGTCCCTGTATGTCGGGCCACCCGGACCGGTCCGCGATATGGGGGACCAGATCCATGATGGTCCTCTCGCCTTCGCCCAGGACCAGGAGGTCTATCTCCGGATATGTCTGAAGGGTGCGCTCGGCATCGAACGAGACGTGAGGGCCGCCCATGACGGTCCGGATGGAGGGGCGGTGTCTCTTGGCGGTCCGGATGATATCCGCGGCGCCGGGGAAGTTCATGGTGACCGATGTGGTCCCCACGACGTCGGGTTCAAAGGCGTCGAGTTCCGCCTTAAGCTTCTCCGGGGTATATCTCGACACGATATAGTCGAGAATCCTCACCCG
>CAYRSQ010000023.1:0-13552 GCA_964427055.1 uncultured archaeon
GTCGAGTTGTCAACTTGTTCGTGGGCGATAAGACAGGGTTTGTCCGCATACCTCTATGGAATGATCAGGTTAAACTGGTTGAAGATGAAATGATTAATTTCGGCGACATAGTACAGATCAGCGGAGCTTATGCACAAGAGAACATCTATGGAGACGTCGAATTATCCCTGGGGAAGTATGGTGAAATTTTCAATATCACTGACGAGGCACTTGGATCTGAGATAGATTTCCCATCAACTGAGGATTTGATTAAAAATTTCCTACAGATAGATACATCACGATCTAAAATCAAGGACATAAATCCTGGAAAACATGAAATCAGAGGCACTGTCATAGACGTAATAAAAAGCAACTTCATTTTCTGGACATGTCCAGAATGTGGTAAAACGGTGAAGGAAACTGACGGTCAATTCGAATGCGAATCGCACGGGAACATAACTCCAGAACCTAAAATGTATATATCTTTTATGATAGATGATGGGACAGGAATAATGAGAATCGTATCTTTCAGGGAGATAGCAGAACGAATATCTGATTTGAAAGCATCTGAGATAGACAAACTGAGTCAGGACGAGAAATATGGTTTAGTCAGCGGAAATGTGGTAGGAAAAGAGTATATAGTCGAAGGAAACGTAAAGAAAAATACACGATATGACAAGTTGGAAATGATAGCAAATGCCGCGAAACCAATAAATGTATCAGAAGAGAGTGAAAAATTAATGTCTTTATTGAAAATGAAATTGGGTTGATTTGATGGCTAGAAAATCCAAAACAGAAGAAATTGAAGATATAGAGGAAATAGAGGAACCTGACGAGACCGAAAGTATAGAAGAATCGGACATACCAGCAGTTCCTGAGAACGTACTAATTTCCAAAAAAATATCTCTGGAAGACATACCAGGTATAGGGAAAAAAATATCGGAAAGATTGTCTGAAGTTGGGTTTACCGATCCTATGGCCATCGCAGTCGCTTCTCCGACAGAACTAGCTTCTATAGCCGAGATAGGAGAAGGTCAGTCGAGAAAGATAATCAATGCCGTAAGAGAGATGCTTGACATAGGGTTCGAAACTGCAGATAAGATACACAAAAGAAAATTAGCAGCTGATAAGATAACAACAGGCGTCGATACTTTCAATGAACTTTTGGGAGGTGGTGTTGAAACACAAGCCATTACTGAAGCTTACGGGCAATTTGCTAGTGGTAAATCACAATTAGGATTCCAGTTAGCTGTAGATGTACAACTACCCAAAAACAATGGAGGATTGAATAAGAATTGTCTTTTTATAGATACAGAAAATACGTTTTCTCCAAATAGAATAGTCAGTATAGCTAAGGCTCAAGGATTAGATCCTGAAGAGACACTGAAAAGAATTTACGTCGCAAGGGCATTCAATAGTGAACATCAGATATTCCTTATTGAAAAAGCAGCCGAGATGATAGCAGAGAAAAATATAGGGTTGATAATCATAGATAGTATAACTTCCCATTTCAGAGCAGATTATGTGGGTAGAGGTGAATTGGCTAAACGTCAGCAGAAACTTAACAAACACCTTCACACATTACAGAGAATAGCAGATGGATATAATTTGGCAGTCTACATAACTAATCAGGTCATGTCAAAGCCTGATATGCTCTTTGGTGATCCAACCTTGCCGGTAGGTGGACACGTATTGGCGCATCAAACCACATATAGACTTTATCTAAGAAAAGGAAGAGCTGGCACACGGGTATGCAAATTGATGGATGCAGCCAATCTGCCTGAAGCCGAATGTATATTCAAAATCACGGAAGAAGGATTGACTGCGGCGTGATCATTTCACCATTACTTTTGCTTTTCCATCAACCTTCACAGTTTTATTGCAATATGGGCACTGTCTCGTCCTCTGTCCTAACCTTATTTTAAGTCTATTTCCACATTTGTCGCAATTGATGTAAGCATATCCCCACACGTTTTCTCACCGTATAAATAAAATTTGGTGGGAACGTTCCCAACCTATTTTTTCATTCCCATGCAAATCGCGGCCAGTCCGATTCCTGACAGGATGGCCGTTGTTAATGGTATTCCGTACACGGTGAATGCATATTCAGGAAGATAGAAGTAAACTATCACTCCAATCAGTATACTAACCATACCGCCTATGATATGCGGGTTTGTTGTGAATTCTTTCATTCGATTGACCTCCTTACAGCTTCTTGTTTAATACTTGGATGTTTTATGTTAAAAATAAGAATGCTCAAAAAAAGTTTTTAATCGTTTCAGAATCATCTATGTTTATGGAGATTGTTGCACGCGGGGCGGAAGCAGTATTATATACAGATGAACTATATGGACAAAAAGTCCTTGTGAAGGAGAGATTAAAGAAACAGTATAGGATAGAACAGATAGACGAGAAATTGAGAAAAGAAAGGACTAAACACGAAATCAAATTAATAAGGGACGCGAGAACTGTAGGCGTCAACACGCCACAGATACTTGAAGTTGACGAGGAAGCATGCAAGATAACGATGCAGTTCATAGAAGGCATCAAAGTGAAAGAGTTTTTTGAAAGAGCGGATAAATCCTCTATAGAGAAACTGTCATTCGAAATAGGCAGGTCTATAGGGAAACTCCATTCAAACGACATAATTCATGGGGATATGACAACCTCAAACATGATAATGGAGAACGGTACAGGAGACGTGTATTTTATAGATTTTGGTCTCGGAGGATATTCGAAGAGAATTGAGGATAAGGGAGTTGATTTGAGGCTTCTTCACGGATCCATAAGCTCCTCGCATTACACGGTTTTAAATATATGCTGGAGAAGTATACTAAATGGATACAGAGAAGAATATAAAAATGCCGAAGAAGTAATAAAGAAGATAGACGAGATAGAAGGTAGGACAAGATATGCTGAAGTTAAAAAATCTTAAGGGAGAAAGCAGGATGGAGACACTAGAGAACTATTCTATAGTAGGAGTTATCGTTGGCGCTCTGATATTTTCCATGGGAGTCGGTTTGACAGTTATTGCATCCGAAGGAATACCAGTAATAATCACCATGTTAGGCGCCGTGTTGAGCTTTATTTCAAGTGCATCAGTTGTGGTAGTATTGTTCTTTAGAGAAGCATTAGGGAAAGAATAAAAAACATATAGGTAGAATATAGATAAGCGTGATTTGATGTCAAGAATATACAGCAGGAAAAAAGGGAAAAGCAGTAGCACAAAGCCTGTAATCATAAAGCCGAAAAAATGGACAAAGATGACTAAGAACGAGATAGAAGCTATCATAGTCAAGCTCGCCAAAGAGAGGAAGACTTCCGCCCAGATAGGCACGATTCTGAGAGACATGTATGGAGTGCCTGACATAAAGGCCGCCACTGATAAAAAACTTAACGCTATATTGAAAGAGCATGACGTTTATCCAGATTTGCCAGATGACATGATGAGCCTGCTGAGAAAATCAGTACAGCTAAGAACTCATTTAGAGTCAAACAGGTCTGACAAACATTCTAAGAAAGGATTGGAGAACTTGGAGTCCAAGATAAGGAGATTAGGCAAATACTATGTAAGAAACGGAGAAATGCCTAAAGGATGGAAGTATTCTCCAGAAGAGGCAAGACTTATAGTACAGAAGTAGTCGGCCTGGCCCTCTCCGGAAGTACGGACTATCGTTCAATTTAAACCAAGAATTTAATTTTCAAATAGAGTGATAAATTGTTTTTCGAAGAAATAGAAAGAACAGCCAACATATTGAAGACCATGCTCAAGGAAAAAAGGGTAAAGCTTGTTTCTCATTATGATGCGGACGGACTTTGTTCAGCGTCAATACTGGTCAAAGCGTTGACAAGAGAGAATTGCGAGTTTGATCTGCGAGTGATAAAACAATTGACCGAGAAGGAGATCGAGAATCTTAATCTCAGAGAGGATGATATTCTTATACTGACTGACCTCGGAAGTGGCCAGATAGGTGCCCTTTGGGACATAATAGAGAAGACACAGGTATTGATACTGGATCATCACGAACCTATAAGGAAAGAACATATGAACCTTTTCCACGTAAACCCCCTGCTATTCAGCGAGGAGGAAATATCGGGATCGATGGTTTGCTATTTGTTTGCCAAAGCACTTGATATGAGAAATACGGATATGGTAGATTTGGCAGTCATAGGTGCTATAGGGGACATAATGGACGAGAACTGGGAGCTTAAGGGGATAGCTGGGAAGATAGTCGAGGAGGCTGAGATGTTAGGAAAGATAACAGTGGAGAAGGGTATAAGGATGTACGGGAGAAACAGCATGCCAATATTCAAGTCATTGGAATATTCTTCAGAGCTGGATATCCCGAACGTGACAGGTTCGGAATCTGGGGCAGTTCAACTTCTTTCTGAAATAGGGATAGAAATAAAGGATGGCGAAAAGTTCAAGAGACTCAGAGATTTGACCGATGAAGAACACAGAAAGCTAGCATCTGCACTGATAGTCGAGCGTATGAAAAATGGGCACATCAAACCAGAGGATATTTTCGGAGAAGTTTATATCATAGTGGGCAGACCGGAAGAAGTCCAAAACGTCAGAGAATTCGCCACTATGCTGAATGCATGCGGAAGGACAGGCAATTACCAGATAGGAATAAGGCTGTGTCTCGGAGATTTGAATGTATTGAAGGATGTATGGGACGTATCAAGGGAATACAAACGCATGCTCGGATCAGGATTATCGTGGATAAGGGAAGGGAATGTCGTGGAGAAGGAAAATTTGGCTATTATAGACGCTGGAAACAAGATTTCAGATACAGTGATAGGAACCGTGTCTTCAATGGCACTAAGCTCAAAATTGATAGGCCCCAACAAGGTAGTTTTGGGATTTTCAAATAGCGATGGAGGTAAACTCAAAGTTTCAGCCCGCATGCCAAACCATTTAAACTTTAATTTAAGAGATATTTTATTCGAAGCATCTGATGCCGTGGGTGGGGAAGCAGGAGGGCACACCTTCGCAGCTGGGGCATTCATAGATGCTGATAAAAAAGAGGAATTTATTAAAGTAATCGAACACAAAATAAGTAAATTGATAGTTTAGAAATAAATGCATGGTGATGTAAAAATGGCAAAGAAGAAAGGAAAGGAATGGTATACGATGTCTTCACCAGAGATGTTCGGTAGGACAGAACTAGGCAAGACACTATCGGAAGATTCAAACCTCCTACTCGGCAGGAAAATATCAGTAAGCCTCATGGATTTGGTGAATGATTTCAGGAAATATTATATGAAGTTTTCTTTCAAAGTAGTTGAAGTTAAAGGAGACACAGCTATGACTGAATTCGTCGGCTCCACATGCATGAGAGATTATATTTCTAGAATGGTAGGAAGATGGTCCACTAGAGTAGACACGGTGCAAGACCTCACTACGAAAGATGGCATCAAAATCAGAGTCAAGGGAATACTCATAATACCAAGAAAAGTCAAGAGTAGCATAAAATCGGCTGTTAGAGACGATGTCAGAAACATCATACAAAGCGAAGTTGAAAAAGAGACACTGGAAGAACTTGTCAATTCTATAATCTCAGATAAAATAAAGAGGAAGGTTCTCAGAAACGCCCAAAGAATATACCCAGTGAAGGGTTTTGAAATAAGGAAGACAGAAGTGAGTTCTAAATAATCATGGATATAATAGATGGTCCTATAAAGTTGAATATTATCATAAAGATCGTTAGAATTGTCACAGCGCTAGTCAACCGTTTTGCATGTTTACCAGTGTATTTCTCGGCTACTGCTTCAATCATCAATCCACCATCTAATGGATATATGGGAAGTAGGTTGAACACGGCAACGAAATAGCTTAGTGTGGTTAACCACCATGTAAACGGGAACAGGAATTCCGACATGAAATCATTCGTTCTTATGCCATCCCCACTTATTCCGATATAAGGTATAGTGGAGTTTTCAGGTCTTCCCGATAGTTTCACGTAATAATATTCGTTATCTGCAATGATTTCCATTGTCTGGCCAGGTTCATAGTTTTCCAATATTTCTCCCACGCTTACCATAGTTGATACAGAGTTTATATTTTCGGATGTGATATTTCCTGACATCAATAAGTATGTATAACTCAACGTGAATTCATCATAGTCAACTTTCAATACCTTACCGTCAATCTCTTGTATGAGCATTCCCGGTTCCAGGCCAGCTAGTTCAGCACCACTGTTTTTTATCACATCTGTGACCAATACGCCTGTAGGCACAGCTGCTGGCCATAACAGATATCTAGAAGCCAATAGCAGGAGTATCGCTATCGTTAGGTTGGTCATGGAGCCCGAACTGAAAACTTTCAATTTAGGCAGAAGTTTTGCTTTTTTGAGGTCCCTTTCATCTGGCTCTACGAAAGCACCCGAAAATATCAAGACTTGCATAAGACCCACATTTTTTATCTTGATTTTGTTCACGTTTGCTATCACACCATGAGCAAATTCATGGGGAAACATCACGAAAGGAACAGTCAGTATCAAGAACCAAAACGGCACGCCTATGAATCCAGTCCCATTTATCGGCTGTGATTGTGGTATGGGCAGTATGAATTGTATTGCAGGTTTGGTTATCATTCCATTTAAAACAAGGTATGTAGATGTGGACAGCAAGTAAGTTCCGTATATCATGAATACAAAAGCTGCTATCACAAATATCAGAGACACCGCATTCCAGAATCTAGGAGAAGAACTCGCGACGTTTTGTATTAGTTTCCTTCCTTTTTTCGATCTTTTAATTACCATTATTTTATGGAATTCAAGGTTCTTCCTGTCTCTATATATCATTATACCTAGAATGCTGAAAAATAATACAACAGACCAGAAATAAAAGTCAGGCATAGAAAATTATTCTGTTTCAGATATATTATAGTTTCTTTTTATGATGGCCACTAAAATGTCGTAGAAATAATCATCTTTTAATGCCGTCGGGACTCCTCTAAAGAATTTATCTAATTCTATCCATTCGGGTACGGTTTCGTCGCTTGACTTCAAATTCCCACAAAAGTTTCTACAATAGAATAGATTAATTTTAACTGGTGTGTCATGGAAATCCCTTGTCATGATAGTGTAATATGTCCCTAGATTTTCGAGCTCTTCAGTTTTTATTCCAGTCTCTTCGTATAGTTCTCTTATGGCAGTGGTTTCGGGATTAGAATCGGTCTTTTCGATGACCCCTCCTGGTAGGCTGTATACCCCTTTGGGCTGTTTGGAATTCATTTCTTTAGTCATCAATATCCTATTTTCATTCAAGAGAATGACGTGTGACGTGTTAAGCAAATACACAATAAATTACTGCCAATTCAACGTTTAAAACAGTGCGGGAGGTGGGATTTGAACCCACGTAGCTACTAAAGCACTGAATCCTGAATCCAGTCGAATTGACCATGCTATCGGACCCCCGCATGCTATCCCAAAATTTCTCTGAATTTGTTGAGGTTCGGTTCGTCATTCACAGGTATCCAATACTCTGTGGGAATTAGAACTTTCAACATTTTATCACTTTTGGCTATGCCCTTCATGACTGTTCTCTCTATCTTTACCTCTTTATCAGGCTCTATTCCATCAATCAAACCGAATGCATCGGTGTTCATTCCGTATATACCAGTGTTGGTATCCATTGCTATGAATGGTTTTTCAATGAAATCCGTCACCTTGCCGTCCTTATCCATAACGACTCCGTATGGATACAGTTTTCCAGGTACGCATAAAACGACACACTGATATCCAGATTTAATCGCGGAAAGGAATACTCTAACAAAATCATGCGCAAAGTTAGGGTAGTTTATAATTATATCGTCTGGATAATGGTTTATGTAAGCTTTCGTTATGAGTCCATGGTCTTTGGCGTATTTTATCGCTCCACCTGAACCCAATTTGGAATGTTCTATAGAATAGTTTATAACGGCTCCAATCTCATCTCCGTTTTTGTAATACTCTCTTACGCTATCTCCGATGTATGTGTCGTCCACTAATATGAGGAAATTTTTAAAACCGTTCTCCGACCACATTTCCAGTGCGTATCTGCTAAGGGGTTTCCCATGGACTTTGATGAGATGTTTTGAGTATTTGTCATTTGTTATGTGTTTTAGCCTAGTCCCTCTTCCTCCCATGGAAAAAACAACCTGTATATCACCATCAATTTCTGGTTCTATGTCTATACCGGTACCTTTCCTTATGTAGAGATGTTCTCCTATTTTGGTGCAGTTGCTTTCAAGTAACCTTTCAGTTTTATCCTCGCTGACAATTTCGTGCATTCAATCACTTTACTAAATTTTAACAATTATAACACTTTAAACTCTATGCAAACCTTGAACCTTCCAGGGGCATAAGGTAAAACGATTCTCTCGTTTACTATCTCGTAATCAGCACCCAGTTCCCCCATGCGATACTTTATCTCCTGTCTCGACTCAGAGAAGACATCACCATCCAGCTTGTTGCCCTTGCCATATAGGTGTATCACAGACCCTTTCTTGGAACATTTCAACGCTACGTCCAAGAAATCAGCGGCCTTCAATGGGAGTGGCATCACAATGTGATCGCATTTACCGTACCATGTACCGGTTTCAGTCTTTACGTCTCCTAGGATGGGAATTATCTTGTGCGAGAGCTTGTTTATCCTTACGTTTTCTTTCATGTATCCGATTGCATCAGGGTTGATATCTATCCCAATCACTTTTTCCACTCCGGGCTGGTTCTTTGCTATAGCTATGGCATAAGGACCTACACCAGCGAACATTACCATGACAATCTGCCCAGGTTTCACCTGCTTAGCTATTTTCTGTCTCTCCGGACCCTCCCTTACCGAGAAATAAGTTTTTTGTGGGTCAATCTTTATGGAGTAGCCGTACTCCTTATGGACGACTTCTGTATTTGGATTCCCCACGACAACCGAATATTCTCTTGTCCTGTATTCTCCTTCACGTCCTGACAACTTTCTCAGGACGGATTTCACATTCTTGTTTTCTTTCATTATTTTTTTCGCAATCTTGTACTCGTCTTCCGAGTCGTCTCTGATTTCAATTATCGCAACTGCTTTGTCCTTGGAACCTATGATATCGAAACTCGCCATCTTAACCTACTATGATAAGCAATCGATAAAATAATATAAGTTTTGGAAATGGATGTATCAACTTCCATGAAAGTTGTTAACTATTTAATTTCCATTCAGTCAAGGTATTGATATGTTAAACTTGATTGGAGTTGGATTGAGTGATGAGAAGGATGTCACTGCCCTAGGGATGGAAATTATGAAAAACTCTGAAAAAGTATACCTAGATTCGTACACCAGCATCTGGAATGGGAAAGAAAACTTGGAAAACATCCTAGACATGGAGATAATTGAGCTCGGAAGGGACGATTTGGAACAAAATTCATCTGTTCTCATAGACGAATCTGAGTCAAAGGATATATCGATACTGGTACCTGGAGATCCCATGGTGGCGACTACCCACATAATTCTTATAGAAGAAGCCAGAAAGAGGGGCATAAATACCAAAATCATTCATAACGCCTCTATACTTTCAGCCATCTGCGAAACTGGCATGCACGCCTACAAATTCGGCGCGACTGCCACAGTGCCGTTCCTTGAGAAGACAGGCGGAGAACTTCCTATGTCAGTTTATAAGACATTGAAGCTCAACAAGTCCAATGGGTTGCATACACTCCTTTTGTTGGATATAGCTGACGGAAAAGGCATGACTGCCGCCGAAGCTATGGAGACTTTACTCGAATTGGAGCGAATGGAAAAGGATAACGTGTTCAATCATGAGACTAAAGTCGTAGTCTTCGCTAGAGCGGGCCATGACGATTCGATTATAAAGTACGGAAAAGTGGGAGACCTTAAGGAAACCGAGTTCGGCAAGTCTCCGATGGTCATTATAGTGCCTGGAAATTTACACTTCTCGGAGGAGGAATATTTACTCACTTTAAAGTAGTGAAAAATAGCAAGTTTAAATAGATTCCTGAATCATATGTTCTTTATGATGGAAGGAAGGGTTGACATTGAGATAAGCGATGGTACAAAAAGTTTTCTAGGCAGATGTTTCGAAGCATTGAAAGCTGGTATAGTCTATACGGCAAGAATAATCAATCCTACTTATGGGTTGATTGCGACTGGATTGACTGTCGCGGACAAACTAATTAGAGCATACAACGGTCTCAGACATTATAGTTCTTACAGGAAATCAAATCATACAGTGGCCGATGCTTATGGATACAGATCAGTCACTGATGTTTTGGGCGCTATAGGGTATCTCCTAGTGCCAGCGCCATTGGCGATAGCTAACTTAGGATATGGCTCCATGGAACTTTACAAGAATGAAAGATTTTCTCCCGGATATGATATTATCAAGGAGCATGAAACCCCGAAGGATGAACCAACAAAGAAACCAGAAAAATAATTTAGTCATCCTGAGTTTGGAGAGTCTCCTTTTGTGACAAAAACTATTGCAAGTATGGTGACTCCTATCATTAAGAGTATGAGAGTGTCCTCTCCACTTATTCCGACATTGGGCAGCCATAGTGGTTGATTGGTATTCAAGTTCAATCCAGGCCAGGATAATCCCGAAATGTAGTCTATTCCCAGCGAGTTAGCTGCAGCCGAAAGTGCATATAATATCGCGGCAATCAATACAAGTGCAGCAATTAATTTCCAACTGTTCGTTTTTTCTTGCATAAGATCCTTCCCAGTCGCAACTGCATATACCACAAATAGCACTGCAGTGAATGAGATTATAGTCAATAGTATCAAGAATGTGCTTCCGAACAACGTGGATAGAAATCCAGAGAACTCAAATCCGAGTTCTGTGCTCGCAAGTATGTATAGAGAGGCTCCCAGTGAAACTATGAGATTTACATTTCTGGCCAGCTTGTCATTTTTATTTGATGTGTCTCCGAAGAGCTTTATCTTAGTAAGGACCGCCCAGAAAACTGTGAACATTATGAAGAATGGTAGATAAAACTCAAAGAAACCGAAGTTCCTCAAAGATTCTATCATTTCTGCCATTACCGAGGTTGTTGCCATTTAACCACTCAATTTGATGAACACTAAAACGCTTCCCGCCAATAGCAAGAATACGCCAAATGTAGTTATAGTCTCGTCCGATAAGTTCAGCGACCCACCACTGGACACGTTCGGGAAGTATATGTCTATCAATCCGCTTGAGACCACAAGTATCAATCCTATCAGTAAACCTGATACCAATATACCAGTCATTATTTTGTTGTTTCCTTTGAATATGTCCTTTAATTGGGAAGGCAAATCTGGAGGTAACATCATACCTATTATCATCAATGCGACCATCACGACCAGCGTGACGCTTATACCCTGGACGAAGAATGCCGCCAATCTGGTCTCTATGTCGACTCCGAGTATGATTGGTGACGCCCACACCATAAAAGCGATAACAAGCGACACTGTAGCATTTATCGTGACCGATTCTTTTGGGGATCCGAGTATCTGCGATTTCCTAAGGAGACCATATACTATGGCAGACGTCATCATGAACGGAAGCATGAATTGGAACATGCCCACGTCTATCATCTTTATTATTACTTGCTCGAACACGTTTGCCATATTTTAAACCTTTACTATTATTCGGGTTTCAACTTAATCAATATTATTTCAACTCACAGCGACGGATGATGCTATCAAAATCACGGCTAACAGTATTATGAGACCGGCAGCCGAACCTGAGAGATCTGATGGAATTTGGATGTTTCCTGGAATAGGCGCTTGTTGCCACATCACACCCAGCACACCGCTAAGCAGTAAAGCAACCAAAGTCAGTATTACACCTATCCATACGTAGGATGTGCTGTCGGAGTAAGCCTTCGTCAAAAAGCCTGACAGGTCTGGATAGAACATGCTAGCTATCAGTATACCCACGAAAAACAGCAATACAAATGTCATGGTCTGAGTAAAAAACTTGACTAGTGGCAATGTGAGACTGTATCCAACTATGACAGGGTATCCGAATATGAGAAACGCTATTATGAAAGACAGCACACCATTTATAAGGACTGACTCTCCCAGTATCTTGTACTTTTTGAATATGGCATAGAAGAGCGTCAGCGCGAATACAAATATCAGTAAGTCATATATGCCGACTTCCAACGACTTCAAAATTATATATTCAAATATATTCTGCATCGGACTAACCCTCTGAATTAACTTTCTTCTGCGAGAGATTTAAATTTGCTATTTGGACAGTTTGTCTTTCAGCTCAAATTCAAGTTGTTCAATTCTCTTTTCAAGCTCCTTTATCTGTTTCAAGATTTCCGGATCTCTTTTTCCCCTATACTCCCTTCTGAGCTTTGCAATCTTTTCTCTAAGTTTGGTTATGGCCTTATCTTTGTCAAGTGCATAGTACGTGTCAACTCCAGACTTGATACCCCAAAGCACTGTCCCTCCTATAAGCACTATGCCAAAAATGACTACCATGGAAGTTCCCGCCACGGAGGATATATATTCCGACATTACTATGAACGAACTCGTAGTGGCCAATAGGATGCTTATCCCCAAAGAGATTATCATTCTAGAAGCCTTGTTGAAAAATTTTATCCTTTCAAGGACAGACCACAGAATTATAAAAGAAAGCAGGAATGGCAATATGATGTTTCTCCCGAATTCGTAATAAGTCATATTGGAGAAGTCCATCAAACCAGCGTCCAACATGATGTCATTCAGTGGGAATTCCATATTCTAATCTTGTTTTGAAAAGGTAAAAACTGTTACATTCAGTAGGTTTAGAAAGCTTTAAGTAATTTACTATTTATTAGTGGTATATGGAAAATCCGACTAAGGCAAAAACGAAGAAATCATATTCTGATAAATTTGCTGAGTATATGGATGAAAAACTCAGGTCTAGGGGCGTCGTAACTGAAACTGCTAAGAGAATTAAGACGAGTGGCTTTTATGCGTGGAGGACGCTTGTCGGACCTGAAGTAGGAGAAGCTTCAAGAAACCTCATTAACGATTTTGATGATCATGCAAGAACAAGGGCTTCTTTGAAAGGTCAGATTACATATGCTAAATGGATGAACGAATACAGGGGCCTAAAGGACGTTTTGTCCGATCTCTATGTCGATGGAAAATCTGATTCATTAAGAAAGCTGTATGAAGAAAGATATAATGGAATGCAGGGAACTCCAGCAACCACAAGTTTCGAGAAACCAGAGTTCATCTATCTTTTGCTTGAAATGAGACTGATGGAAGAGAAACGATTCTATAGGACAGTGATACCAGACAAGACTGTCCCGAAAGACTCCATAAAAATGAACAGATATAGCGCGACTTTACATGCGGATTTATTGGGAGACATGGATAAGCCAGATGCATTGGATTTGGAACTTATGGGAGGAATAGATCCAGCGTTTGAGATAATCGTCGAAGGAGCGGAACAAAACGAATATTCTCTGAATTCTGCAATCGGCATAAACCCTCAGAAGCTAAGATATATGCTGACTAAGTCGCCAGAAGTCAAAGCCGACATGGTGATAAGAAATTATCCTGTTGTATCTGAAGGTAAACCTATCACTATGGCTTACAA
>CAYRSQ010000024.1:0-12141 GCA_964427055.1 uncultured archaeon
ACCGGCGATGGTTGATTTCAGGGTGGACGACGCGGACGAGATACTATTGTGAGGAGTAAGGCGTGTTGAGAAAGATCGGACTTGAAAAAACGGATGAACTGGTCGCTGCCCTGATGGGGAAGGGGGAGGTCTTTGCCCCGGTTGCGGACGGCGCCGCCGTCAATTTCCAGAAGATTCGGGAACCAGGTACCGTCACGCTGGACTTTTACAACACATTACAGAGTCCCAAGTCTGTATTCTTCCCGCAGACGGACGGCATGGTGCGCTACCGGATAACGAAGGGGGCCCCCGAGACAGAGGAGGTTCCCCTCGATTTTGGAACGCGGATCATAATGGGGGTGCGCCCCTGTGACGTGCGAAGCTTTGAGGTTATGGACAAGCTCTTTGCCGGGGGTGACATTATCGATCCCTACTGGGAAAACAGGAGAAAGAATACGACTATCATAGGCTATGCCTTTGACAGAGTTGATCCGGTCGATTTCTATTCCACATTCGGGATCGGCGCCGCCGACCCGACGGGCAGTGACATCTTCATGGTAAAGGGCTTAGAGGCGCTTTTTCTAAAGGGCATAACAGAAAAGGGAGAGAACCTCCTCGGTTCGATCAACCTCCTTGAGGATGCCACGGCGAAGGACGAGCAATATTTAGAAGAGAGGCTCACAGAGATCTCCGAGCTCAAGACCCGGGTCCTCGCCACGGACGGGGCCGCGGAAAAACTGGAGGGCGTCTTTGAGGATTCGTACTGGGTGGGGGCGGCCGCCCCCTGTCTGAACTGCGGCGTGTGCACCTTTGTATGCCCCACCTGTCACTGTTTTGATATACAGGATGAAGCTTTGTTTGGTAAAGGGGTGCGAAGGAGGATATGGGATTCGTACATGTTTACCGACTTTACCCTGCATACGAGCGGACACAACCCCCGGACGAAAAAATCGCAGAGGCTGCGCCAGAGGATCAACCACAAGTTTTCCTATTACGTAAACAATTTTGACGTCGTCTCCTGCGTCGGATGCGGGCGGTGTATTCGATCCTGCCCCGTGCATATCGATATCGTGGCCGTGGTTGAGGGGGCGATGGCCCTGCCCTGAGAAAACGGACTTTGTGAAAATGTATCGCAGTACAATAGGTGAGTTGTTTATGCAAAACCCATACATACCGATACCCGTTGATGTGGACAAGATAATAACGGAGGTAACGACGAAGGACATCAGGACCTTTCGTTTTACCTTTGTGAACAAGGAGGATGAGGAGCGCTTTGCCTATCTGCCCGGACAGTTTGGGGAGCTTTCGATATTCGGCAAGGGGGAGTCACCGATCGGGATCGCCTCATCGCCGACGCAGCCCGGATATCTGGAATTTACGGTTCAGAAGGCGGGCGTTGTCACCTCGGAGCTGCACAGCCTTGAAGAGGGCGCCCGCATGGGTGTTCGAGGCCCCCTCGGTAACACCTGGCCGATCGACTACCTGAAGGGGAAGGACATCGTGATCGTGGGAGGCGGGTTCGCCTTTACGACCCTGCGGTCGCTGATCAACTACATGCTCCATGAGGACAACCGTTCGGACTTTGGAAAGATCACGGTGGTGTACGGTGCACGTGAGCCCGGTCTTCTGATCTACAAGGACGAGCTTGCGGCTTGGGAGAAGCGGGACGACATCGACATGAACGTGACGGTGGACAAGGGAGACGATACCTGGACGGGGCGAGAGGGATTTGTTCCTGCGGTATGCGAAGAGGTTGCGCCCAGTTCGGAGAACGCGGTGGCGGTCATCTGCGGACCTCCGATCATGATACGGTTTACGCTGCCGGTCTTTTTCAATCTTGGTTTTTCGAAGGAGAACATTTACACGTCGCTTGAGATGCGAATGAAGTGCGGTATCGGGAAATGCGGTCGGTGCAACGTGGGGAGCAAGTACGTCTGCAAGGACGGCCCGGTCTTTTCCTTGGCCGAACTGGACAAACTCACAAAAGAATACTGAAATACCGCTTGGCGGATCGTATCAAAAGCGGAGATTGCCTCCGCTTTTTTTATTGATGGGGCTCAATTTTTACAAGCCTGAAGCGCGGAAAAAAGTGCAAGCAGAATTAATGAAGCCCACTTTTTATAAGTCTTTGACGTAATAAAAAGTGCAAGCAGAATTAATACCGAAACCGAAGCGTCTCGGTATATGGCGCAACAACCTATAGCTTTCGCCTCCCCAGTTCTGTATGGGCTGAAAATGATTGAAAAGACCTTGTCGATTAAGGAGGGCAAGACCGTCCCTCCACCTCCCTTTCCCAATCGTATCACCAGCCCACTTTTAACAAATTTTTAACAATGATAAAATTATTATTGACGAAGGTATAAAAATGATTTACCGTGTATATCATTTTTATACCTTCGTCAGAGCAGACAAGCCACACTTCAAATAAATATTAGAAAATCTTTATATATAGTAAGTTGAGCTGAGGGGAAAGCTACTATTTTAACATGCCCTTATTAAAGGGGATGATCCTAGTATTAAGGGGGAGTATTATGAAAAAGTGGTCATTTTATCTTATCTTGGTGTGTTTAATTCTTTTTCCATTTTCCAATGGAGCACTTGCAGCTGACAATGAGATCAAAATTGGTGTTTTGGATTCACAGACTGGCGCTTTTGCTCCTGCAGGAGCCCTTGCGGGGCACCGGGGTTCTCTGATCGCAATTGACATGATCAACGACCGGGGGGGGATTCTGGGGAAATACAAGATTAAGGCGGTCGAAGCCGATGCTCAAAGCAACCCCGATGTAGCCATCAGGGAGGCGGAGCGGTTGATTTCTGTAGAGAAGGTCCCTGTTATCCTGGGAGTATTTTCTAGTTCTATTGCCGTTCCTCTCGGTCCGATATGTGAAAAAAACAAAACAATTTTTTGGGTTATTATTGCTATCTCCGACAAGGTTGTCCAAGATCGACACTTAAACTATGTGTTTCGCGTCCAACCAATGGGTTCACAATGGGGTAAAAGTTCAATTGAATTGTTAAAAGATAATTATGCGAAGCTTGGGTATACAAGTCCTGATCAAGTCAAAGTAGCTATTATTCATGAAGATGGTCCTTATGGTGTTTCGTGTGCCGCGGGTAATATACAGAAGATTGAAGAATATAAAATGAAACTGGTCCTTAACGAGGCATATTCTCATACTTCCAAAGATCTTTCCTCTCTTATCATGAAATTAAAAACCGCAAAACCGGATGTCATTCTTCATACGGGATACTTTCCTGATGTGGTGATGTTTTTCAGGCAGGCAAGAGAGCTGGGTCTGAAATGGGGAGGAATCATAGGTCATGGTGCAGGGTATGCCAACTTTGAAGAATTGGATAAATCATTAGGACCATTGGTTAATTACATTTATAATGTTGACCCTGCTCCCTGTCAGCTACTTGATCGTAGCACATTGGCGCCCGGAGTCGGAGACTTGATTGGTGAATTCCTTGAGCGATACAAAAAGAAATATGGGTCCTCGGATCCTGAAACTCATGCAACTCAAGGTTTTGGCCATACATGGGTATTACTGAAAGAGGTTTTTCCACTTGCCTTGCAAAAATACGGGGCTATTAATCCCGATACAATTAGAAAAGCTGCTTTAGAAATTGATATTCCTGAAGGAGGTACGCCCTGCGGATACGGTGTAAAATTTGCGCCGCCTGAACATAAGTTGTCTGGCCAAAACTTGCTGTCATATCCTGTTGTTACGGAGTGGGTAAATAAAAAGGTCGGGATTGCATGGCCCGAAGGTCTAAAAACTATTGACCTAAAGCTTCCAACACCTTCCGATAGTCCGTACTCTATTAAAAAATAAATTTTGTCTCTTTTCTGTCTAGTAGGGGGAGGGGGATGGGTCCCCTCCCCCTACTAAAATATAACGGAGAGGTACCATATGCTTGAAGTGCGAAATCTAGTTAAGAATTTTGGGGGCATACACGCGGTAAAAAATGTTTCCTTTAGTTTCGAAAAGGGCGAATTTTTAGGGCTCATAGGACCGAACGGTTCAGGAAAAACAACAATATTCAACTTGATCTCAGGGGTATATAAACCGACGTCGGGCAATATTATGTTCAACGGAAAGAATATAAGTGGTTTATCCCCGGATGAAATATGCCATAGAGGAATAGCTAGGACATTCCAGATTCCAAAACCCATTCTGGATCTAAGTGTTTTGGATAATGTTATGCTCGGAATTCTTTTTGGAAAAAAAGGTGGTTCCTTCCACCGCAAAGCAAAGGAAGAAGCAAAGGAAGAAGCTGTTAACCTCCTAAATTTTATCGGGTTAAAAGTAGATGAAGATACTATGCCAGTAAAACTCACTGCGGCTGAGCTTCGCAAACTAGAAATTGCCAGAACGTTAGGAACCAAACCAGAATTATTGCTCGCTGATGAAGTTTTAAGCGGCTTAAATCATGAAGAGTTAAGTGTAGCTGGAGAGTGCCTCAGAAAAATACATGACGAGATGGGCATTACAATTATATGGGTTGAGCACATAATGGGTGTTTTGATGGGCCTTGTTGATAGAGTGATAGTACTTAATTACGGTGAGCTTATAGCCGACGGATCCCCTGAAGAAGTCTCGAATGCTAGTACAGTTGTTGAAGCCTATTTGGGCGAAGATTAAAGAAGGGTCGGGTAACTTATGCTAAAAGTAGAAAATATAACTTCTTTTTACGGAGAATTCAAAGCACTTGACAGCATATCAGTAGAAATTAAAGCGGGTCAGACTGTCATTGTTGTTGGGGCTAACGGATCTGGGAAAAGCACATTATTAAAGTCAATATCGGGGTTATTAAAGCCCCGCCTTGGAAGCATATTCTTCGAAGGCGAACAAATAAACAATAAAAAAGCCCATGAAATCGTTGAAATGGGTATCGCACTGGTCCCCGAAGGGGGGAGACTTTTCCCTAAATTGAATGTTTACGATAATCTCAAGGCAGGCTCTTACACAAAAAAAGCGCGAAAACATTTTCAGCAAACATTAGAAGAAATATTTACACTTTTCCCCATTCTAAAAGAAAGACAGAAACAATCTGCCGGTTTAATGAGCGGTGGAGAACGGCAAATGCTTGCGATTGCAAGAAGCCTTATGTCTCAGCCTAAAATAGTTATGCTCGACGAACCATCATTGGGCTTAGCGCCGAAAGTAGTTGATAGTGTTTTCGAGTTTGTAAAGCATATGAAAGAAAACGGTTACTCAATCCTAATGGTTGAACAAAATGCTAAAAAAGCCTTGGATCTTGCTGACTATGGATACCTTTTTGATTCAGGCAGGTTGGTATTCAAGGGTAAGAAAGAAGATTTTGACCAGAATGATTATATCAAGAAAGCTTATTTAGGTTTATAGGGGGGTAGAATGAACGAACAAATTATGATGGCATTGATAAATGGTATTTTACTGGGAGGTGTTCTCGCTCTCTTAGCCATCGGGCTAAATCTTATTTTTGGCGTTGTAAAGGTTATCCATATGGCATATGGACAATTTGTCATGTTAGGTTTTTATTTCGTATATTCATTCTATACCTATCTTCACCTACCCCTAATCGCGGCTTGTGTATGCGCGGTGCTTATCATGTCTGTTTTGGGGGTTGTTCTTCATAAATTGGTTATAAATCCTCTTTTGAATGCTCCTCGATTAAATCAACTGCTGGCCCTAGCAAGTGTCATAATAATAATCGAGAACTCAGCTATGTGGATCTGGGGGGCCGATTATAGAACCATACAGATCTTTATGCCTGTTTTGCAGGTTGGTGAAATATTCATCAGGGCATCATATCTTCTAGCTTTTTTGGGGTCACTGATTACGATAGCCTTGCTATATCTTTTCTTGAATAAAACGTATATGGGACTGGCAATCAGGTCAATGGCTCAAGACATGGAAATAGCAAGACTGATGGGAATTAACACAAGCAAGATCTTTTATATAACGCTTGCTTTAGGTGGTGCATTAACAGGGCTTGTTGCGAGCTTTTATGTTCCTATCTATGCCGTTCACCCTCAGTTTGGGGGTAGTTTTACCATATCTGCCTTCATTATAGTTGTTCTTGGTGGAATGGGGAATTTATTGGGTGGATTTATCGCTGCTTTCATTATCGGTATGGTTTCCTCTCTTGCTGCCGTTCTTACTTCTGCTGAATTTTCAGAAGTAATAGTACTCTGTATATTTATCTTGGTTATGATTGTTCGACCTCAAGGTCTCTTAGGAGAGGTAAACTAAATATGGAAAAAATGAAACTTAAAACAATCATCGGAGCCTTGCTTCTTATATCACTTATTATTCCGCTGGTGGTCAAATCTCAATATCTCATACATCTTGCCACAATAATTTTCATATGGTCTTTCTTGGCTACTGCATGGTCTTACATGGCCCGCTTCGGACTTGTTTCACTGGGCCATGGAGCGTTTATGGGAGTAGGCGCATATGTGTCCCTGCTTCTTTTTAATTACTATGGTATGTCCCCTTGGATTGGAATGATAATAGGAGCGTTAGCGGCAACTCTCGTTGCAGCGGTGCTTGGGTATGCCTGCTTCAGGTCTGGCGTAGTTGGTGATTATTTTGCATTGGTGACTTTGGCTTTAGCAGAAGTGGTTGCATTAACCGTGGTTGCTCTTAGGGGAATTACAGGTGGCTCTCTAGGGGTTACCTTAAAGAAAGCAGAGGGAATTCCGTGGTTGTATTTACAGTCTGATAGCAAAATATTTTTTTATTATCTGTCTTTGTGCCTCCTTTTTATAGGGTTCTATATATGGCACAAAATAGATACGAGTAGAATGCAAAAAGCATTGAAAGCTATAGGAGAAGACGAAATAGCTGCTGCATCTTTGGGGATAAAAGTTATTAAGTATAAGATGATGATTACAATAATCAGCGCATTCTGTACGGCTATAGGGGGGGTAATCTACGTCCAATATATTACATATATGAATCCTCACACTGTTTCGGGCGTTGGAATATCGCTGTCTATTTGTTTTAAGGCGATCATTGGTGGTATGTTCACAATGATGGGTCCTCTTATTGGTTCGACAATAATGATTTCAATGGAAGAATTCTTCAGGATTGCCTTTGGCAGTGATTTTGTAAGTGTATCACAAGTAATTTTCGGTATTGCTCTGGTTGCTCTTATAATCTTTTTGCCAAAAGGGATTTATGGAACCCTAAAAGATTTTCGGATTAAAAAAAGTAAAAAGGAAAAAAAGGCAATCCTAACTGAGACAATTTCTGCCTGAAAATTCTGAAAAACGAATTGGTTGAGATGCAACAAGCGCGCTAAAGATGAGGATATAAGAAATAAAAGGGGTTCATGCGTTCTTATATATTAAATCTTTGCAGATAAATCAGAATGTAAAAAGGAGGTTCAGAAAATCATGAGAAATTATATACAACCGTTTGAGTTTCAGCTTCCTAGTAATCTCGTTTATGAACTGGAGGCGGTTAAAAATAGACTATCTTCTGAAATTAATTTTTTAAACATATCAAAGGCTTTAGTTGTTACAGATAAGGGGATTGTACGGGCTGGTTTGTTAGGTGGGATCGAAACGTCTTTGAAAACAGGAAACATTAAATATAATGTTTTTGATGAAGTTGAACCTAATCCTAGTACAGAAACATGTTGTAAGTGCTGTGAAATAGCAAAGTCTATGAAAGCAGGTGTTATCATTGCCCTTGGCGGAGGGAGCCCTATGGATGTAGCAAAAGCTGCTGCTGCTATGGCAACTAATGAAGGAGAGCTTGAAAGTTACGAAGGTATCGCAAATTTTCAAAATGATCCTTTGCCGATAATAGCAATACCTACAACGACAGGCACGGGAAGTGAGGTTACTCCATTTATTGTTATTACAATACTTCAAAGGCATTATAAAATGACTATTGTGAGCAAAAAAATTATCCCTAAAATAGCTTTATTGGATCCTACTATACTAACGACAATGCCTACTCACATTGCTGCATCAACCGGGATAGATGCACTTGTCCATGCTATTGAATCTTACATTAATCTTGCTGCCTCCCCGGCTTCGGAAGCATTTGCAACGAGTGCGATTCGAATGATCGGAAAATATTTACGGTCTTTTACAGCAGACCGTAATGATATTGAGGCAGCAGCAGGAATGATTGTTGCCAGCACCTTGGCCGGCGTTAGTTTTGGTGTGGCTCGGTTAGGTAATGTGCATGCTATGGCACATCCATTAGGTGGCTTCTTTGATTTGCCCCACGGTGTAGCTAACGCAATTTTATTGCCACATGTCATGAGATTTAACATGTTGGCCGATAATGGAAAATACAAGCGTATAGCCAGTCTTTTAGGTGAAGATGTTTTTAGAATGACTGGTCGAGAAGCCGCTCCACTGGCTATTGATGCTGTTGAAAAGCTATGTTCAGATGTAAATATTCCTAAAACTTTATCTGAGGTAGGTATCACTGCAGATAAAATTCCTCAAATGGCAAAAGATGCAATGCTTAGCGGTAATGTTAAAATCAATCCTCGCGCGACTACAGAACAAGATATAATCAATCTTTACCATGCTGCGATGTAGTTTATGAGGAACAACGGCGATTACACAATCGGGAAAGTCAGGGTTTTGACTAGAACAGCCAGTTTGTTTCTTAAGTTCTTTAACAACAATGTATAGATATCAGTGTTACGATTGTTGAACTGGGACCACACTCTTTACAGTGGGGGTAACTGGTTGTTTGAGGGATTCTGTGGAATTGCGGGTAGTGTGAGATATCTTTTTTAAAATTATAAGGATCTAAAATTACGAGGACTGAACCGCCATGCAGTCACGCCGGGAATCATGGATGGTCGTCCAGGCTGATTCAAAAGATATACAAGGTAGATCCCTTGGTCTGCCCGAAATATCAGGGGTTCATGCGGACCATCAGCCGCATCGAGGCCCCGTCGATGTTCCGGGATATCCTCAGTCATCTGTGACTATGGCTGATAAGGGCAAGACCGCCGCTTCACCTCCCTTTCCCAATCGCATCGCCAACCCCCTAGGCTGTGATCCCTAAAGCAATATCTTGCCAATTTTTTAGAGGAAGGTATTTACTCCCTATTAACTTTTAAAAATTTTTAATAATGATTACATCCGTAAGAGAGGAGTTGAGGGTGGGAAGCGAGAAGCTCAAGGAATTAGAGCAATTAGGCAAAGTAATCAGATCGATGAGAAAAAGCAGGAAATTTACCCTTCAAGATATCGGTAAGGCTGCAGGTTGTACAAAAGCCTATGTTTCACAAATCGAAAATGGTGTTGTGAGTCCCTCAATTTCCGTGCTAAAGCGGATCGCAACGGCATTGGGGGTAAAACTGGTAGATTTATTTCTTGTCCCGGGAGTAGAAGAAGACACTGTTGTGATAAAGCGGGATGAAGGCGCCAGAATAAAATACCCGCAAGAAGGCGCATCTCTTTTTTTGCTGGCAAAAAACTTAGAAGGAAAGAACATGGAACCACTTCTAAAAAGATTGGATCCCAAGGCGGGGAGCGAGGGACTTTATGCACATCTTGGGAGTCAAGAATTCGGGTATGTCATTTCAGGCAAATTTGATCTAATGGTTGAGGATAAAGTTTATAGCTTGAGTGAAGGGGACAGTTTTTATTTCGATTCCAGTCAGTCACACGGTTTTATTAATAACAGCGAAGAGCCGGCAGAGGTAATTTGGGTGATTAGCCCACCTACTTATTAAAAATTAAAAGGGAGAACCAGAACGCTTTGTGGCTTCAGATACAGTGATTGTTGACTTTAGGGTTACCATAACTGATGATGCTTCTTCTGATAATCCACCTACCCTAGATGGTCGTTCAACATGGGTTGCCATAAAAAATAACGTTGGTTGGATAATGACAGCTGTTCGAGTTATGTCTCCCAAATAACATTTTTTGTAACACTTTAGTTTTTTGAAGATATTATAAAAGGAGGGTGTAGGGAATGGCAAAAATAATAAGGGCAAATATGAGTAATGGTATGGTTAGCGCTGAGTCGGTCCCTGAAAAATATCTGATGCTGGGCGGAAGGGGTTTGATATCACGGCTTCTCCTTGATGAGATTGATCCTGTCTGTGATCCCCTGGGCGAAGAAAACAAACTGGTAATTGCCCCCGGGTTGCTGGGGGGAACAAAAGTTTCGACTTCCGGCCGGATATCAATAGGAGCCAAGAGTCCTCTTACCGGTGGAATTAAAGAGGCCAATTCCGGTGGAGTTGTGGGACGGCAGCTTTCCAGGCTCGGGGTCAAGGCGGTTGTTATAGAGGGGAAACCTGCTGGCAAAGCCAGCTATGTCTTGAAAGTCAACAGCAATGGAGCTACCTTGCTGCCGGCTGATGATCTGGCAGGCTTGGGCAACTATAAAACAGTAGATCTTCTGAAAAAGGTGCACGGGTCCAAGGCCGGCTTTATAACCATAGGCCCGGCGGGTGAAATGCAGTTAGGTGCTTCAGCCATTGCTATCTCCGACATGGAAGGAATGCCGAACAGGTTTGCGGGTCGTGGTGGTCTGGGCGCGGTGATGGGTTCGAAAGGAATCAAGGCAATTGTGGTTGATGATAGTGATAGCAAGGTTTCGGATGGACTTGTTAAACTGGCGGACGAAGGCGGGTTCAACGAGATAGCAAAGAACTGGAACAGGGAGCTTGCCCAAAAGAAGGTCCTTGCTGACCAGGGGACTCCCTTCCTAGTAAAAGCTATAGCCGCGGAGAAGGCCTTGCCAACCCGGAACTTCAGCAGAGGAGACTTTGAGGGATGGCAAAAGATCGATGCTGAATCCATGGTGGCATTAATCAAGGCGAGAGGTGGAAAAGTCACTCATCCCTGTCAACCCGGTTGTGTGATTCGCTGTTCCAGCATTTTCAATGATGCCCAAGGTAACCCTCTTCTTAACCTAGAATATGAAACCATTGCCCTTATGGGGGCAAATCTGTGTATAGATTCCCTGGATGCCATTGTTGCCTTAAATCGCAAATGCAATGATTATGGTTTGGACACAATGGAAATTGGCTGTGCGATAGGTGTGGCCATGGAAGGCGGTATCGCTGAGTTTGGTGATGCCATAGCGGCTGAGAATATAGTTGATGAGATCGGTAAGGGGACAATTCTGGGTCGTGTAATAGGAAATGGCGCTACACTTACAGGCAAAATACTGGGTGTGAACCGCGTACCGGCGGTCAAAGGGCAGTCCCTCGCAGGGTATGACCCGAGGGGGATGAAGGGTACTGGCGTTACCTATTCCACATCCCCAATGGGCGCTGATCATACAGCGGGCAATCTGATCCTGGGAAGAGAAGGAGTTGATGCAAGTCTTCCTGATGGCCAGATCAAGGCATCCCGGGACATACAGACATATGCTATGGTCCTGGATATCATGGGGCTCTGTAATTTCTGCGGACCGGCGCTTCCGGCAATGGAGATTATTGCCCGGCTCCTTACAAAGGCTACAGGCAAAGACGTGAGCGTGGAGGATGTAATAGAAATCGGCAGGAATGCTTTAATGTGCGAACGCGATTTCAATAAGGCTGTCGGTTTCACGAAGACAGATGATCGTCTTCCCAGATTCTTTAAGACGGAGAGCTTGCTGCCAAGAGAATTGGTCTTTGATGTCACGGACGATGCCCTGGACGAAGTGTTTGACTTCTAATTCAGCGGGGATTTCCTGTCCGTGAGGGCGAGAGTAAAAGCGAGAGCCATATCCTGTATCTTTCTAATGGATAAAAAAGAAATGAAGGGGAGAGAGGGATTTGTTCCGGCGGTATGCGAGCAGGTTGCCCCCAGCGCGGAAAACACGGTAGCGGTCATCTGCGGACCACCGGTCATGATCCGCTTCACGCTCCCGGTGTTCTTTGAACTCGGTTTTTCGAAGGAGAACATCTATACCTCGCTTGAGATGCGGATGAAGTGCGGTATCGGGAAATGCGGTCGGTGCAACGTGGGGAGCAAGTACGTCTGCAAGGACGGCCCGGTCTTTTCTCTGGCCGAACTGGACAAACTCACAAAAGAATACTAAGACACTGCTAGGCGGATCGTATAAAAAGCGGAGATTGCCTCCACTTTTTATATTGGTGAGGCGCAATTTTAAACAGGCGTCTTTGATGGTCTTGTAAAAAGTCAAATTCGATGAATATGTCATTTCGACCATGGGGAGAAATCTTATC
>CAYRSQ010000025.1:0-11570 GCA_964427055.1 uncultured archaeon
AGCTTCTGCAAAGCCAACGGAGCCTCGACCTTCTCCAGCTTCCTCGCGGCAGCCCTCCTGCCAAGTATGCCGTCCTTTTCGAAATGCTTGCAGTCCACGTAAGCCCTGACCATGTCGCCCTTCAGTATCGGATGCGAACCCAGAAGGAGAATCTTCTCCACTACGGAATCGTTCCCGCAAAGGTACAGTTCCATGCTACCGCTGTAGCTTGACAAAAAAGCGTGTTCTTTCAGCGGACCGTACACGTCGGTCGTCCACTTGGCGTTCCTGACGGTGGCATCGACTATTCTTATAAAATCAGACTTCCTGGCCACATGCGAGCCCATAAGTATGATATATATCTGAAAAATTTAAGCCTTATGACCCACGACACATCCAAGCGTGCTCCAATCGTACGTATACGCCACTGCCATGTCCTCGTCCAGCTTCTCCACCCTGAACGGAGACTCAACTTCGCGCAGATCCCTCATCCCCTTCACACTCCTCAAACCCAAAAAACCGGTCCTTTCATATCTGCCCAGATCGACGTACGCCTTGATATGATCACCATCATCCATCGGCGCCCTCTCGGCTAGGACAAGGCACCTGACAGGAAAATCCTCGGGCTCGTCCAGCTGAAGCACCATCGCCTGGATATGTATGAGATTGTCGGCCCTCCTGTGGCGGTAAACGTGCCTGTACTCGCTGTACTCGGCCGACCTCACGGATGTATCTATTATGCTTGTGCTGTCAACGTACGTTATGTTATCAAAATTCATGCTTGGACATTCGGTCCGACACTTAAATACGTTCGGCCCATTGCATCCTTCACATATCCGCCCTGTAGAACCTGACGTCGCGGTACAGCCGGTACTTCTCCATGGACCTTCCGAGGGTGCTGTAGCCTGCCTTTTGAAAAATGCCGCACTTCTCCCACACGAGGGTGTCCGCAAACCTCTCATTTCTGTCCTTCCTCCCCACATCCACTATTATCCCCAGGTGCGCTATGTAGTCGGACGAAGGGTCGGTGAATATGCCGAAGTAGCCGCCGGGGACCGGCTCGTCGACCCTCTTCGGTCCAAGGTACCCCGCGAGGTCGAACTCCTCCTCCGGATATAGAGGTCCCGTGTTGACGGTTTTGAGCCCGTCTATCACGCCCGTGACGTAGAGGGCGGCCCCGAAGCAGTTGAAATCCCTTTCGTTGGACTGTTCTACTGCCTTCATCCTTTCCTCGACTGCATTTTCCATACCTAAAAATGGACAACCAACTTTTATAAACCCCGCTTCCGATAATTACAATTAAGATTGCTATGTCGAAGAGGAAGGCGGACAGCGAGAGGTTCATGTCCCTCGCAGCCGATGCAAACTGCCCGACAAGGGTGATAGCCATTATTTCTGGGAAAGGAGGAGTCGGGAAGACGACATTCGCCGCCAACCTGGCCATAGCGCTGAATGCAATAGGCAGGAAGACCGTGGTCATAGACTGCAACGTCACAACGCCGCACCTTAGCTACTACATGGGAGCCAGCGATTATTCTTCAACGATAAATAATGTTTTTTCGGGAGAGTTCGACGTGCAGTTCGCGCCGCTGTACAAGAACGGAGTAGCGTACATACCGGCATCCGAGCACTTCAGCGACCTGGACAAGGTCGACATGGAGAGGCTGAAGGACATAATCAAGGAACTGGCGGACAGCGAACGTTTCGAGTTTATCATTCTCGACTCAGCGCCCGGACTGGGTAAGGAGGCTATAGGGACTTTCCAGGCGTGCAACGAGATAATTTATCTAACGACTCCGACGAAGCCGAACATGGGCGACATAAAGCGATGCGACGAGGTCGCGAGGACGCTCGGGCACAGCAGGTTCCACCTGGTGCTGAACAAGGTGAGGAAGAAGGAGTACGAGGTGACGAAAGAGAAAGCGGAAGAGATGTTCGGCATGCCGGTCATAGGCATGATACCGTTCGACGAGACCGTCATGGACAGCACCGCCCAGGGAAGTCCGCTGCTTTGGTACAAGCCGACGTCGCCAACCTGTAATCATTTTCTAGATATAGCCGCGAACCTTGCGGGGGTCAGCCTCAAACCGAGGGAGTCCGAACCTGAGGAGACGATAGGCGACACGGAGCTCGTCCCGATAACTGTGAAGAAAAAAGAGAAGAGAATGAAAGAGATGAGCTTCGGCAAGAAACTGAGGAACATGATAGACGAAAAGACTAGCAGGTTCGGGGAAAAACTGAGTTCGGTTCTCTCAGAAAGGTTCAACTTCTAAATCTTAAGATATTTCTTTAATTTCTTTAGCGGCATCGCGTTTATCACGTCTTTCTTCTGCACCCATCCGCGCCTGGCCGTGGCTATACCGAGCCTCATGTACTGGAGATGATCGACAGAGTGCGAGTCGGTATCTATTGCGATATTGCATCCTTTCTCCACGACCCTCCTGACATTGTCCGCGCCCAGATCCAGCCTGTTGGGATAAGCGTCTATCTCCAGCACCGTGCCGGTCCTTTTCGACACGTCCGCCAGTCTGTCAATGTCGATGGTGTAGCCCTGACGTTTCTGTATCAGCCTGCCTGTCGGGTGCCCGATTATGTCGACATGTTCGTTCTCCATCGCAGCAGCGATCCTCTTCGTGTTGTCGCCTGTCATCCCGCTATGCACTGACGCCACAACCACATCCAGTTCCTTCAGATACTTGTCAGATATTGACAAACTTCCATCCACAGTTATGTCCACTTCAGCTCCCTTCAAAATTGTTATCCCTCGAATTTTTTTGTTAATCTCGTCTATCTCATTCCCCTGCTTCGACAATATCTTCTCCGTCATTCCATTGTACACCCGAAGCCTGCCCGCATGATCGGTCATGCACATGTACTCGTATCCCATCGCCTTGCACGCCTTCGCCATCTCCTCTATGGTGTTCACGCCGTCGCTCCAATTGCTGTGCATCTGCAGGTCGCCCTTCATGTCGCCATAACCGACAACCTTCGGAAGTTTCTTCTTCCCGGCCAACTCTATCTCCCCCGTATTCTCGCGCATCTCGGGAGGTATGTATTCCATGCCAAGTTTTCCGTACACTTCCTTCTCGGTCCTGCCCGCAATCTGCTTATCGGATTTGAACAGGCCGTACTCGCTGAGCTTCAATCCATGTTTTATCGCCACCCTCCTCAGCGCCACATTGTGGTCCTTTGAGCCCGTGAAGTACAGCAGTGCACTCCCGAACGAGTCCCTGTCTATCACCCGCAAATCACAACTCATGCCTTCCTTCAGCCTGACGGAACTCTTGGCGTCGCCCTTCGCGACCACCTTCTCGACGTCCCTCATGCTCGTGAAATATTCCATTACAGCCGACGGCCTCTTCGTGACCACGAGCACGTCTATGTCTCCTATGGTCTCCTTCATCCTGCGTATGGAGCCCGCCACTTCCACTGCATCCACGTACTTCAACAATTTCAAATTCTCTTTCACGCCGTCCGCAGTCGGTATCGCATACCCGAGCAAAGTCCTCCCGCCGCTCCTCTTCAAAAACTCTATGCTGTCGAGTATGTGCTGCTCGGACTTCTCGCCCATTCCCTCGAGCTTCCTTATCCTGCCATTCTTCGCGGCTTTCTCCAAGTCCTTCAGCGACCTGACCTTCAGCTTGTTATAGAACAGTTTCACCTTCTTCGGGCCGACGCCCTCCACCGACATCAGCTCGTCTATCTTCACGGGCATCGACCTCTTCAGCTTCTCATGGTAGCCGAGCCTGTCGCTCTTCACAATCTCCTCTATCTTCTCCGCAAGGCTACCGCCGACCCCAGGTATTGTTTCCAACTCACCTCTCGCCGCAACGTCCTCCACCGGCTCAGCCATGGTCTCGACGGAACGCGCCGCGTTCCTGTACGCCCTCGACCTGTACTCGTCGCCCTTTATCTCCAGCATGTCCGCTATCTCGTAGAATATCCTCGCGACCGTCCCGTTCTTCACAATACCACTAATACTAATTGGTGCCCTTTTTATTTCTAAGAATGGGTAAATCTTTTAATGGCTTTGCTGGAAATTTCTGGGATTTTCAATGAAATAATGGGAAACAAGCGGAAGGCTTTCCTGGTGTTCCTTGCGACGGTCGGCTTCGTATTCGCGGCCGCGGGCGCGCTCGGCCACTTCGTGATAATGGTTCTCGTGATGATAGAGATAGCGATGGCGTTTTTCATAGGGGAGTTCGAGCTGAGGAAGTTCGGGTTCGAGCTCGTCACACTGGTGGCCGTACTGACAGGATACCTGTTCGGGCCTGGCGTAGGTGGGATAATGGGGCTCGCGCTGCTGTCATTGCATTTCATACTCACCCGCAGCTTCGGGGCGTACGTGTTCTACTGCGTGCCTGCCATGGGGGCGGTCGGCTTCCTTGCGGGCTCGTCTGTGTTCACCGGCTGGCTGGGGGGAGACATAGCATTGATTGGCATAATGCTATCGCTGCTGTACAACCTCGTGACCGGCGGGCTGGGCTCGTTCCTGTTCAGGGACACGTTCGACGAGATGCTGTGGAGCGGGACTAACCTGCTATTCAACCTGATACTCTTCTACAGGTTCGCGCCGATAGTTTTATCCATGATAGGGTAGAATCCTTTAAGTGAGCGATATGGCGAGCATGGGTGGGTGGGTCAGGCTGTTCGTCGGCCTGCTGCTGTCCATAGAAGTCGTGAAGGTGTGGCTGTTCGGCGGGGAGATATCCATATACGGGAACCTGCTGGCTGTCGCATTCATATTCCTGACCGCGCTGTACTTTCTGATAAGGTTCTGATTTTATAAGCGGCCGCGACGAATTCTAATCATATGCAATACGAAGAAGCAATCAAAAGACCTTTCACTGACTTGAAAAAACTGATCATCGGTATACTGCTTAGCGTGATACCGATATTGAACCTGACCGCCCTCGGGTACGCACTTGAGAACTCGGGAATGGGCAGGAACAGGAAGAAAGCTATGCCCGAATGGGAGAAGTTCGGATACCTTTTCGGGGTAGGAATTAAGGCGTTCGTCGTGAATGCGCTGTACCTCATGCCGGTCATAATAGTGATAATGATCGGGTTCGGCATAGTCGCGGGCGACATTGCTGGAGTGATAATCAGCAACATGGACCAGGCTGGCCTGGCACAGCTCGATATACAGACGAGCGGAGAAGCCCAGGCGCTGTTCGAATCCATATTTCAGGAGAACTGGATGCAGCTCTTGCCGTCGATGATGACAGCGGGCGCGTTCTTTGCGGTGTCAGTCATACTTGCCATAGCGGCGAGCTACATAACACCGATGGCCGTGCTGAACTGCCTAAACAAGAAGCACCTCGGGGAAGCGTTCGACTTCACCACAATTGCGAGGAAGGCGTTCACACAGGAATACCTGATAGCATGGATCGTAGTGCTGCTGGTGAAGATGATAACCAGACTGGCATTCATGTGGATGCCGATAGTCGGATACGCCGCATACTTCTTCATATCGAAAGTGATAGCATACTCGATATACGGTCAAGTGTACAAGAAAGTGAAATGAAAGGTTTCACCTTTTCTTTCTTTTTTTTAACCAGGAATAGTGTCAGTCCTCTGTGACTCTAGGTGCCAATATGTATGACAGCTTCGACTTGTCCCCGACTGCGAATTCTATCTTCATAGGATAGTCCGTCCCGTGCTGCAGCGTGACAATGTCGGACATCTTCGACCCCTTCATCATCTTCCTAAGGTAGTCGAGCGCGTACTTCGACCTCATCTCAGACGGGGCTACGATCTCTATCATTGACTCGTTTCCTTTGTCCATCTCGAGCTCCGTCCTCTTCACGTCGTCCTCAGACATCATGGAGAACTTTTCCGGCCCTATGCACATTATCACGGAATCGCCTATTATGTCCGCATCGTCTATGCCGTTGTTCACGACATCAGATTTGATCACGACTTTCGACTTGAAGTCCAGCTGGCTTATCGGTGGTATGTCCTCGTCCCCGAGGTTCAATATGGGCACGGAGAACATCCTCCTGCTTGCGCCGTCTATCACGACCTTCAGCTTTGCGCCGTCCAGCTCGAACGTCACCTTGTCCTTCGCGCCGGCCCTTTTTATCACCGAAAGGAAGTTGAGTATGTTGAGGCCCATCGTGTGGTCCTCGTCTATGTCATAACTGTCGAATGCGGATGATGAAAGGAAATAGTCTGCAACCGAGACCATGGCCCTGTCGGCGGCCGTGAACTTTATGCCTTCCTTCGTAAGCCTGAAGTTCCCTTCGTCTATCAGTTCCGAAATGGAAACCATGGGGTCCTTCAAAAGACCGATGTCTGAAATCGTAGCCTTGAACATCTTCTAAAACCTCGCGCACTGATAAATTAAATCTGGATTTGACTTTATATATTCAAGCGCCATCTGCAGGAGAGTGTATACGCCTATCATGCCGACCGCCCTGCTCGATGATATCATGCCTGTCATGAGACCGCAGGACGCGACATACGCCCCGTCATTGCCAGGCTTGGCCTCATAGAGTTTCCTCACATAGTCCGAACAACCCATTTTCACACCCCGGCCTTGGAATATAATTCATCAACCGTCTTTAACAGATTTAAGTCTAATCCGGAAACCGGCTGCAAAATGTCCATGTGAACCTGCTTGCCGATGAGTATGCAGAACAGCCTCACCTGTTTTCCCTTCTCCTTCTCCAGCTCGTCCCTGCCGGCCGAGCTCTGCTCGTTGAATAATATCTCCATCCTCCCTGTGTCGTCTTCCATCACAAAGGAGTCCTTTTCCGGATCAGTCCCTATTATCCTGCCGACTATGGACACCTTCCTGTCCTTGGGCGAGACGTCGGATATCTTCCTGGGCACGTATCTTTCTGTGAGCATAACAGTTAACTCGCATTTGAATCAGATAAGGATTTCCAGCAATTCGGGCATCTCGTATATCTTCGAATGCGGATATCCCGCCTTCTCGAGCTTCATCAGAGTGTTGTCTATGACGCGCTCGTTCACGTATCCGCCGACGTCCCCTATGGCTATCACGCCGGCCCTCCTCGCGCTCTGTATGTCCCTGTTGGTGTCGCCGACGTAGCACGTCCTCGAAATATCCAGGCCGCGCTCGGAGCATATCTCTGCGATCCTCTTCCCCTTGTCGTGGACGCCGCCTTCCATGAAGGACATGTAGCCGTCGAAGCCAAACCTTGACAGGTCGCATTCCAGGTTGACCTGCGGATGCGCGCTCACCACTCCCATCATCTTCCCCTGTTCTGCCAATGCATCAAACGTGATGGACACGCCCACGCGCGGCACGGGCGGATAGTCCTCCCTCGCCTGCTGGTAAAACTTTGAATAATCATCATACAATATATCGTAGTCCTTAGTCAGCCCGGAGTTCTCGCATATTATCCTGTAGACGTCCCTCGCACCGGTTATCCTCGGGGACATCTCCCTCCATTTGTCGAATCCCATGACAGGCATATCGTGCAGCACGCAGTTATCGACATGCGCCCGGTAGACCGGCTCCATGTCGTTTATTATGGTCCCGCTGCAATCAAAAAGTACGTTGTCGACCTCAAACCTCTTCGCGACAGGCATGAGCACCATTTACAGAATACAGGAACTGAAAGTTAAATAATGGACTGGATATGCTCACTCGTAGCTTCTCCAGCTGTGCCCGCACTTCGTGCACCTGTAGAACATCGTCGGAGGCTCGTCCGCCGACCTGGTCTGCTGCATCCACCAGTACGCTTCCATGTGCTCGCACCTCGGGCACATGACCTTGGTCTTAGGAAGGTCTATCGCCTCGTCGCCCTTCTTCATTATAATAATCTCCTTCTTCTTCGCCGGGAGCTTGCTGCTTATGAAGGCTTCCTTCTTGGTCTTCATCGGGATCTTATAACCGCAACTGCACACCAGCATAAACTTGGTCTTCTTCTTGTCCACCTTCATTATGTTGCCGCATTTCTTGCAAAACTCCATATGTTCACCATATCATTTTGAAATATTCATTTGAGGAAACCCACTTATAAAGTTTTCTGTATTACGTCCAGTGTCACATCATCCCGAACAGGTTCGTCATGGTCACCTTGAAGTACCCGACCTTCGGTATCACGGTGACGACCTTCCCGTGTATCTGCCCCTCCGGCACGCTGAACTCGTACGGGAGCTGGTGAAGGTTGTTGTCACCCTTTGTCTGGTACGTGCCGTCGTCGTTTATCTTGATTATCCTGTGTATTATCGGTATGTCGCAGCTGTACATCGGATAGTCGTCGCATGATATAGAATACACTATCACGTCCCCGACTTTGTACACGCCGGACCCCTCTATCACCGGCATGTCGCCGACCAGGAACCCAGTCGGCACCGGCCATGAGTCTATGTACTCCTCGCTGTATCCGTACGTGTCCTCGAGCCACCCGTAGTGGGTGTGCGACGCGTCGTCGTGCTGCATCGACTGGCTAAGCACGGCCACGACAGGCATGTCGCTCGACAGTGCGTATGAAAGCCCCTGCTTCACGGCAAAGGCCATGAACACTCCCAAAACGATGTAGAATATCGGACTGGCAAGGCTGCTGTACCATGCGGAAAGTCCCTTCGCCGCGCTGCCAATTACACTTGAATCCATCCCGACACCAGACTTACTAAAATACCCATTCAGTAATATTTAAATCTAACTTATTACATTGTATAGAAAGGTGTGAATATGGGACAGAAGGTTTTTCCAGAGGCCGTTGCGAGGATATTCAGCAACGTCTTCGTGTGCAAGGTCTGCAAATCCAAGCTCAGGGCTGGCAGCAAGCAGGTCAGACTCGGGAAAGCGAAGTGCAGGAAATGCGGAAGCAAGGCACTGAGGCTGAAGAAGAAGCCGGGGCTGAAACCGGGCAAGTAGTGACCTTTTTCTATCACTGGTACAATATTTTTACAGGTGAATCTTGATGGCCATAGAGTTCATAACCACGCGGGTCCTTGAAAACAAGAATAAGGAGCCCGCGGGTGAGATAAGAATATTCAAGGTCAAGGAGGACGACGAGGCCACGGTGAAGTACAAGTGCCCGGAGTGCGGGCACGAGGAGACGAGGAAGGAAAAGTGGGAAGAGCCTTTCCTGACCGGCACGGGCGCGAAGAAGAAGCTGAACGTGGTCTGCAGCGGATGCGGCAACAAGATGACACTCCTCAAGCTATCGAAGCAGATAAAGAAGGACGAGAAAGCGGAGAAGGCAAAGAAGGGAAAATGACATTTTTCCGCCGACCGCAGAAAACCTTAAATCCCTTCCAATTCTCTTTCTATGAATGAAAGCCAATCACGGCCTCTTCAAGGACGCGGGCATCCGCATGATAGCGGGCGTACTGTACGCAGAGGGTACCACTGTCAGGCCGAGGAGGGAAGACGACGTCATGGACCTGGAGAACATATCCAGCAGGACCGGAGTGGTAAAGGATGACGCGTACCGCGGAATAAGAAGACTGTCCGAGGTTGGATACGTGTACCCGTACTTCACCAGTCTCGGGGAGGATGGCGGACGGGTCTATATGGGATTCAGGATATCCGACGAGTGCATGGAAGCGATGTCGGATCTCCGCATGGTGTAAATTTTTTTAAGCTTCAAACTACATAGAATTTTAGGTGCAGAATATGGACAATTGCGAATGTTGCTGCTGTGAATGCTGTTGTTGTTGAACGGCGGTCCGGTTTCTGTTAGTGCTTTGTCCGTCTGGCCGCATGTTTTTTGAACTCTGAAGGTAGGATTGGGCATATCACAACGAAACACGCTTATATCGGACAGTCCATAACGATATTATCAGGCTGAGTTGGCGGAATCTGGTTAACGCGATCGGCTGCAGACCGATAGATTGTGGGTTCAAATCCCACACTCAGCTCTCTGTGATTAGATGGCGAACAAAGCACTCAGGCTGTACAACACTGCCGCAAGGAAGAAGCAGATATTCAAGGCTATGAATGACAAGGAAGTCCGAATGTACAGCTGCGGGCCGACGGTGTACGACAGCACACACATAGGCCACATGTTCGCGTACGTGTTTGTTGACATATTGAAGAGGGTCCTGAAGGCGGACGGATACAAAGTGAAGTCCGTGATGAACATAACCGACGTCGGCCACCTGACGAGCGACTCCGACACCGGCGAGGACAAGATAGAGAAATCCGCCAGGGAGAAGGGCATGACGGCGTGGGACATAGCGGAACACTACACCAAAGAATATTTCGACACCATGGACAAGCTGAACATATGGAGGCCGGACATAATATGCAAGGCGACCGACCACATACAGCAGATGATAGACCTTATACTGAAGATGGAAAAGAACGGGTTCACGTACAGGACGTCCGATGGCATATACTTCGACACGTCGAAGTTCAAGGGGTATGCGAAGTTCGCGAGGCTCAACCTCAAGCAGCTGAAGGAGGGCGCGAGGATAGAGGCCAACCTTGAGAAGAGGAACCCGTCCGACTTCGCCCTCTGGAAGTTCTCGAAGCCGGATGACAAAAGGCAGATGGAATGGGACTCGCCGTTTGGCAAGGGGTTCCCGGGATGGCACATAGAGTGCACCGCGATGAGCACACATTATCTGGGTGACAGGTACGACATCCACACGGGCGGGATAGACCACATACCTGTCCACCACACGAACGAGATAGCACAGGCGTACGGCGCGACCGGGGAGGAGAACTTCGTCAACTTCTGGCTCCACAACAACTTCATAGTCGTGAACGGCGAGAAGATGAGCAAGAGCAAGGGCAACTTCTACACCATGGCGGACATAGAGAAAAGGGGGCACGACCCTCTGGCGATGAGGTACATGTTCATGACGGCCCACTACAGGTCAAACTTGAACTTCACCTGGGAGGCGTTGGAATCGGCCGAGAGGACACTGAACACTCTGAGAAACCATGTAGCGGAGTGGAAGAAAGAGGAAGACGGAAAGAGCATGAAGAAAATGATCGACGGTTATAAGAAGGATTTCTACGGTGCGCTGAACGACGACCTCAACACCCCGATAGCCATCAGCATTGTGTGGAAGATGGCGAGGGATGACAAATTGCCGCCAAGTGACAAGCTGAAGGCGGTGATGGAGTTCGACGGCATACTCGGGCTGAAGCTCGGCGAGAATGAACAGGAAAACCTTCCCGAAGGTGCGAGAAAACTCATCGACGAGAGGGAGAAGATGAGGGACGCCGGGAAATACGCCGAGACTGACATGCTGCGGGACAGGCTGAAGAATGAGTTCGGGATTGTCATCGAAGACACTTCAGAAGGCACGAAGTGGAAGAAGAAATGAATGCGACTTTAGTCATTGAACATTTCAAGCATGTATTCCGTGTCCTTCGCCTCGAATGTGTTTGTCTGGCAATGTATCTTCCCTGAGGCATATGCATAGTCTGGCATGTCCACGCCTATGCACTCGACGCCGCGCTGCTCAAGAAGTTCCATTAGCGACTCCGAACGGCTGTCCAAAAACACTATCTCCTTCCCCTTCACAGGCAGCACGAGCGTGTTCAGCGGGTACCACACATTGTCTTGGGAGCCGTCATACAGCAGAAGCTCCAGATTCTCCGATTCTGCGATGTCATTGAGCATGCTCACCTGTTCCGGCATCATGAGATG
>CAYRSQ010000026.1:0-11502 GCA_964427055.1 uncultured archaeon
GGGGTGGACGGAGACCAGGCAGAAAGCTTCTTCTCGGAAATGCAGTCATTCGAGCTCGAGAACGGAAGGTTCTTCAAGGGCGGCGACAGGTATGTTGTTGTGCTGGGTCATCTCACGGCCAACACGGTGTTCGGCGAAGAGCTCAGGATAAGGGACAAAATCATAATAAAGGAGAAGGAGTTCACAGTCATCGGCATCCTCAAAGAGATAGGAAACTCACAGGACGACACCCAGATAATGGTGCCATTGGATACACTGAGGGATGTGACTGGGGAGGAAGACGAGATTTCATACCTTTTTGCAAGCGCGTTCAACACCAATGATGTCGAGGACGTGTCTGCCAGGATACAGAAAAAGTTTGACGAGGAGCACGGCGAGGACACGTTCCTAGTGCTGAGCACGGCGAAGCTCGCCGGACAGATATCCAATATAACCAGCACCCTGTCGGCGATACTCGGTGGGGTTGCAGGCATAGCCCTTCTAGTGGCTGGAATAGGAATATCCAACACCATGTACATGTCCATACTCGAGCGCACGAAGGAGATAGGGGTGATGAAGTCCATAGGCGCGACCAAGCTGAACATCATGGAGATATTCCTCATGGAAGCGGCCATAATAGGGATAATCGGAGGCACAGTCGGCATAATACTCGGGATGGGGATGTCCAGGATACTCGGGATTGCGCTGGACTCATACGGCGTCGGTCTCAAGACTTATGTCACGCTCAACCTGATGATGATGGGAATGGCGTTTTCCATAGTCGTTGGCGTGATTTCCGGTTTCATGCCCGCAAAAAGGGCGGCTGAACTGGATCCGATAGAAGCGCTGAGATACGAGTAAAGATTTTAAACTGCGTTTTGAATTATAGTTTAGTGATTAAATGAAAACCGAAATGATAATGCTAACGTTGCTGATTACAACAATATTCACTATGCCTGTTATCATGGCAGAGGACGACTCATCGCTCGTCCTGACGAACGATTCCGAAAGCGACGAGCTGGCGGACCCCGGGATACTTCCGGATAGCCCGCTGTACGGCTTCAAGACTTTCGGAGAGCAGGTCAGGCTCATGGTTACTTTCAACAAGAAGGCTAAACTGGAATACAAGCTCCAGCTTGCCGAGAACAGACTTGCCGAAGCGGAGGTTATGGCCAACCAGAACAAGATAGAAACCATGGAGAAAGTGATGACCAAATACCAGGCGAGGATACAGGAGATACAGGAAGAGGTCGAATCCGAGAATTCCGACTACATCGACGAATCTCTTCAAGAACAGGTGAAGCTGAAAACGCAGAATCACGTCGCTGTCCTCAGCAGAGTGATGGAGAACGCTCCTGAAGAGGCTAAATCCGGATTGCAGAACGCTCTACAGAACGCGGAGTCGCTCCAAAACAAGATACAGTCCAGGATACAGAACCAAAACCAGGGGAACAATACATCTGGCACAGAAGGACAGGGATCAACACAGAACCAGGGAAACAATGAAACTGGCTCTGACCAGGGTCAAGGTTCGGAAGGGAACCAGACAGTAGTGGACAACCAGCAAGGCAATGGTTCAGACGGAAATCACACAGTAGTGGAAAATCAGCAGGGTAATGGTTCAGAAAACCAAGTAAACGGTAACCAGTCGTAAGGTTTGACGCCTTCGGGCGACTTTTTATTTATTCAGGAAGACGCGTAGACGTCCCTCACATAGACATCTATCGCAGTCCCTCCTCCTATGTCGAAATCGAACTCGTAATAGCCGCCCGACGTGTTGTAAGAGGTTATCGCCTCCGAAACCGCGGCATCGGCGTCGTTCTCGAAGACAGCGACTTCAATCCCATCGAGCAGCTCGCCAGTAAGCTCGTCGGACACATATCCATACAGCTTCACCGGCTTCGCCCTCTCTTCGACCACGACGGTTATGTAGGTCTTCGTCCCTATCGAAGTGACTTCAGGGGACTGTCCCATGACATCCTCATAAGCATCCATATTGTATACGTAGACTTTGTCAATCTTCGAAAGTATCGAATTGTTCACAATATCGTATCCTTTGCCGTCCTCTATACCGACGAACCTGAATATCTCGTTCCCTGATGAATCCTTCAGGACGACAATACAATCATCATCATCGAATGTCAGATAGCTGCTCCCGTTCACCTTGACGAACCTGACGCTCGTGTTGTAATATTCCCTCACGGTTATGTTGCGCTCGTAGTTGTTCCCGGGATACAGTGTCTTGTCGAACGCCTTGAAGAACCCCGTGAAATTGACTCCACCTGCAGAAGAGACGCCGACTATGACAGCCAACGAGAAGACCACTGCTACGACACCGAATTGGAACCTTGACATCGGCAGCTTCATGATTTGATTTAGTGGCAGAACCCATGATAAATATATACAACCGTTATCGGTGGTCAAGACTCGTTCAGTTCCCGTCCCCAGTGGAAATCGACTTTTCTGTGCCATATCTCTCTGGCTTCGCCGACAGTGAATATGGACCCGCTCACGAACACTAGACCGTCTTTTCCGGCCACCTCTATCGCCCTCGCGACCGCGTCCCTTATGTTATCGACTATCTCGAACTTCTTCCCGTAGGCATGCTCCGAAAGATCTTCCGGACTGACCGCTCTTCCTCTTACCCCGTGTCTGGTCAGTATCATGTAATCCGATATGGAACTTATGTCCCTCATCATGTCCCCTATCTTCTTCCCTTTGGATATGCTCACCACGCTGACCAGTTTGTCGTAGTCGAACAGCGATTGTATTTCTGACGTCACTTTTTTTGTAGCAAGCATGTCCTTTGCTCCATCAAGGACGACATACGGATGTTTCTGCACTATCTCCATCCTGCCCGGCCACCTGACATTTACGAGACCGGAATAAACCGCGCCATCAGGCACGATTATGTCGTGTATCCCTAGCGCCTCTATGGCCCCTATCGCAAGTGAGGCATTCGTCAACTGGTGCTCGCCTATCAGGGACAGTTCGACATTGTCAAAGTTCCTATTGAAAGTCTCCACATTGAACATCTGACCATTCGTGTCTGACCTGACCTTTTCGAAAGTTATGTCCTCCCCCACAACGATGATTCTAGCATTCTTCTCCTCGCATACCTTCCTGAAAACTTCAAGCGCGTCCCCCTCGGCGGACGTGACGAGTATACCGTTCTTCTTTATTATCCCTGCCTTCTCCCCGGCTATCTGCGCTATCGTGTCGCCCAGTATCGCCGTGTGTTCCAGGGACACGTTGGTTATGACCGACACCAAGGAATCGACCGTATTCGTTGCGTCGAGCCTCCCTCCCATTCCGACCTCTATGACAGCGAAATCGACATCCTCGTCGGCAAAGTACTTCATCATGAGCGCGGCGGTTATCTCGAAGAATGTAGGATGGTTGTACCTTCCGGAAGTCTTCTCTATGGCCGGCATCATGTCATTTATCATCTCGACTACCCTTTCCTCCGGTATCTGGTCTCCGTTTATTGATATCCTCTCAGTGAAGTTTGTCATATGGGGTTTGGTGAAGGCGCCGACCTTGTATCCGGCTTCCGACAGTATCGACGCTATCATGGTCACTGTCGATCCCTTCCCGTTTGTCCCTCCGACATGTATGACCTTCAGTCTCTTCTGCGGGCTGCCGATATTCTCCAGAAGGTCCTCCATGACTTTCAACCTCAGCTTCACATCGCCGAAAGCCTTGAGATTGAATATCCATTCGGTCACTTTCTCATAGTCGCCATTAGAAAATCTCTTGATATATGACACCTATAACAAAAAAGGATGGATACGTATCAATAGGCATGCAGCGGGAAGTCCTTGCAGAGCTCCCGTACATTCTCCTTTATCTCAGCCTTCTTCTCCTCGTTGTCTTTGTTCTCGACGGTCTCGTTTATCAGGTCGGCTATGACTCTCATCTCTTTCTCCTTCATCCCCCTAGTTGTCACAGCTGGGGTGCCTATCCTGACGCCGCTCGTAACGGTCGGCTTCTCCGTGTCGAACGGGACCATGTTCTTGTTGAGGGTTATGTTGACATCCTCGAACAGTTGCTGGGCTTCCTTCCCGGTTATTCCTTTGTTCCTCATATCAACCAGCATAAGGTGATTGTCTGTTCCGCCTGATACTATTTCGAACCCGTGTCCGGACAGCGCCTCGGCGAGCACTTTCGCGTTCCTGACTATCTGTTTCTGGTATTCCTTGAACTCATCACTCATGGCCTCTTTGAATGCGACCGCCTTCGCGGCGATTATGTGCATCAAAGGGCCTCCCTGCGTCCCTGGGAATATCGCTTTGTCTATCTTCTTCGCGAACTCCGCTTTGCACATTATCACACCTCCCCTCGGACCGCGCAGAGTCTTGTGGGTGGTCGTGGTGACCACGTCGAAAATCGGCACCGGGTTCGGATGCTCGCCCGCCACTATAAGTCCGGCTATGTGAGCTATGTCCGCCATCGTATAGGCTCCGACCTCGTCAGCTATCTCCTTTATCTTGGCAAAATCAATAATCCTCGAATATGCGCTGGCCCCGCAGAGTATCATTTTAGGTTTCGTCTCAATCGCCTTCTCCCTGAGTTTATCGTAATCGATCTCGCCTGTGTCCTTCTCGACCCCGTAATGGACGAAGTTGTAAGTCTTCCCAGAAAAGTTCACCGGGCTTCCGTGCGTCAGGTGACCGCCGTCGTTCAGGTTCATGGATAGTATGGTGTCCCCTGGTTCCAGCAGCGCAAAATAGACAGCGGCATTTGCCTGTGACCCGGAATGCGGCTGCACATTGGCATGCTCGGCGCCGAACAGTTGTTTCAGCCTGTCCCTCGCCAAGGTCTCTATCTCATCCATCCAAACGCATCCGCCGTAGTATCTCCCTTCCGCACCAGGCCCTCCCTTGGGATAGCCCTCGGCATACTTGTTAGTCAAAACGCTGCCGGCTGCCTCCAGCACGGCGTCGCTCACAAAGTTCTCGGAAGCTATAAGTTCTATGTTCTCCTTCTGCCTAGTTTCCTCCTTCTTTATCAAATTGAAAATCTCAGTGTCAACCTTCTCGATAGCCATGCAATTACCTCCAAAATTTTTATCAGACCATAGGAGCCCGAAAGATACTATTCTATTGTTTTGAAATTTTATTAGCTTTATTGTATTCCTTCATATGTTTTTTAACCAAGGGATGACAATTTTATTTATGCCTCTGGCCGTGACGCACATAATGGTCCCGATAATAGTCATGGAACTGTTCAGGGATTTCTACCCGCAGATAAAGGAACAATTCGAGAGGAAATACGTCTTCCTTCTTGGGATGGCGGGGATACTGCCGGATGCGGATGTCGTGATTTTCAACATAGCCAATATGATAGGCGCTCCTTTCCCGGAATCGAATCTCGGGCACAGGATACTGTTCCACAACGTATGGCTACCGTTGGGATTCTTCGTTTTCTATCTGATATTCAGATATCTCTCTATGAAAAATAGGAAGACGATGAAAAAATATTCGTCGTTCTCAAAGGTATTCATAATCATGTTCTTCGGCTTCGTAGCGCATCTTCTGCTTGATGGAATACTGACCGGATATGTGATGCCATTCTATCCGATAAGCGACTACATGATGAACTGGGATATCATAGGCAAACTGGCCGCATTCACGGGAATACCCCAGCTGACGATATTAGTCTCGATGGACGCGTCGCTGCTCATGTTCTGGTTGTGGCATCAGGAGACCGAGAAGCACATATCCGACTATTTCTGATATTCTAACACGACAGGCGTCGCATCATACGTCTTTTCTTTATGAAGTTCTCTAAAGGTTCTTGTCCGGATACGGGCACATCTCACGTATGGGACACGGATCGCATTTCGGCCTATGTTTCCTGCAGAACTCCTTTCCGAACTCGACAAGGATGATATTCACATATCCCCTCATCCTCTTTGGGAATATCTTATGTAGGTCTTCCCTGATTTTTTCACCGTTCTCGCTGTCCGTCCATCCCAGCCTATTGGATATCACTGACACATGAGTATCGACCGGTATGACATCCTTCCCGTGGGAAACTAAAAGGACTATGTCAGCTGTCTTCCCTCCGACACCCGGAAGCTTGACAATCTCGTCCCTCGTAGAGGGAACCTTGCCTCCGTATCTGTCCGTTACAATCTCGGATATCCTGTATATCCTGTCGGCTTTGGTCTTGTAGAAGTTGGCCGACTTTATCGCACGCTCTATCCCCTTCCTGCCGAGGCACTTCATCTTTGCCGGAGTCCTTGCCTGTTTCAGCAAGCCACCCGCCACTCTCTCCGTGACCTCGTCCTTGTTCCTTTGTGATATCACTGCGCTCACGAGAACCTCGAATGGCTTCCGGCTGGAAGTGCTTGCCACTTCCCCTCTGGCCCTGTTGCCGTATCTATCTTTCAGTATGCCGACTATTTTCATTATCCTGTCTTCTTTCATCATAGCAAGAACCTTATCAGTGTGGCCATCGGCACCGTGAAGTTGTCATACTCGTACGACACAAGCTCGATTATCGTGGCGAACGCCGACGTGATAAGGGAATCTGGGAGGCTGAGGAAGAACGAGAAACCCGCGGCTGACACGACGAAGAACGCGAGGGATCCTTCTATGGTCTTGCCGCCAAACAGTTCCTTCTTGCCGAACCTCTCCCCGACTAGGGCAGCTGCGGCGTCCCCGAAAGACAAGGCTATCAGTCCCAGATACATGCTGGTCCTGTCGAAGAACACGGCCAACACAGTCATCGATATCAGGAAGTACAGGGTCGGCATGAATATCCATCCCATCTCACCTGGCCTTGACAGCCTCTCGATCATAACAGACATAACGGGCACCCTGGCACCGGACACCCTCAGCAATTCTATTGTTATATAGGTTATCACACCAGCCACCATAGCCGCCTTGAAGTACACTGACGGCAGCAGCTCGGCCAGCCCGGCTATCAGCAGGAACCCCATCATATGGACAACCTTCCTGAACGTCCTCTTCTCGAACTTCTTTATGATATTTTCAATCTCCTTGAACATACTGACCACGCCAACACGACAAAGTTTATTAATCAACCATGCCATTACTTTTCTATAGTCCGCAACTTCGGCAATTATTAACTATTATGCGGACTGACATAAAAAACCTCGCATGGAATTCACGCGTTATATCATATACACGACCTCGAGGTAGCTTTTCCTATGGACCGCGTAAGGAGGGGGGAGTATGATAAAAGCCGTGATTTTCGACATAAACGGGGTCGTCATCTCGCCCAAATATGACAAGATATACAGGATGCTCAAATCCAGCGCCAAGAAAGTCGGGATCGAACCCATAGAGGATGCGCTGATGAAGAAAATAATAAAGCTCTATAGGGACGAGAGGAATGTTAACCTGGGCATACTTGAGCTTGCGGCGAAGCTGAACTCGATGGGCATAGTCACTCCGGCGCTCACGAACTCGCCGTCGGAAAGGAGGAACGTGTACGAAAAGCTGGGGATATTCGATAAGTTCGATCCCTTCCTGACGTCAGAAGACATAGGGGCGATGAAGCCGGAGAGGAAGGCGTACGAGATGGTCCTGAACATTATAAAGCTCAAACCGGAGGAATGCGTTTTTGTGGACGACAATAGGTCCAACCTTGAAGGCGCCAGGGCGTTGGGGATGGAGACGATATTGTACAAGAACGTCAGGCATGTCAAGAGCAGGTTGAAGGAGATGGGTGTCGACATTGAATGAGAACCATGTTTTCGAGGGGCTGAACCCGAGGCTGAGGAAGTACGTTGAGGAGAGGTTTGAGGAGCCGACCATGCCACAGAAACTTGCGATACCTCTAATACTCGACGGCAAGAACACCATGGTGATATCAGAAACGGGTACAGGGAAGACAGAAAGTGTGATGCTTCCTGTACTCTCGATGTTGGCTGACAAGCCGCACAGTCCCATATCCGTTCTATATGTGACCCCGCTGAAGGCGCTCAACAGGAACCTCCTTGACAGGCTTGTCTGGTGGTCGAACAAACTGGAGCTGGACATAGCGGTGAGGCACGGCGACACGTCACAGTACCAGAGGAAACAACAGACCGAGTTCCCTCCGCACATAATGATTGTCACGCTCGAGACCCTGCAACCCATGTTAACTGCCAAGAGGATGAGGGAACACTTGAGGAATGTGAAGTATGTCATACTTGACGAGGTGCATGAAGCGATCGAGAGCAAGAGGGGGATACAACTGGCGCTGGCGCTGGAAAGGCTGAAGAAACTGTCGGGAAAGTTCCAACTGATAATGCTGTCTGCCACTATCGGCTCGCCGGAAGAGGTCGCGTCGTTCTTCTCCGCTGGAGAGAATGTGGAGATAGTCAGGGCCGAGACATCGAAGCAGTTCGACATAAAGGTCATAAGTCCGGACATAATCCCTACGGACGATGAGATAGCCAAGCTGATATTCACAACGAACGACACCGCAGCCAGGCTCAGGAAGATAATGGAACTTATAAAGGAATCCAATTCGTCCCTGACTTTCACGAACACGAGGGAATTCGCGGAGATACTCGCATCAAGGATAAAGAAGCTAGATAGCAGGTTCCCCGTGGAGATACACCATGGGAGCCTGAGCAAGACTGTCAGGATAGGGACGGAGAAGAACTTCCAGAACCAGGACACGAAGTCGATAATCTGCACGAGCAGCCTCCAGCTCGGCATAGATATAGGGCACATAGACCTTGTGATACAGTACATGTCGCCAAGGAGGGTGTCCCAGCTGGTCCAGAGGATAGGTAGGTCGGGCCATGGCATAGAACGGGTGAGCAGGGGGATAGTGATAGCCACGGATGAGGACGACTGTTTCGAAGCGTCCGTCATAGCCAGGATGGCACTGGCCGGCGAGATAGAGCCGACGAACTTCCACACAAACAGCCTTGACGTGCTAGCGCACCAGCTTGTCGGGATGACGATAGAGGACTGGAAGATAGACCTGCTGGAAACGTACAACACGGTGAACAAGGCGTGGCCCTACAGGTCGCTGAGCTATGACGATTATATCGCAGTCTGCCAGCAGCTGAAGAGGATAGGACTGGTCTTCATGGACGATAAACTGACGAAAAAGAGGATGGGGTTCAAGTATTACTTCAGCAACCTCAGCACAATACCGACTATCAAACAGTACAAGATATTCAACATGCTCGACCAGACTTTCGTCGGCGTGCTGGATGACCAGTTCATCGCTCTCCACGGGAACAGCGGAACCACATTCATAGTCAAGGGGGAGCCGTGGCAGATAGTGGAAATAGAGGATGACAAAGTGATGGTCGAACCGTCGAACGACGCTGAGGCGGCGGTGCCCGGATGGGAGGGGGAACTGATACCAGTTGGATATATGGTCGCGCAGGAGGTCGGCGCGCTGAGGAAGAGGATATCCGAATGGCTAGATGAAAAATCAGTGAAGGAGACGATCGAAGAAGCTATGAACAGGTACCCGATAGACGAGAACGTCGCGGAGAAGATGGTGAAGCTTGTCCAGAAGCAGAAGAAGCACGACCCCGATTTCATACCGGACGACAAGAGCATAATGATAGAGAGCTACGAGAACATAGCCGTCCTTCATGCGTGCTTCGGCTCGGTCGCGAACGACACTCTCGGCAGATTCATATCGTCCCAGCTGACAAATAGGATAGGTTCCGTCGGACTGAAGGTGGACCCGTACAGGATAATGATACAGTTACAGGAGAAGAACATGGATATGATAAAAGAGATACTGGAGACCACCGACCCCGATCATCTCAGGACATATGTCGAGATGTCGCTGACAAAGAGCGACCTGTTCGAGTGGAAGTTCGTACATGTGGCAAAGAGGTTCGGCGCGTTCTCAAGGGATGTCGAGTTCGGGAAGACGAGGATGCAGAATCTGGTCAAGGAGTACGAAGGCACCCCATTATACAGGGAGACCCTCAGGGAGATAGAGACAGAGAAGCTTGACATAGACAAGGCGACGGAGATACTGAGGAAGATACAGAACGGGGAGATAAGCGTAGTGCTGAAGGAGAAGGGCATCTCGCCCATAGGGAAGATAGGCATAACGCACAAGTACTCGGAGGTCATAGGACCGGAGAGGCCGACCAGAGAGATATTCGAACTTTTCAAGAACAGGATAATGAGGAGCAAGACCAGACTCGCATGTATGAACTGCGGCAAGTGGACGCAGATGTACGTGATAGACGACATGGATGACGACATCAAGTGCCCGAAGTGCGGGGCGATGTCGCTTGCAGTCATACCTTACAGGCAGAACGACGCGTCGGACGTGATACAGAAGGCGATGAAAGGGAAGGAACTGAACCCAGACGAGAGAAGGCTGTACGATAGGGCGCAGAAGACAGTGGAACTTTACATGACCTACAAGAAAGGTGCTGTCATAATGCTGGCTGGTAGGGGCGTAGGACCGCACACCGCGAAGAAGATACTCAGGAAGTACCATGAGAATTATGAGGATTTGCTGAAGGACGTGCTGGACGCCGAGAGGCAGTTCATGAAGACAAAGAAATACTGGAGCGTCTAGAGTATACCGAGATCCTCGAACCAGTACTTCCACACTTCCTCGAGTTCTAATTCACGTATCTCATCGACATCGTACCATCCGAACGACTTCGCTTCCCTCTTGCTAAGCTTGACCGGTCCGTCAACCTTGCACCTGTAAAGGTACCAGTAATGGACGCCGACGCCCTTGTTGCACTTGTTCCAGTCGAGCATCCCTTCGCGTATTAGTTCGTATCCCGAGACAGTCATCCCTACTTCCTCTGAAACTTCTCTCATCAGAGCGTTTTCGGGTCTCTCGCCCTCGTCCACATGACCAGCCACTCCAGCATATCCATATGGCCACGTGCCCCTGTCTATAAGGAAGTATTCAATACTATTATTGGAGTTACGCTCTACTAGGGCGCCCACAGAATAGTGCATGGCCCTTCCATCCTCTAGGATTATAGATTTGGGTGAGCTCATGATAAAAAGATGACAGACAAAGTTTATATAACGAGTCAGAGAAATCTCATTTATGGTATTTGAATTCTTCGCGGCCAACCCTGGCGAGACCCAGATGATAATAAAGCTGTTTATATCGGCTGTGCTGGGCGGCGTGATAGGCATCGAGCGCGAGAGGTACAGGAGGCCAGCCGGGCTGAGGACTCACATGCTAGTCGCGATGGGAGCAGCCGTATTCACCCTTCTGTCGGTGTACGCGTTTCCTCCGAATGCCGATCCCGGAAGGGGAGCTGCATATGTGATAGTGGGTATAGGTTTCATAGGGGCGGGCACAGTGATACAAATAAGGGATAAGGTGAGCGGACTGACAACTGCGTCCTCACTTTGGCTCACGGCATCCATAGGGATGTCCGTCGCGCTCGGATACTACCTCCTTGCAACGTCGACGACCGTGCTCGGGTTCATAGTCCTCTGCATGAAGCACGTCGAGAAGACGATAGTCAAGTCCAAGCCGATAAGGAAAAGATGAAAAATTAATTTAAGCCTGAAATACAAATTCCTTCTAGTGATG
>CAYRSQ010000027.1:0-10650 GCA_964427055.1 uncultured archaeon
CATTATGTTACTGTCCAAAGTTTCTATCGGCAGCTTTTGATATAGCGACGGAGAGGCGATGCTTGCCATGTGAACTATGTAGTCTATGCCGATGTCTGTGTTGAACTCACAGACGTCCTCCTCGAAAAAGCTGAAGTTTTTGGACCCTGCCAAGTGCGCGATGTTGTCCATAGACCCGGATGATAGGTTGTCGACGCATATCACTTTTGCATTGAATGAGTCCAGAATGTCGCAGAACCAGCTTCCCAGGAAACCGGCGCCGCCTGTTACGAGGAACGTTCTTCCCTCTATATCTTTCCCGATCTCGCCGAGATTATTCCTGATTCTATCTATGTCTTCCTTGATTATCTCATTCATAGGATCTAACTTTTATTTTTCCAATGTTCGTATACTCGTCTCAGTCCTTCCTCTATGGGTACTTTCGGGTACCATCCCAGTTCTTTGTTGGACTTGGATGCATCCAGTCTCATGTCCTTTATCTCTCCCGGTCTCTTTGGGATGGATCCCCAGTTGATCTTTCCGTCCCATCCGGTGACCCTTTTGGACATTTCCACGATTTCACCTATAGATATCGAGCTGTTCCATCCGGCTGTGTATACGTTCCCCGGAACGCCCTTCTCCACCAGTTTTATGTAAAAGTCTACGACATCGTCTATGTACATGAAGTCTCTCCTCGGTTCCTTTTCCCCAAGGAATATCTCAGCGGGATTTTCTATCATCTGGGTGACTATCCTTTCAATCACAAAATGGTTCATGTCCTTCCTCCCATAGGAATTGGCGTGCCTGCTGGTCACGACCGGGAAGCCGAACGACCGGAACGCGTAAGCGAGATACATGTCGGCAGCCGCCTTGGTCACGGCATACGGGCTGTTAGGCATAAGTTCGCTGTCGGGCATCAAAGGTCCATCGGACATACCGTAGGTCTCCGGGCTGCTTGCCTGTATGAACTTTTTGAGATAAGGGTTGAATTTTCTGTTCGCTTCCACAAGGTTCATGACTCCGATGAAGTTGGAGTCCACGTATTCAAATGGCCTCTCAAAACTCAATGAGACTGGTGTCATGGCACCAAGGTTTATGACAATTTCTGGTTTTACCTTCCTTATGGTGTTGCTTATCTCATTGTAGTTTCCCAGGTCCGCGAATACAAGCTCGTACCCTTCGGGTTCAATTCTTTTGGAGCTCCATCTGGCAATCCCATAGACTTTCCCATCTAGTCGCTTTACGAGCTCCTTCCCTATGAAACCCGTCACTCCTGTGACCATATATGTAGTGTCCATTCAACTTACCCAATAATATATTGTACCAATAAATTCTAAACTTTGTTCTTCCATCCGATGCCCGCATATTGCAATCCTTTTGATTTGATCGACTCGGGATCTAGCAATCTCCTGCCGTCTATCACAGGGCAGTTTATATGTATGTTCTCGAGTTCCTTGAATTCGTCCCATTCGGTCACTAGTATACACAGATCGGCTCCGTCCACGCAACCGCCGATGGAATTTGCGTATGATATACGGTCGCCGAATACCATCCTGGTGTTCTCAATGGCCCTAGGGTCATATGTTCTGACAAATGCTCCGCGGGAAAGCAATTCGTTTATGACGCGTATGGATGACGCGTTCCTGATATCGTCAGTCCCAGGCTTGAACGCCGTGCCCAAAACGGCGACATCCTTGCCGTCAACACTTCCAACCGACGCCTCGGCGATGTCAACCAGCTTCAACGGTTGCCTCTCATTCACTGATTTCACTCCCCTGAGGAGCACGGGATCGATTCCCATCGACTCGGACGCAGTTATCATGGCGTCCAAGTCTTTCGGAAGGCAGTTGCCTCCAAACCCGGCTCCCGCCCTCATGAACTTGTTGCCTATCCTGTCGTCCGTTCCTATGGCGCTCTCGACTTCCTTCACGTCAATGCCGTACGCCTCACATATGTTGGCGACCTCGTTTATGAATGACACCCTAGACGCGAGCGCCGCGTTCTGCGCGTACTTTATCATTTCGGCAGTTGAAAGGTCTGTCCTAATCCTAGGTATGCTCTTATCAAAATTTCCATATAACTGTTCCAGAGCATTGTATGACCTGTCGTCTATGGACCCTATCAATATCTTGTCCGGTTTCAGGAAATCTTCCACGGCACATCCTTCCCTTAGGAACTCGGGGTTCACGCAAACGCCGAAATCCCTTCCCGCTTTTTTCCCTGAACAGGATTGTAGGATAGGTATTATGGTCTTTTCCGTGGTAGTAGGCAATACCGTGCTCTTCACTACAATCACCCTGTATCCGTCGGACGCTTTCAGTAGTTCTCCTATCTTTCTGGACGCGTCCTCGATGCTGGAAAGGTCGATGCTTCCGTCACCTTTTGAAGGGGTCCCTACAGCTATGAATATTATTTCAGAATCGTTCAGCAATGCATAATCGCTGGTCGCGGACAGCTTCCCAGCGTCGACTGCTTTTCTCAGCACATCGTCCAGTCCTTTTTCGTATATTGGGGATATGCCGTCGTTTATGGACGATATCTTTTTCTCGTTCCTTCCGACGAGTGTCACGTTGAAACCGAAGTTCGCCAGGCACGACATAACAATGCCGACATATCCGGTGCCTCCGACAACGCCTATATGCATACAACCACCACAACAGTACGGTTGATTCTAATACGGTCGCCGAATCTTAAATAAGAATCCCAGGCACAGGAGGCTGGAAAAGTTTATTTTTTCAAGCCGAATATAGTTTATGAGAAACTGGGTGAAATCCTTCATGAACCCCTATGCATACGTTCTGGTGACCTATCTCCTGATGTCGCTGGCTCTCACATACCCGCTCATAACGCACATCAGGACGCACACCGTCGGTATGGGCGACAACTGGCAGTTCCAGTGGCTTTTCTGGTGGTTCGACTATTCGATGCGGGAGTTGGGGGAGAATCCGTATTACACTTATCACCAGTATTATCCTATGGGTACATCCCTCGTGAAATTCGAGTCCATGCCCGTCATGAGCGCGATAGCGGTTATGATACAGACATTCGCATCGTCTGTTCTAGCATACAACCTGATATTCCTCGCGACGTTTGTCTTTTCCGCGTTCGGAACATACATGCTGGCGGAGTACCTGACAGGCGACAGAATAGCGTCGCTCTTCGCAGGATTGCTTTTCGCTTTCGCCCCCCAGCGCATAGGGTTCTCGTTCGGCTTCCTCAATCTGATGAATGTTCACTTCCTTCCGTTTTACATACTTTTCCTGCTGAAGTTCCTGAAAGAGAGAAGGTACAGGTATGCTATATTGTCATCGCTGTTTTTCTCCCTTAACGCACTCAGTTCGTGGTACCTTGCGATATTGTCCATTGTGGTCACTGTGCTGTGCGCAGCGTGGTTCCACAAGGACTTGGTGAAGTTCAGTTCGAGGGACGGGTTGAAAAGGATGGCAGTGTTTGCGCTCATATCCTTCATATTTGTTTTCCCGTTCGTATTCCCGTTGATCCAGCTTGCGGCTGAAGGGAACCTTGCATCGACAATGGAGAGCTCGGACATAGCCGCTTACCTGATCCCGTCCACAACCAACCCCTTCCTTAAGCAGTATGCAAGTCCGCTCAAGAAGCTGATACCCGAGCCACCATCCGACATGACGCTTTACATCGGTTTTTCTGTGCTGTTGCTCGTGCTGCATTCCATAGTAAGATGCAATTCATCGATGGTGAATTTCTGGAAAATGGTCCTCATATTCTTTTTTGTATGGTCCTTGGGGACGAACATAAAGCTGTTTGGAAAGTTCACTGGCATAATCCCGCCGCTGGGCTTCATGACGAAGCTGCCTGTAACCGGATTGATCACCAGGCTTCCGGCAGTGGCGATATTGATATTCATGTCCTCGGCCATCCTGTCGGCATATGCGATATCGGACATAGCTAGAAGACTTGCCGGAACGCGGGCGTACCTATTTTACATCGTTCTGCTGGTGGTCATCCTGGTAGAGTTCATGCCTGTGCCCATGTACATAACGAAACCGTACGTACCGGAGTTTTACAATACAATATCGCAGGACAATGACGATTATGCCATACTCGAATTGCCTTTCGGGGAGTGCCCGGGAAAGACATGCCCCAGCGGTGAGATAGCCCCGTTCGCTTACACGTTCTACCTCTATTACCAGACATACCATGAGAAATACATATTCGGAGGATACTTGGCGAGGAACCAGCCTGAAGAAAACATCATGTTTACGGAAACGACGCCGGTGCTTTATGAACTGAAACATTCGGATATTGCCGAATCATTACCGGACAGGGAAACCACCCTTTTCATACTCGACAACCTCAACGTGAGATACATAGTACTCCACAAGAGCTTCATATGGGATATCCCGTCGGGGTCCCTGAAGAGAGAAAAGATAGTTATAAACAATACATACGTGGCTCGAACCAGCGGTCTCCTTAACGACACCTTGGGCGATGATCTGTTCTACAGTGACGACATGATAATGGTGTACAAGGTACCTGAAAATTAGACAGAAGGTGACCTTTTTAATCTGCCTGAAATCCTGTTCTCTATAATTTCTATTGACGTGTCCAACCAATGTATCCTGTTGCTCAATCCGTACATGAGCTTTCTGAACTCATTAGAATTGGTCCTGAGTACGACCTTTTGATTATGAAGCAGTATCCTGAATTTCTGGTTTGACGGATTTTTCAGGTGAGGCAATCCGTTCCTATAAGAACCCCAATAGTAGTCCCTGGTCTTTCTGGCCCTTTCCACGATGTTGTCCAATTTCTCAACATTCTTCTCATATCCAAGGTACTTCCTGAAAGTTTCATCTGCATACATGTCTTGGAGTATTTCATCAAACCCGCTGGTCTCCATCACCGCCATGAAGTCGCTCCTGTCCCTCCTCTGGTTCCTGAATATCTTGTGAACGAACGACTCTTCCGGGCTCCTGTTGTATCCGGAGAACCTTACGAGCTTTGAATCCTTTGTAAGGTGCATCTCATATTTCCCTATCTTTGACATGTAGAGCAGGAAATTCACGCCAAACTCCGGCAACACTTTTCTATATACGTCCAGTCCGAATATGTTCTGGTATTCGTCCAGCAGCACTTTGCTGCCTTCTTCCATGGAATATACCCTCATAAGTCCGCAGTCCTTTTTGTCGTATTTGGCCCATTCAGTGGACTCCATTATTCCATCCACTTTTCCCAAATAGCTTTCAGAAACGAAGAGGTCCAGGTCGCATGACGTCCTCTTCCTCATGTAGTCGCTAGTCACGTTTATGTTGGTCCCCAACGCCGAGCTCCCGCCTATGAAGAATTCTATCCCGTTTTCCTTGAAAATTTCGGACACTTCGTTCGCTATCTCAGCCAGCGTGTACAGCGGGCACTGCCTGTCCACGACATACGCCGGCTTCACAAGTTCGTATATCAGTTTTTTCATGTTATCCAAATAGTGGGTTAATTATTTAATACCGACTAAACGAAGTATTCTTATGAGATACTTCCCTTACGACACGAAGTCGATACTGAACAAGGTGATCGGGGGAATATACTTCCTGCTCGGCGGCATGCTCGTCTTCCTGTCCTTTTACCTGCCCAACTCGGTCCTACAGGACGCCGCGCTGAAGTATGTTGTGCCGATATTCCTCATGCTAGTATCGATACTACTGATAATCAACGGCTACATGAAGTTCACGGAAGGCGGGAGCGGTAGCAGCGGCATAAGCAAGCTCGACTGGTAACTGTTTTTAAATCCATTCTCACTAATTACAAACATGAAATTCGTCACCGATATCTTCGGCGAAGAGGACGCTAACATTACGTTCTTTGGAGTCGATTGTCCCGATTCAGTGAGGGAGGTAAGCCAGCTGGTGGAGCCATTCGACGTCACTGACGGAAGGAACTACCTTGAGAACGTGAGGATATTTGATTCCGGCGACGTCGGGATGGACGGGGTCGATGAAAAAGTCAGGGAGATAATTGCAAAGGGGAAGTTCCCGCTGATGTACGCGAAGGAGCACACTGCCAGCTTCCATGCGATGACGGCGATGCCCAAAGGGACCAAGCTGATTGTTTTTGACGCACATTCTGATTTGAAAGACGAATATGAAGGATCGAAGGACAGCCACGCATGCTGGTTGCGGAGATGGTGCGAGGTCGGTGATTGCAAGGACATTGTCATCATCGGGTTCCGTTCGGGTGACGAAGACGAGCTGGAATTTGCAAAAGGAAACAGAATAAACTACTTCACTGCGCGCGAGATGAAGGAAAATCCCGGAAAAGTTAGCGAGTTTCTAAGAAGCTTCGTGAAAGGTGCGCAGTTTTACATAAGTTTGGACATGGATGCATTTGACCCGTCGGTTGTTCCTGCGGTGAAATATCCAGAGCCCGACGGGCTGTCTTATGGCGATTTCTGGAAGTTCATAGAACCTTTAAAACAGGGGAAATTGATGGGTATGGACTTCAACGAACTCAGGCCATTCAGCGAGAACAGGATATCCGAATTCTTTGCGATAAAGATTGTGTTCAGGATTCTAGGCGAGTTATCGGTTCAGTGAACCCATTCTCGCACAACGCATAGTCGTTCAGATAATTCACCAGAGACTCGATGTCGTTTATGAACGACCCGGTCTTTATGGTTTGGTATTCGTCACCCATCGTCTCCTTCAGTATCTGATGAAGGTATTCGTGGTTGAATACTATGGAAAACTCGCATACCATTAACTTGTCTATCTTTGATCTTATACTGTCAGTTATCCTGTTAGGGAATTTCCTAGATAATGAATAGATAGGCCTAGTCAGCCCGTATATCAGGTTGTTGAATGGGAATACGTACGTCTCTCCGGTCTCCTCGTTGAATACAGCTTTAGCCCTGTTGTACCATGCACCTTGGAGCCATTCCATCGCAAAGTATTTTTCTGTGTCGTTGAAGTCTCCTTTCTTGAAGAAGTCCATTGCCTCATCCTGCTTCTGGAAAAACCGGTATTCTGGAGTTATGTCTTCTATGCTCATCGGAAACTAAATGATGAGATAACTTTAAATAAGGAACCAATCATAATCCACTTGATTGACATGTCCTATCTATCCAAATTGACCTCAAAGCTGTCGAACATAGACAACATGTCCTTATTCATGGCAGTAAGCTCCTTCTGGTACCTTGCTATAGGGCTGCTGGGACCGTTCTACGTGATATACGTGCAGGAGATAGGGGGCAGCGTGGAGACCCTCGGTATGGCGTTCGGGATAATGGTCGTCGCGCAGTCCGTTACGTCGATATTCGCCGGAAAGATATCAGACAAGTTCGGAAGGAAGCCGTTCCTGCTGCTGATAGGTTATCTGAACGCGGTGATATTCCTCGCATATACAATGATAAGCAACCTGACCCAGCTCTATGCGATACAGATGGTATGGGGGATGGTGGACGCGATAGATGTGGTCGTGACACAGGCATTCCTTGCGGACATGACGAAGAAGAGCGACAGGGGAATGAAGATAGGGAAATTCCAGACGGTGGTCGGACTGTCGAGGGGTCTGTCCATAATGATAGGCGGGTACATAGTCGGGATGTACGGGATAGAGATAATCTTCTACATAAGCGCGCTTTCGTATGCGTTGTCCACAACTGCACTCTTCTTCCTGAAGGAAGACGGGTACAATGTCAAGATGTGAATGCCTCGTTTTTAAATAATATCCTGACGAAAGTATTCAATACGCGGGGGTCCGATAGCCTGGCAATTCGGCAGGATTGAGGTTCCTGTGCCTTAGTGGCTCCGTGGGTTCAAATCCCACCTCCCGCATAGTCCAATGAATAGGTCAAATACAAATTAGTAGGTCGATAGAATGTCGGTGGAAAATAGGAATGAAGTGGCTTTTTGTGGTATCCTCTGCGGCAGATGCATAAAAGGAAGGGAAGAATCGAAGAAGAGAGCTGCACAGATTTTGGAAGACATGAAAGAATCGAATCTGGATAGTTGGCAACAACATGAACCAAAACAAGAGCCGTTTGACTACGATGATTTGAAAAAAGGATTAAGATGGCTGTCATCTCTTGATTGTGATGGATGCCACTCAGGAGACGGATATCCAGATTGCATCATCAGGAAGTGTGCAGAAGAAAAAAAACTGGAGAATTGTGGGGAGTGTAGTGAAATGCCTTGCGACATTGTAAGGAAAGCAAGAGAAAAAATGGGAATAGACGTTGAAGCAAACTTCAAGCAGCATTAGTGATTTTCGGGTCGATATCATACTCATCTTTAAATACTAATTCGATTGAATAATATCACTTAGAGGAAATTTAGAAGTGTTAGAGATTAAGTCTGACGTTGACGAGCCGCCACCTAGTGGAGGCTTCTGCTTATTGGAACCTTTGGGACTAGTCACACATTCTAGGTATCCTACTAATTTTCTTAACTTCAGAAGAGGGGTGAGATAGAATGTTCTACGAAGCTCTGATGGTAGTCAAATACCTGCCTAAGGTCACGCTGTCGTACGTAGTGATTACACTGCTGTACGGTGCTGCGATAAGCAACATAGCGCTGACCATAACGGTAGCTCTTGACCTTCTGGACTACCTGCCCATTTAATTCGTTTTATCCACATAACTGATTCATGGTAGAGATAGTCAACAAATCCAAGTGGGCGGACGAGGACATCGGACTGCTGGTAGGCAGGATTATGGACCGGACAGGCGCGCGCGGAATGGTAGGGTCGATAACCGTGAAGACGGGGAAAGGCGCTAACAAGAAAGAGGACAAGCAGTTCAGCGGATACTGCTATCCGAACCGCAAGGACATAACGGTCATGGTCCCGAACACGTCATTCCGTTCAACCAGACTCGGTAGCGACGGCAGCAAGATGGAAGTGAAGGATTGGACAGTGTTCAACTCTGAATGGTTCGCCAAAGTGCTGACACACGAGATACACCACTTGTCGGGAATAGACCACAGCGATATGATAGACTGGTGGGAATTGGATTGTTCTTATGCGAAAGTTTTGGAAGTCAGGTCGAAAAGGATGAAGAAGTTCCATGATGCTTTCGGCTCGAAGTTCGACGCGAGGTTCTGACAATCGGTAGAGTCCATAAACACTTTCGCTGTCGGTATCCATTCTCTTCTTGCTCAGGTTGTGCTACTTGCCTGCTCCGTCGAGTGCCTGTAGTAAGCCTTATTCGATTGTGAACAGGTCCTTCAGCCTGTCTGGCACATTGAAGACGCCCATATGCAGTCCCGCGTCCACATATGCCCAAGATATCACGACAGCCTCGAACGCCCTGATGAAGTCGCCCTTTTCCATGAAATGTTTCGAGTCCTGAAAATATATCTTCGCGAGCTCCAGAATGTCTTTACCTCCGCTGCCGGTGAGGGACACGCTGTCCATGGCGTTCTCCATCTTCAATATCTCTTTCCTCGCCAGTTCCTCAATCTGCATAATCTATTATCCACTTCAGCAATTCATAAATACGTCGCAGTCCATTAATGAATTGTGAGTCAATGAGTGACAAACTTGGCAGAGTCGAAGTTATTTCTGGAAGCATGTTCTCCGGCAAGACGGAGGAACTGATCAGAAGGCTGATCAGGGCGAAGATAGCCAAACAGAATGTGATGACTTTCAAGGCCAACCTTGACGACAGGTACGACAAAATGGACATAACGTCCCACAGTGGAATGTCCCTGCGCTCGATACCGGTGCCTATAACCGAGGACGGCGTCAGGCAGATGAGGGAGAAGATAGAGGAGGAGCGCAAGAGGAATGGATCGGTTGATGTTGTGGGCATAGACGAGATACATTTCTTTGATGAATCTATAGTCGATCTGTGCGACCAGCTCGCGGACGAGGGCGTGAGGGTGATAGCGGCTGGGCTCGATTTGGACTTCTCGGACGAGCCATTCGAACCCATGAAGAGGCTGCTGGCGAAGGCCGAACAGGTGGACAAGCTTAACGCGATATGCATGAGCTGCGGTGCCCCTGCATCCAAGACTTTTCTGAAGGCGCAGAAAGTCAAGGACCCGAAGGAGCCTATAATAGGCGGATCGGAGATGTACGAGGCCAGATGCAGGAAATGCTTCGTCAAGCCCGACGTTGTCGTGGAATTTACCAGAAATAAGAAGTAGAATTTACATTTTTCTTTTCTTCACACTTTTCATACTGTCCTTTACAAGCTTCTTCATATTCAACTTGGATTCGGCCTCCCTTATCTCTTCCAGGTTGCCCTTCGTCCTTGGCTGGAACGGAACAGCCTTGCACACAGCACTCAGCGATACGGTCTTCTCGAAAGTCCCTATACTTTCGGCTATGTCCACGTTCTCTTGTTTGTCGTTCCCTATCAGGGGTCTGAACACCGGCAACTCACTCGCCTCGTCGAGGACTCGTAGGTTGTACAAGGTCTGCGACGCAACCTCTCCCAAAGTCTCTCCTGTAATAATGGCTAGCGCTTCGTGTTCCTTCGCAAGCTCGTTTGCAATCCTGTACATCATCCTCTTGCACATGAGACAGACAAGGTTCGACTGGACTCCCTTTGTCTCGATGAAGGCCTTCAAGTTGCTTCCGTGATCGAATGAATACATCGGTATCTCCCAACCGTTCGACCATGTCTGCAGGACACCAATAACGTCCTTCGCCCTCTTCAGCCCCTTCTTGCTGCCATAAGGGTATGTGTCGGCGTACAGTGCG
>CAYRSQ010000028.1:0-9567 GCA_964427055.1 uncultured archaeon
TATGTTTTTGTGTGGATAACAAAATATACCACGCAAAGTTGAGACTTGCCTTTTACTTTTTTATCATAAGGTCTGACCATAGGGAGCTATAGTGCCCGGCAGGGTGAAATCTTATACTTTTAATGTGTTGTAGACTAAAGATTTCTCGTTTCACTCGAAATGACAAATTATTGAGACTTTTTACGAAACCATCAAGAAAAACCAGCACAAAAATCTTGCAATTTACTCGGATTGTGTTTACACTGTATTACAGTTAAATACAGTGGAGGTGTTGTATGAGCACAGCAATATCAATACGGGTTTCGGAGGAGATCGCCTCAAAGCTCGCCGAAATCTCGAGAGAGACGGAACGGTCCAAATCGTTTCATGTCCAGAAGGCCTTGGATGCCTATTTGGCTGATCTGGCGGATCTGCAGGTCGCCTACGATCGATTGCACGATACCGCTGATCAGGTTGTTTCTCTTGAGGACATGAGGAAAGATCTTGAGCTATAAAATAGCATTCAAAAAGTCGGTGGGGCGTGATCTCAAAAAAATAGACAAGGATCAGGTCGACAGGATTCTGAAAAGAATCGAAGAAGAACTACCGACGAAAGCGGAGACCTTTCCCGTATTGACCGGGAATTTCTCCGGCTTGAGAAAATTCAGGGTTGGGGACTATCGAATAATTTATTCCATCGTGGCGGATACGGCCCTTATCTTGAGGATCAGCCATCGGCGGGAGCTATACAGGTAGGAAGCTAACCCAAGTTTAACCCCATTCTGAACACAACTATCGTGATATCGAGTGGTTGAAGATGGGTGACCAGATTTATGGTCACTACATCGTTACATCTCAATCTTTGCACGCTTCAGGGGAATGCTGGTAATCCCCAGCGCACTGTATATCTCCACCTGACGGGGAGTTGGAAGACTGCAATAACGAAGGTGACCATTTTACCATCCGCAGTAGGAAAATGAGTGCTGAGGGCTATGTGTGTCTGAAGCAGGGAACGAACAGTGGCCCACCGATGATTGATGCTGGCCTTGCGTAAATGCTGCTGGATATAGTTCAACAGGTGATACGCAAGGATCGAGATGAAAAGATGTGGCCATGCCGGGGTCATCCATGTTATCTAGCGTACATTCAGAAATATCCTTCTTTCAGGAATTAAGGCTACAACCAAGCAAGGGAAGACTGCTATTCGTTGCGATAGAAACAAATAGCATGACGCTTTCGGTTATGCAGTACCTGAGTACCTGATTTTAGATACACTTACCCATCGCCTTCTATGGCCAAAGAACATACTGTGGTGTTCGTTTGTCGCGTCATCCATTGTCACAATCAACTCCCATTTATTCTCCGGCACCCACTCATGGGATGGGCACTTTCGCCCTGGTGCAACATCATGCCCGGCAAAGGGGAAGGATCAAGACGTTTTCGGTGTGTGCCCTTCCCGTTGGCCTTGGGGGAGCCAACCCTCTCGACCGAAGTGTGTCCTTGACACAGGGGTAACTGCGCTACCCTCCATCACGCCGATACCATAAACAAAAATGTTTCTCGTTCCAGCCCCGGTACCTACCCTCACATTGTCGGGTCCGGATAAGATCGGGACCATAACTTCATCCACGGGGGCTCGACGTGATGATGCCTGCGTCAACCGCTTGTCCAGCAATCCGTCCATACCGCTTTCCTCGTATCGATCAACGTAACGCCGGAACGTCCGGGTACATACCCCCAGTATCCGCGCTGCCTCTTCCTGGTTCAATCGACCCTCTGTCCATACACCATAAGCCTCTTCAAATCGCATAATCCGGATCTCCTGTAGTATCTCCGTCCGTCTCATTGGCCACCTCCCGGTGACCCATCCTGGCCGGACAGATTACGTGCTACGACTCCGGGCATATTACGGGCTCCTGACCGTCAAAAAAATTTTCTCATCAAAAAAATTTCTCCTTGACAACCCTATAAATATGTAATAGGAAAAAATTAAAAATATCAGATATCGAATATCAGATTTGGGATTTTGAATATGAACCCTTTAATGAAATTTGAATCCCCACCATCACTAAAAGAGATGGCGTTGCAAGCATTAAGAAACGCTCTCCTTACCAACCAGTTTCAGCCAAAAAAGATTTATAGGATAGATGAGATTGCCAGAAGCTTTGGGGTTTCCAAAACACCTGTCCGTGAAGCTCTCCTTGATTTGGCAACACAGGGATTTTTAACTTTTTTGCCGCGCAGAGGTATACAAATCAACTCCTTGGACGAAAGGGATATAAGAGACCTTTATAGATTCAGGATTGTCATGGAGACTGCTATTATTCGGTGCATTGCACCGACAATAACCGAGGTGTCCATTACGCAAGCTGAAGCCATTAATAATGCGTCAAAAGGATGTCTAGAAAATGATGACAAAATAGGGTTTTTGAGAAAAGACAGGGAATTCCATCTTTTTTTTGCTGAGCTCACTGAAAACAAATATTTGGTCTCTGCGTTGGAAAATATTCGTGACCTTATCGATTGGATGGGAGCCAAGGCTCTGCTTCGTAAAGAACGTATGATGGAGGTTTTTGTTGAGCATGATAAGCTGATTCAGATGCTTAAGAAGCGGGTGAACGAAAAAGAGGCGATGGTGCTGATGGAGAGACATATCATAATTACTATGGATAATGTGCTAAACCGCTTAGCGTCCAATAGTAAGGATTCTCACACGAGGGAATATAATAATGGTAAGAAGTGATGGACTCGTGAAAAGTCGGAAAAACACTCTTTTGTCATTCTGAGCGATAGCGAAGAATCTGATATCATGGAGATTCTTCGTAGCTCCGCTCCTCAGAATGACACTGCGTTGATTTTTTACGAACTTGTCAAGAAGTGATTGGGTGCAAGACCCAAGATTATTTCGCGAGAAGGTTCGTCATGGGACTCGGCAGAAAACTACGGTTGGTGTGTGTCATAGAAAGGAGGTGTTTTTTAAGCAAAAGCTAAGATGGACTTGAACATACTTAAAAAAAGGAGGCTAGTTATTATGAAAAAAGGGATTTTCATTGGAGCTGTTTTCCTGCTTGTTTGTCTAATGGTTGTTGCAGGATCGCCAGTTCAGGTAAAGGCTGAGTCAACTACTTCAGAGAAGACGTTTAAGTTGATGTTTGGTTGGGATAATGTCTACGCCAAATGTATGTTCCAACAAGCATTTGAGCCAGAGGGCAGATTTGAGAGATTGCTGGACAAAAAAACTGCAGGACGACTCAAACTGGACATAAAACCGCGGTTGTTTCCTCCCAAAGAGACTCTGTTTGCCGCAGCTCAAAAGCGTTGTGACATAACTAGTGTCGGCACCTCTTATTACAGCGGAAGTTTTCCGATATTTGATATAGGCAGTCTGCCCTTTATAGTGAATAACATACGCGAATACGAAGCAATAGTGTTAAACCCCGAAGTCATCAAGATTTGGAAGAAAGCCTATCGGAAAATTGGTGTTGAATATTTGGCAAGTTTTCCATGTTGGGTGCAAGACGGTTTATGGGGGAAAACCTCTTTCCGTACGATTGCAGATTTCAAGGGGAAGAAGATCAGAACAAGCGGGCTTATGCAGGAGTTAGCAGTGAAGGCCATTGGAGGTGAAGCCATTTCAATGCCTAGTAACGAGATGGAAGAGGCATTATACCGAGGAACGATTGACGGCCTCATAACTGGTAGGGGTTGGGGTTATATGCTAGGGTTATTCGACATTTCGCCGAACGTGAGTGTCTGGCCACTGTCACCTGTTTGGAATATGGCACTGGTTGTCAATAGTCAGAGCTTCAATTCGCTACCGTCTGAACTACAGCAAGCACTTCAGGAAACAGCAGAAGAAATTGCACGTCAGAATATTGCCTGTGCGGGAACCGAGCTCGCTATGATGATAAAAGCAATCGAATTGGCAAAAATTAAAACGACGATTCCTTCGAAAGAAGAATTCGAACAAGCAATTGTTCTTACAAAACCTGTTTATGACAAGTGGCTCGAGTTAACTGGTTCAGATGGCGAAGCCCTACTGGACGCTGCGAAAGAATCGGTGAAACGGTACAGAACATTTATACATTAAATACCGCAGCAATGTCAATGTCGCAGAGGATAGTCTCTCAGATAGCGTATGGGGGCTATTCTCTGCCGCTCACTCTAACTGTATCCAGGAGAATTCTTATGCAGAGAGTAATGCGCTCTATTGTATGGGTGACTACCGCAAGTGGTTTGGTGTCAGGAGTGATGGTTTTCCTGACTATGGTAATTGTATTGGTTGAAGTAGCGGGAAGATACGTCTTTCATCATGCACCGATGGTTGCCGATGAAATGGGATCTTATCTGTTAGTCTTTATAATCTTTGTTGGTTTGGGTTACACATTTAGAGAAAATGGGCATATTGCCATAGAGCTTATCGTAAGTAGGTTGCCGAGCAAGGTTTCCGAAACATTGAGATTAGCGACTTTGAGTATTGCTCTTATCGTGAGTGTGTTGTTAACCAAAAGCTTCTTTGATCTATCAATTTATTCGTACACACTTCGTCTTAAATCTGTTTCGTGGTTGATGACACCACAGTACTTACCTCAGGTATTCATGGGCATTGGCGCAAGCATTCTCTGTATGCAGCTCATTGCGGAAATCATAGAACATTTAATGAACTACAAAAGATCATGGAGGAAATGGCGAAATGAGTCTTGAACTAATGAGTGCCATATTGATCTGCCTTTTACTTGTCCTCGTATCTCTACGATTAGAGATTGCCTTTTCTCTGGGTGTTACGGCTATTTTTGGTCTACTGGTATTTTTAAAACAACCTCTTATGCAAATTGCTTGGAGTTCTTGGGCTACCTGTAATTCCTTCACGCTCACCGCAGTTCCTTTGTTTGTTTTCATGGGGGCTATGTTTGCCAACACGGGAGTTGCAGAGGGTTTGTTTGAAGCTGGAGACAAATTATTCGGTCGCTTTCCAGGTGGATTGCTTATTTCAGTGATCGGTGCATCCGCTTGCTTTGCAGCAACATCGGGTTCAAGTATAGCCTCAGCCGCTACGTTTGGCACGACTGCCTTCCCGGAGATGGAGAAAAGGGGTTATGAACCGAGATTTGCTCTTGGTGCCATAGCGGCTGGAGGCACTATGGGAATTCTTATCCCACCAAGCATAAATCTCATCGTCTACGGGGGTTGGGAAAATGTATCGGTGGCAAGGCTTTTCGCTGGTGGTGTAATCCCCGGAGTTATCCTAACTGTTCTATTTGTTGCCTTAATTGTTATTAGAGTTTTGCTTAAGCCTGAATTGGCTCCGAGCACACTTGGTGGGGTTTCATGGCAACAAAAAGCATTCGCCCTGTTGCAAATCTTACCGTGGATTGGAACTGCTGGGATAGTGCTCGGAGTGATTTTTCTTGGGATCACGACTCCGACGGAGGCTGGTGCTATTGGGGCGTTACTCAGCATTGTTTTATCTGCACTATATGGTCGGTTTTCGTTAAAAGCTCTTAAAAATAGCCTTCTTACCAGCGTGAAAGTGACCTCTATGATTTTTTTTATTGTGAGTCTAGCCAAGGTCTTAGCTTACGATTTTCAATACCTTGGAATTACGAAACTTATAACGGATTTTATCCTTGGCTTAGGGTTGGGGAAGTACGGCACATTGATAATAATCTATGTTCTCTACCTTATTCTAGGTATGCTTTTTGATGCATTGTCAATGATGTTGCTTACTCTTCCCTTTGTGATGCCTGTCATCACTCAACTTGGCATGAGTCCGATTTGGTTTGGGGTAACCCTCGTTGTCTTAATGGAAATCGGACTAATAACGCCGCCACTTGGGCTAAATCTTTTTTCGCTGCGGGGTGCTGTGCCCAAGTACTCGGTTGAAACAATAGCATGGGGTGCATTGCCATTTATCTTTCCGCTACTGATTTTGATCGGGCTGGTTACTGTTTTTCCCAGAATTATCACTTGGCTGCCGGATCAGATGTTTTGATGATCATTTAGGTTACAGTTTTTTCAAATAGTAGTTCAAATAATCTTTTGGGGGTAGGGGTTTGATGACAAGTATACCATATCGAGGTGATGATTTGCTTCAGATGAAACCGGAAGAGTTTAGATTACTTGTGCGACGGGGAGATTGGAAAGAGACCACTGCAGCCGTATGTGTAAATTATGGACAGGCGGACTTTGTCGCTGTGCCCAAGGAATATGCTTTGGAATTTTTGACGTTGTGCCTAAGAAACCCGCGGCCAATGCCGATTCTTGAAGTAGGGGAACCCGGAGATCCGAATCCAAGGGTTATGGCACCTCAAGCCGATCTTCGGACTGATTTGCCAAAGTATCGTGTTTTTAAAGACGGTAAGGTAATAGCAGAACCATATTCTGTCACTGATTGCTGGAGAGATGACCTTGTAGCTTTCCTAATTGGTTGTAGCTGGGGTTTTGTGTGGGCTCTTAAAACCGCCAGCATCCCATTTCGTTCACTAGGTGATTACACTACGAATATCAGTCTTGTGCCGACTAGCAGACTGAATGGAAAGATGGTTTGTTCTTGCAGGGCATTCCCAACATCAAATGATGCTGTACGTGCTGTACAGGTTTCCTCAAGATTTCCAGTGTTTCATGGCGCCCCGGTACACATTGGAGACCCGTCAGCAATTGGAGTGGACACAATCGGGCAACCTGATGCCTTTGTGCCGCCGTGGGATACACCACCTCCGGAGGATTACGAGACAGTTATGTTCTGGGGATGCGGCATTACTCCGCAAAATGTGGCATTGGAAAGTGGCATACCTTTCATGATTACGCATTATCCAGGTCACATGTTCGTGGTGGACAAGCGTGTGGAAGAGCTCGCCATTCTCTGAAAAAGCGAGGAAAGTAGGCGATGAGGAGAATGTCATAATCATGATTCAGCTATGTTTAAGACAAGTAGATGGATTTAATCGCATCCGAGGAGGAGATAATGAATGAATACAGTCCGCAGGTACTTAGTAAAATGCATCCCAAAGACTTCAGGCAGATAGTCAGGGAGGGGAAATGGAAAGGAATAACAAACGAGGCTTGCGAAAACTATGTTCAGGCGAACTTAGCCATTGTTCCAAAGGCTTACGCCTTTGAGTTTTTGCTCTTCTGTCAACGTAATCCTCAGCCTACGTCCTTGCTTGATGTTACCGAACCGGGGAGTATTGAACCTTTTAAAGTAGCGCCTTTGGCAGATCTACGTACTGACCTGCCCAAGTATCGTGTATATAGGAATGGTGATCTGATTGATGAGCCGGCAGATGTGAAAAAATATTGGGACAATGATTTGGTAGCTTTTCTGATAGGTTGCAGTTGGAGTTTCGATTGGGCTCTGAAGGCAGCCAAGGTTCAATTCCGAATGGTCGGGGCTTACAATAGCAATATTCAATGTAGGCCAGCAGGAGTATTTCGTGGCCAAATGGTTGTAAGTGCACGTCTGTTCGAGAGTAGTCATGATGCCATGCGCGCGATACAGATTTCTTCGCGACATCCTGAGTGTCATGGGGTACCAGTGCATATTGGAAATCCCGATACCATCGGCATCAAAGATTTATCCAAACCTGATGTGTTTAAACTCGTAAATGGCATCCCGCAAAAAGCCAACGAAATTGTAATGTTTTGGGGGTGTGGTGTGACACCACAAACAGTAGCAATGGAGGCCAAGATACCTTTAATGATAACCCATGCCCCAGGACACATGTTCGTCACAGACCGTCTCGTGGAGGAAATGGCAATCCTATAATTGAAGAGAATACCAACAAACAAGGAGTGTTTATATGGATGCAAAGAATTTAGACGAAATCAAGTTTCTTGCCAAGCGACTGGAGATGTTGTTGTGTTTGCAGACGTATCCGTTGGCAATAAAGATGTTGCGGGTGGAAACAGATATTCCATCCACAGCGAAGAGGCCGTTGCGAGATATGAGTTGTCATTTAGATGTATGCCAGGGTTTTGCTATGTCACGACGGAACGGGGAGACGATTGCACTCTTGAAACAGGACATGTGGTGCCCTGAGCCCGTCATAGGATACGGTATTGAGGCACCCCCAGAATTCTTTCTTCAGGGCAACAATCGCTTTCCTCAGACCATAATGAGTCAAGAGGCAGGTACAAGGTGGGCGCAAACATTCCCGTGCATTAACAAGGGAGATTATGTCGGTGTTCTATCTTCGCCGTTGCACTTGGCTGATTTCAAGCCCGATATTTTCGCAGTATATTGCAATCCAGCTCAGCTGACGCAGTTACTTCGGGCGAAAGACTGTTTGGACGGAGTAGACGTTACGTGCACTTTATCGGGACATGCAGCCTGCGTCTTTATGGTTGTACCTTTGCTGCAAGGTATGTCGTGTAACGTCGTTTCTCCGTGCCGTGGAGACAGGAACTTTGCGATGGCCCAAGACGACGAAATAATATTTTCGGCACGGCTTGACATGCTAGAGGGACTTGTTGCTGCCCTTGAGTATCTCGCAGATCAAGGATCGGGATTTCCATCTAAGTTTCTCTATAAGCAGGAGCATGAACTTCCTTTGAATTACGAGGAAATGGGAAAGATCATGGGCATGAAGTTTGGCGGTTAGAAATCGAGTACTTCCACGGCTTGAATATATGTCGATCAACGGAAAAACTATTAAGAATAGATTATGAATCTCTTAAGCGATATCGGGGGTTAAGGCAATGGCCATTGTTTGCAACTAAAAGAAAACCGTGGATTTCGGGAAAAAATTACTAAAGGAGGAGTTGTAATATGAAGAGTCTTGGCATGACGAAAGAGCAATTTATGGATAGAGCTGCCGAATTAGCCAGTCACAACGAAGTTTTATTCAAAGGATGTTCCCAAGCTATCTTGGCAGCATTTCAGGAATTATTGGGATTGAAAGACTTATTGACCCTGAAGGCCGCCAGTGGTTTTGCTGGAGGGATTGCTCGACAGGGAGCCACATGCGGTGCATTGATTGCAGGTGTAATGGTCATAGGTATGAAGTACGGAAGATCCAACTTGGAAGACTACGACACGTTTCAGCGAGGATTTGAGCCTGTTGTTAAATTGTGTTCCATGTTCAGGGATGAGTTTGGCAGTTTAGATTGTCGTGATATCACAGGCGTCAACATGTTGGATCCTGAAGAGACGCGGAAATTTTACAGTTCAGGGCGTCATGACCGTGAATGTGCAGTTGTCGTGGGGAAAACAGCACGAATGGTGGCAAGTGTGCTTTTTGATACGGAAGAGGCACTATTATTTAACTTGTCGAAACTTAGGTAGTGGACAGCAAAGCGAATTATTCAAGACCATTTTGTTGCTTTGTCTTTGGCAAGATTTTTCGAGGTGGTCGCATTGATGGATGGTATCGAAAAGAGATTACGGCAGACGGCATAACTAAGTAGTCGTAAATCTATTTGCAAGAGAAACCATGCAGATTTACTACGCAGTTTACGCTGTGGCGAGGGAGGAGAGATTCATGACTTTAGATACTCAGGATTCAATGAGGTAGCCCTAGGAAACAATGAGAAAAGAGGACGGCGATATGAGTGTGCCAAGCAAAGCTAATATAGGCAAGCCGGACAATC
>CAYRSQ010000029.1:0-9393 GCA_964427055.1 uncultured archaeon
AATGGGAACAACAAAAAACCCGAGCATATAGCTCCTTCAAAGATTGTTATGTTTAGCCACTCGCATAGCTCAACCTATATCTCCTTCAGTCTCGGCTTTATACCGTGAGCCAAAGCATGGTAACGATCTGGGCTCCCAGACAAAATGACACTCGCACTTGTATGCCGCATGTCACAATTTGTTACAGTGTTCCATCTCCTCATTCCGCAAGAACCCTTATAACAAATTTCATCAGCTCATCAACAATGTTGATGTACTAATGGTGTTGGGCCTTCGCCCCCACACCCACCACTGACATTTTCAATGGTTTTGACAGATAAATAAGTTAATCCCATATACCAGTTACTTAAACATTGTAATATAGCTAGCACTAGAATGTTGCTTTTACTCAAAGGGTAAGAAGTATGGCATTTATTTTAATATGTAAATGCCATACTTCTTTTGTTACTATCTTTTGTTCATTTCAGGTGGCCAAGTTCTCTTAACCACTGTTTAAGATCCTTTACGATCGGTGCACCTAATGCTTTATCTTTCGCTACTTCCTCATCAAGGATTGCAAGCGTCATTTCTCTCAGCTTCGCAACATCTTCAGGAGGAAAAGTGCAAACGATAGTTCCGTTCTTTTTCTTCCATTCTTCGAGATATTTTTTATCGGCGAGATACATTCTTTTAAATGTCTCCAATCTGCTCGCCTCATACGCGGTGGAAACGATAACCTTCAAATCATCTGACAACTTGTTCCATGACTTCATGCTTACAATAATTTCACCTGCAGTAATTGTTGCAAGGGAAGGCTGTATGTAGTATTTGCACACTTCCTGCAATCCCATCGCATTATTTTGTGACGGTGCACCCCATGTCACCGCATCAATAACTCCTGTAGACAATGCTGTATAGAGATCCTCGGAACCAATATAAACAACAGATGCACCCGCTCTTTGGAGAAGTTTAGCGGCTAATCCGACCGCTCTAATTTTCAAACCTTTCAGATCAGCAATACCATTAATCGGCTTAGTTGACATAATAGGCACACCTGTTGAAAGAGTTGGAGCGAGAAGATACACACCATCTTTAGCGTATCTCTCTCTCATTCTTTCAATATAATGACCCTTTTCATATAACCATGCTTCCTGTTCTTCAATGGTGTCCCAAGTAAAGGGTATAACCCAGCCGAGCATTGCTACCGGTCCAACGATACCCGCCCAATAACTACCAACTGTATATGTAATATCTATTGATCCCTCGGATGCTGCATCAAAGCAATCGGCTGACTTTATAAGAGTTCCACTTGGATGGTTTGTAATAATAAGACGCCCGTTTGACATTTCCTCTACTTTTTTGCAAAATAACTCCGTCCGTGCTTCATAATGCACCTGGCCTGGCGTTGCCAGATCCTGCATGCGCCACTTGATAACCTGTGCTTCGGCAACATCGCTGCTTGTATAACATGCAATTGAAAATGCAAATGTAATAGCAAGGATCATTGCCACCGTTTTCAATAATTGACGTGTTTTCATAGCATACCTCCTTTGTTTAATAACTCGTATAAGACGAGCCGGTTTTAATTTATAAGATTTCGCGGATTTATTTTTGCCATTTGTTCGACGTCCTTTTCATTCACCCCTTTATCCAGCAGTAAAGCTATATATCGTCTGAATGAATCGACCGGATGGGGCCATTTAAAATTACCCAAATCCGTCCCCAAAATTACACTTGCAGGGCCAACTTCTTTAATAATATCTAGTGTTTCATTCCAATCAAAGAATGGAGGATGAAAATCGCAACAGTAAATACCCATATAAGCGCCTTTTTTTGCGGCTACTTTCATTTGATCGATGGTCATTTTATTTGACGGTTGCTGTGGATGGATAAGTAAGATGCGCTTCACGCCTGCATCTCTGCATGCATCTATCATTAGCAAGCGCTCTTTCGTGTTCTGATGGCACATGCCAACGACCAAATCATACCGCGTGGCAATACTAAAAATATCTTTTAGCGCTGGAAGCACTTTTTCATCTTCATCAAGCACTTTGATACCACCACCTTGGCCAGTAAGTTTTCTGTGCCACCAAGCATCTGCACTTGGTGTCCAGACAAATTTACCGCCAATTTTCGCGCTTGCCTCAACAGCATGCGGGTTGAGACCTCCAACAGCATTGTTTAAGATTACACCTCCAATCAGTTGTGTGCTCTTTCTGTTATTATCCGCAGCCCACTTATTTACTACTTGTTGTGCCAAGAAAGCTGAACGAGCTGTAGAACAATATCCATTTGCTTTAAAAACAACAGCAGCCATTCCCCATGTACATGCCTCAATACCAAGATCTATTTCATTCCATGGACGCGTTGCGGACGAGTCAGGCCCTGACAAGCAATGAATGTCTATTGCCCCATCCATCATCTCATCTGCTCTTTTCATGTCGAAAAGTTCGTCTTTGGGTTGGAGGTTGGCGTAACCTTTTTTGACCTCCTCCGCCAGTTCAAGGGACGGTTCATAAATATCCTTCTTCTTCACGGACTCCCCTCCTTTCATTTCATTTTTCAGGCTACCAAGTATTTTATTGACCTGTCCAGATCTTGGTAAGAGCTAAACTTTTATTCTCTTTTTAGTTTCTCCAATCGAACATGCAGACCTTAACTATTCATTGGTATTTATTCAAATATTGAATCAAAATTTCTACTTAACTAAATCTGACGGCCTCGCAAAAAGTCACGCGGCAATTTTGAAAGCGTAGGCCACATTTTTAGTTGCCGAGTGGAAAATATCGCTGAGTCGATGCCACGGATTCAGCAAACGCTCTTTGACAGTCAAAATAATAGAATATGTGGTGGCAGAAAGTGCCCCAGGGGTGATTTTGGGGGTATCCAGTGCCCTCTTCACCCTTGCTGCCCGAAAGAGGTTGACGCCAATGGTCTTTAAACGCACACAGTACCCAACAGCGGACAAACCTCGGACTCGTAGTCGTTTGACCCCCGAGCGCCATCGATACTTGTCCTTGAACGCTGGTGTATGCTCCCTGTCTCGACGGGTAGCGATCCGCAGTGCCTTGAGGCCAAAGCGCAGATAATGACGCTTCTTCCCAGCTTTGACGGGACACTGTTCCCGAACGGGACAGGCACTGCAATGCGCCGAATCAAAGGCGACGCTACAGATTCCCTTCTTTCCCTGCTTGAACTTTATCGGAACATGACCTTGGGGGCAGGTTGCGATCTTGCCTCGCTGGTTCTGCGGAAAATCGGCCAGACTGAGAGAATCCTCCTTTGGCGTCCCCATCGTGGGGGCAATGACGTCAACACCCATCTCCTTGGCCTTCCCAGTATTTTCGTCGCTGCCGTACAGGGAATCCGCCAAAACCTCTTGCGGGGCAAGACCCCGTTCCTTTGTCGATTCCAGGGCAGGGAGCAGGGCATGGGCATCACTGACATACGCCGATTCGACTTCCACATGAGTGATCAGATTCAGGGTCTTCTCTTTGATCGCCTCATCGGCAGAATTACAATAGGTCTCCATCACCTGAACCTGGTATCCCTGACCCTTGTGGGCGTCATACCCGGCGTCTGGATCGGAAGGGTTCTGGAGGGAAGAGGATAAAATCTTCTTCGGTTCCTTCAACATCATCTCCACCTGCCCAGCATCGGCGGTCAACACGGCACATTGATCCTTCAAGACCCGCAACAGGACGCCGAAGGTGGTCAGGGATTTTACTTGCTTGTTCTGTCGGAAACGCTCCGCCAGGGAAAAGAGGTCCCGACTGACCATCTCAAGAATTTTGGCCGACTCCGAGGGTTTTACCAGGGAAAAACAACCCAGGGCCTTCTCGGTCAGGTACCGCTCGATCAACTCTTTCTCAATCGTTTCAAAGATCGCCCGGTGCTGCCGCTTCAAGTTGACCAAAAAGTTATGGATACTCTGGGAAAAGATGCAGATCCTCCCCAGATGCCGCATGTTGGAACGGATGTGAACCGAATCGATCCTCTGCTTGGAGGTGTCCACTTCAAACACCTTTGCCAGGGTCTCCGTCGTCGCGTTAAACAGCTCTCTGTCCAGACCATTTTCCGCAACCACATGCCGGAGCGTCCAGAGGGTCTTGGGGCACAGATACTTGGCCTCGTCCGACTCACCGGGAATGTCCAAGGCGTAATGCCATTGAAGATTAAAGGAAAACTGGGTGACCGTCTCCTCGTCCGTCAGGTCATGCATTTGCTGGAGAATCAATGTCCCCAAGGTGGCAAATATCTCCTTGGAGGGTCTCCCGAATCCGTCGGTGTAACAGGAAGCGATCTTATGGACGGGTAACTCTGAAAGAATATGCTTTCGGAAAAGACCGGCCCAGGACACGTCCAAAAGTTTGCGTCGTTTGGGTCCCAGGTAGTCCCAAGGATCGATCAGGTAAGGCGTTTTGTGATCGCGGGCACGAATCATGATAGAAGCACCTATGTCATTAATATTTAACATGATTCATACCATTTTCGGAAAACAGCGTCAAGAGAAATGTGCTATATTGCTAAATCATTTTAACATGTTACATTAAAATGGTCTTTTTACGAGGTTGTCAAATCTCACGAGCAACTTTTCCCGCGTCATATATTGCTTCCATAAGATCGCGTGGTTCAGCGCAATCTCCCACTCTAAATATTTTACATTGATGTTTTCCTTTTAAATCGTCCAGCAATAGATCTTCCTTTGTCGATCCAACCGCCACGACAACAGTGTCCACACCTAAAATCTTATTTCTCCAGCCATTCTTTTCATAAACGACACCATCTTCATCAATATGCGTTACCATCGCATTGAGGAGCACTTCGACGCCCTCATTTATGACGTTATCCTCGTAGTATATGCGCGTAGCATTACCGATACCCTCAAAAATTGAATCCCTCATTTCCAGCAAGATTATTCGCTTATTCTCTTTTTGTAAGAAGTCAGACACTTCAAGGCCAACGAGCCCTCCCCCAACAACAACAACCCTTTTGCCGACTTCCACATCGTGTGATAATACCTGCCATGCGTAGGCGACGTTTTCCTTACTCACACCATTAATGCGTGGAATAATCTGTTTCGCGCCCGTTGCAATAATAAGGGTATCTGCATCAAGTTGATCTATGGTTTCCTTTGTCACTTCTGAATTCAGATGTATACTAACCCCCAGTTTATATGCCTGCTTTTCAAGATAAACCCTCAATTTCTCCAAGTTCGATCTTCCCGGAGGGTTTTTTGCTATTTTGAGTTGTCCACCAAGGTCAGAAGATTTTTCAAATAATGTCACGTTATGAGATCTCTGTGCGGCAACTCTTGCCACCTCCAAACCGGCTGGACCTCCACCAATGACAATAACTTTTTTGGGATGTCCTGCCTTTTCTATAGCAAAGGATTTTTCCCGACCAACAGCAGGATTTCGAAGACAGGTCATAGGCTTCATTGCATGTGTCTGATCAATGCAGCCTTGATTGCAGGCAATGCATTCAGCAATATCATCATATCGCCCTTCACGTGCCTTAAGGGGCCATTCGGGATCTGCCAACAACTGTCTCCCCAAAACCACAAAATCAGCCTTACCGTCTTCGATAATTTCGTTGGCCTTCCATGGCTCCGTGATTCTCCCTACCGCCCCAACTGGCACTGTTGTATCTCGTTTTATTTCCTGTGCTAATGGAACATTTGTATATGGTTCTATATACATGGCGGAAATTTGCATATAAGGGCGTGCTTCATGCAAAGCGGCAGAGGCTATTATCGCATCCGCTCCATTATTGACTGCGTTAGCGACATTTACTTTCGCGAGGCTCGTAGTAATGCCACCGTCAACGTAATCCTCAATATTAAGTTTCAGAATAACAGGGAAATCGTTTCCCGCTTTCCTTTTCACTTCTTGCAGAATTTCTATGAGAAACCGACAGCGGTTTTCCTGATCCCCGCCATAATCGTCTTCTCTCATGTTTGAGTAGGGTGAAAGAAATTGTGATATCAGATAACCATGAGCTCCATGGATTTCAATGGCATCAAATCCCGCTTCTCGCACCCTCTCAGCCGCATCACCAAATTTCTTGACAATTCCTTTGATTTCTTCAATCGTCAGTACTCTCGGGAATTCCTTCTTTTTCGTTATAGCTCGGAATTGGGATTCGCGTAGTGACGGTGCAACCGGTTTAAAACCTGTTATTTCAGAGGAGCATTCCCTTCCACCATGAAATATCTGTGCCGATATCTTTCCTCCTACAGAATGAACAGCTTGAGTTAGTTCCTTTAAACCTGGTATCAAACGATCATCATGCATGCCCAGTCCATATTTAATTCTTTTCCCTTCGGCAGATACATATGAAGCTTCTGTTGTATTAAGCGCACATCCACCTTTTGCAATATTTACATGATAATCAATAAGTCTTTCAGTAACGGAGCCATCCTCTCTGGCAAAATTACTCACCATTGCTGCCATTGTTATTCTATTGGGTAAATCAAGTTTCCCAACTGAAAACGGTGTAAAAATCATGATAACCTCCTTAATTGAATGTTCAGGTGTTTAATAACCAGCCCTTTAAATGAACGATCATACATTAATTAGCTATAAAAAAACTTCCCCCCGCAATTATTAATGAGTTGTTATCAATTTGAATTTCCGACATATTCATTCCCTGCTGTCCCTAAGCCTTACCGCATTCCGTCGCTTTCCCACTATTTGAATGACGACATCGCATTGAATATCGTTGCTCCCGTAATAAACTGAACCACATTACCCTACAATTCTTTTACCCTTGTTTTCTTCCTGTAAGGCCATCCAATGTAAATTTGAAAATAAGTTCTGCAATTTCATCTGGCGAATATTTGCCATTTGGTGAATACCATAGTCTACTTCTAGAAATCATGGATGAAATAAAATAAGTTGCCAACTTCTCGTCCGCTACATCAAGAAGTCCCAACTCATTTCCCTGATGAATAACATCACGGAGTATGTCTTCGTAATCATCTCGCACCTCGATAATCTTTTTTCTATTTTTCTCTGACAAACTTTTCAACTCCAAGTCAAATAACAACCCCAAGCGCCTAATATCTCCCAATGTAAATGTACAATGAAGCATTATTATCGTTCGAAGTCTTTCTATCGGATCACCTAACGTCTTATTACGGCATTCACTTATCAATGTTACTAGCTTTTTTACCTCATCATAAAATACCTGATATAATATACATTCCTTGCTTTTAAAGTAGTTATAGAGATTTCCGGGTGTCATCTTACATTTCTTCGCAATGTCACGCATTGTGGTTCTATCATAACCTTTTATCCAGAACAACTCACCGGCATTGCACAATATTAATTCTCTTTGAGTATGAAACGTATTAGTATTTTTACTCATATCTTTTCATCATTTGTGACGCTTTATTATTTTTACCCATCGAAAGATAATCGGTGGGCATTTACGAAAAAGACTTAAAATTAATGAACGTACAGTTACCGCTATACCAATGCTTACTCTCTGTCAAGCAAAAAACTCATTGCATGTAAAAATTAACCTATTCCCGGACAGTCAGTCATTCTCTGGTTTGTAGGTTTGCACTGCTTCTTTTGCCAATGGATACTTTTATTGCTTTCCCTTCTCCAATCGTTTAGTAATACTTTTATTTTCCTGATTGAATGGGATCCCAATCGCATCCCCATATTATGCTATTTGCTGGTATTTTATATTTTCTTCGTTCTTGATAAGACGGATATCGGCGTGTTGCGCCCTCCTTTGGATACATATTCACTGGGAAATGAGGAGGGAGCAATCCGTGATCATACGCTTCCTTTTCAAGCCATTCGCGGTCGTCCGGGTGCGCTATTGAGATCAGAGCCTTAGCGCGTTCATAACCGTTTAATCCTCTCAGGTTTACCAAACCATATTCAGTGCATACATAATGAGCTAATTGTGCTGGTAGATCTACAGCTGCGCCCTCTGGCAAAAAAGGAACGATACGTGACTCACCGAATTTGTTTCTTGATTTAATTGCAGCTATACCACGTCCCCCGCGGGACTGACCGCAGAAACCAACAAATTGAAAAAAACCACCAGTGCTTGAAATGGGTCTTTTGTTGATAAATCCCGCACAATGTTGCCCTAACAAATCTATAGCCATGCAATTATCTATGGCGATCATATTATCAATGCGTGAGAGCACATTGATGTTATTTGTATAATCGATGTCATAGACCGCCAAGCTGGTGTTATGATGAACAGTATCAAAATACCACTGGGAATCGACCGGATAGGCAAAAGTCCATACACTCTTACCGCGATCTAAAGTTTTATACTTGTTGGTAACCTGACCGGACTCAATCAACTTAATCAGCCCATAGTTTAACATCTCTGTATGAATACCGAGATCCTTAAGTCCTGCATCAGCCATTGCGGCCACGCATGCCGAAGGTAAGGATCCTATACCTAATTGGATAACATCTCGATCATCCATAATTGTCAGTATGTGTTGAGCAATTTGCTTTTCTTCTGGAGTTGGTTCAACGTTTTTTTCATTTATTTGAGGCCAGGAAAACTCATTGCAATCAACTTCAACCCAGTAATCAATATCATCAATATTTATGGTGTTGAAACGGCCACCTTCCGCCCAGGGGTAATCCTCGCGGACCTCAAGGACTATGCGTTTTGAACATTGCTGGTAGATGTTGCAACTATTTGTTCCGTATGACCAATTGAAGTAACCATATTTGTCAGGCTTTGATACGGCATTAAACCACCAGTCAATGCCTCTGTCCACCGGATCTGCTGCTGCGAAACGATAGTGGTGCCACCATGTTCCAAGAGTCCAACCCCACTGTGCCCAGCTGGTCACACCTCGTCTGCTCCGCAGTTGCCGGTTCCATGGAGAAAAAAAATACTGGTGAAAACAGTGATATTTTTCTTCAGGGTCAACATTTTCAAAAATGGTTCGAGGATTATACATGCCATAGCTCCAGAACTCTATATCTTTCAACTGATCAGTTCGGGGGGCCAATCGTTTTGCCAGTTCTTCTAAACAAACGGTCGAATCGCCACCAATAGTACCAGGATTAATCCAATCGCCCGATTTTACCATGCTACATATTTGTTGTGGTGTTCTCTTCTTATTACGAATTTTTTGCTGGATCGGTGTCATAGTAATACCTCGGAAAAAATAGTTTATATTGTTAGCAACAGTTTCTTTAATGAGTCGGGGAGGAAAAAATTTAGCTGTATGAATGAATGTGCATTTACTAAATTAATATAGCAGGTGCTCTTGATTGTCAATCTTTTTTATGACAACATCTTTTTTATGACAGCCAAAAAATAGCGACCACGGCGAACATGTTCCGGAAAGCAGCACACCCCCCGAAAGATGTTTGACGAATATATACTTTTTGAGTATAAGCTTGGGACTTACCGTAG
>CAYRSQ010000030.1:0-9038 GCA_964427055.1 uncultured archaeon
TAGATGAAATCTCGCAAAGGTCAATTAGTCAGTCAGCATCTTGAAAATGTTTCACGCGAGGCACTGGAAAAGTACCAGGACATAATCAAGAAATATGTCCGTGGAAGACAGGGAATTTATGCGCTCTTTAAAAGGAAGCGTCTTTACTATGTAGGATTGGCTTCAAACCTTAGGAACAGATTAAAACATCATCTTAAAGATAAACTTGCTCATTCATGGGATCGTTTCAGCGTTTATTTGACAATCAGAGACGAGCACTTGCATGAACTTGAGGCACTCGTGCTGCGTATAGCATCACCAAAGGGAAACCGCCAAATGGGAAAACTTGTTCGCTCCCAGGATCTAAAACCGGAGTTCAAGAGGGCCATTAACAAGTTTCATCAGATTGAAGTAGATGCCATCTTCGGCGAATCAAAGAGGGAACCCACCCGAATAGAAGCGAAGAAGGAAAAGCCTGGTAGGCAACCTGTCCTCGCGCCCTATGCCAACAAGAGATTTGAAATTCGCTTTCGATACAAAGGCAGATTATACAAAGCAACGGTCAGGAAAGACGGTTCTATTTTATATAAAGGAAAGACGTTTAATTCCCCGTCCAGCGCAGGATATGCAATCAAAGGTCGTGCGACAAACGGCTGGACGACTTGGCAATATGAACGTGCTCCTGGTGATTGGGTGTTACTAGATACCTTAAGGAAAAGGGGTTGAATTATCTTGAAAACAGATGACAATAAGAAAAAGACTGTAGACGATATTCGAAAGGAGATAGAAGCCTCTGAAGGAAGTCATATATGGAATGATTATGTGAATGCCCTAAAGCTGATATCTCAGGTAGTCTTTACTAGAAGTGCCGGGTTTGTTCTTGAACTGCTTCAGAATGCTGAAGATGCCGGTTTAGGTTTGAATTACCCCGGATTATTTGAGGTGCGGCTTAATAAGGATAGGGTAAAAGTAATTCATAACGGACGCCATTTTAGCAATAAAAATGTTAGGGCATTGTGTGGAATTAGATCGTCAAAAAAGCCTGAGGGTGGAACATTGGGTTACCTCGGAATTGGTTTCAAGTCAGTCTTCAAAATTACAGACTGTCCAGAAATATATTCAAACGGCTTCAGGTTTAAGTTTGATAGAAATCATAAGGAGTGGAAAAATCCTGCCAAGACTCCTTGGCATGTCTTGCCGATTTGGATCGAAAAGCCGTCGGAAAGTCTGGATGATGCAAAAACAACATTTATTATTCCTTATAGGGAAAAATCTTCTTATGAGAAATTGGTTGAGGAAGTCGAAAAGTTTAGAAACGAGGTATACTTATTTTTACATTGGATAAAAACAATAATAATTATTGATGAAGTATCCGGTAAGACATCAACGCTTGAAAATAGGGGAGAGAGCAATCAAGGATTTACTACTTTAAATCAAGATGGAAAAGAACAAAGGTTCAAATTCATACGACGCATCGTGGAGGTCCCCGAATGGGTTAAACAAGATAGATTAACTAAAGAGTATAGGGCAAATGTTGCTAAAAGAGAAATAGCTATAGCGTTTGCCCTTGACAATGAACAAAATCTTTCCCCATCGGAAGCCGGGGCTATGTATGGCGGAGTATATTCATTCCTACCTTTAGGTGAAGCCCAGAGCGGTGCAAAATTCCCAATACAAGCCGATTTTTTAGTTCAGCCAGGGAGAGATGCCATAAATTATGAAGCAAGCTGGAATCACTGGTTGGTAGAAGAAATTTGTTCTTTATGTAAAGAATCTATAAATCTTTTTATGCAGCACGAAAGATGGAAATTTCAATTCTTACCGGCGTTCGATTTCAAAATAAACAAAGGACTCGAATCGCATGACAAGCTGTTTGGACCCAAACTTATTGCGCCGATAGAGAAATATTTGGATGATGAAGAATGCATCCCAACACGCGATGGTGGATGGACAGGATTGAGTCGGGCGATTAGGATCTCGGAGAACGGAGAGGCAATCAATGACATTGTAGAAATGGGGGTCCTCAGTGAGCATGAGATAGCAGCAATCATGGGGGGGGATGCTAGTCTGAAGCTTGTTCATTCAGCTGTGAGGGATAGAGATTCCAGTCCAATAAGAAAAATTAGCCGCTGGGATATTCTTAAGAATGACGAATTTTTAAAAGAGAAGGCAAAGGATGAAAATGCCCCTGTTTGGTTCGGATCCTTTTATAGTTGGCTCAAAAAACATCCAGAGTATGAATATTATCGCAGGCGGACATACTTAAAGACATACCACGAATATGAATTTATTTTGACAACTGATAGGACGCTCCTCAAAGGAGGTGGTGTTCATCTTTTAGATGTATCTTCCTTGGATTACATAAGCCGAGAATTTACTGATGAATTGCGAATTACGAAGCCTCTTTTGCATCCTGATATACTTGGAATGAAAGAGAACATTGATGAACAAAAAGAATTAAGAGGTTTCTTGACAGGTCTAGCAGGAGTACAAGTTTTAGACCTTAAATCTATCTGTAAAGAATTAATACTTCCAAAAATTTTAACTACGGCAAGTAAACCTTCGCCCGAAGAGCTTCTGAAATATACTATTTATTGCCAACAAATCCTGGGAGATGATATCGAAAAAGGTTCGGAACTGTGGGTTATTACGAATCAATCTGACATTAGAGCGGCGAAGGAAGTCATCTTTTCAAAGGATTTCAATCCTGAACAGAATTGGCAGACTAACCAAAAATATGTGCCCGGGATATGCTTTTTGAGTAGCGCATATATTGAACACTCACCTAGCGATGAACATGTAGCGGCATGGATTGATTTCTTCAAAGCCGGAGGCGTGAAAGTAGCCCCTGATAATGGCGTGGAAGAATTTGCAATGAACTATTCCGAAGAACGACTGAAGATGATGTATAAGAACGTGCGTCGTGTTGATAAAAGAAATTTCGGCTATGATATAAGAAGCAGTGATACAAAAAGATGAGAGAATTCATATAGAAGTTAAAGGACAGACCGTAGACAGAGACGTTGAATTAACAGAAAACGAGACAGGAGCCGCCGACATACATAAGGATAAATTTTATCTCTGTGTAGTGTCTTCTATACCAGAGAATCCTTCAATTCATATGGTGAAAGATCCTGCGAGGGTGGGAAAGAAGGATAAGTTGACCATTCCGATTGAGGTATGGAAAAAGGCAAAATTATCATAAAAACTCAAATCAGATCAGTTACCGGTGGTAGGCTATTTGGCGCAAATTTCGTAGACTTCCGATCAGAATCCAACTACAATGACACATCAGGCTAACAAAAAAGGCTTCTCCCAGAATTCCACCTTGACATAACCCGCAGTAATAGGTAGATTCCACAACGAAATTCTTGATTATTCTCGTGTTTCAGCTTTTTATTGGTGCAGCTCGACATTATATAAGGTAAGAATGAGGGAGCATAAAACAGCATATGATCTTGAGCGTTCGCAAGTTGTCACGCCTATAAGTGTCGTTCAACAATTCTGGAGAATCACACATCAGTATCGCTCTCGGTTCTCCAATGTTTTGGACCTCGGGGCGGGAGACGGACGTTTCGCGAGAGGTGCTCGCTATGGGTCATACGATGGTATTGAAATCTCACGTAATAATCACCCCTTAGCTAATCTTCCTGAGGGGGCTAGAATTGTTTACAAATGTGCATTCGAACATGAAGGGGGAAATTATGCTGCATGTGTGGGCAACCCCCCGTACGTGCGTCATCATGACATTGACGGAGAATGGCGCAATAATATTGTGCACCAACTTGAAAGGGAAACAGGATTCAAAATTAATCAGAAATGCAACCTTTACATATACTTCCTCTTTCTCGCACTCCTCAAATCAAAATCGGATGGTCTTGTTTCCGTCGTAATACCTTACGAATGGGTGTCACGCCCCTCGGCCGAGCCACTTAGAAAGTACATAAACCAAAATAAATGGCAAGTCGATGTTTATAAATTTGTTGAGGCCCCGTTCGATGGCGTACTTACAACTGCATCAATTTCAGTGATCGACAAGAGAAATCACAATGGGCAATGGTCTTATTATCAAATAGATCCGGAAGGGAGTATATCTCGACTTAAGAGTATGACAGGGTCTAATCGGCAAGTTCTTCCCTACGAAAATAGAGGTAACTTGTGGGCTATGCGTGGAATGAGTCCAGGTACTCAGAAAGTGTTCACACTTACAGAAGGGGAACGAATCCACTTTGGTCTTGCTCATGACGATGTGCTTCCCTGTGTAACGTCCCTGCGGGAGGTGCCTCCCGATCGTTCACATTTGTCTCAGTCCACTTTTCGCGAATGGTTCATTCATACTGACGCCAAGTGTTGGCTGATCAGATCTCACACGGATGCCTTTTCGAAGCGATTACAAAATTACTTAGATAGCATCCCCGAAGCCTTACGTGACACATGGACTTGTACATCGCGACAACCCTGGTATAAGTATCCTCTTTTCAAGGCTCCCAGGCTCCTGGTTAGTACGGGTTTTACGTCATTCGGGCCGAAAATACTCATTAACTCAATCAAAGCACACGCAGTTGGTTCAGTGTGCGGTATCTATGCCAAGGGTAAGTATGACTGGTCACGCCTTCGTGACTACCTAATTGGTATCGATTTCGAAAAGCGCGTAGTTCCCCATGCCAAACTGTTAAAGAAAATTGAAATCCGCCAACTAAATGCTGTGCTCAACAAATTCTCCCAATGGGACAAGTATCATGGCTGATAATAGAGTTAAAAAGGCTACAGCCAATTTTCAAACACAAGGACGTCTTTTGCAGGAACTAGGTGAACGCCTGGTTGCCAAAGCGGATGTTGCTCTCTTGGAATTGGTGAAGAATGCTTACGACGCTGATGCTTCTGAATGTAATGTCAGAGTCAGCAATAAGCGAGTCGAGATTTCCGATGACGGCCATGGTATGACGGAACAAGACTTCATCAACAACTGGATGCACATAGCCACTCCTGAAAAACAGCGGGAACGATTTTCGAGGCACTATGGACGCAAAGTCACGGGTTCAAAGGGTATTGGTCGTTTTGCGGTCAGATTCCTTGGTCGGCGACTGCATCTGGAGACGGTGGCTTTGACTGGCAAGAATGGTAGGAAGACCCTCCTCAGCGTTACCTTTGAATGGGAGGAGATCGACGCGGCTGAGCAGCTTCACACTGTAAAGATACCTTATGAAGTAAGGTTTGCCTCATCGACGCGCAGCACAGGAACTCGGTTGGTAATCGAGAAGCTCCGTAATCCTGAAGATATTCAATTCAGTAAGGAACAGAAAACCAATTTGTTGTCGATTGTTAATCCATTTTCGGGACTCGACACAGGAGGCTTTGGTCGTTCACGCGAGTCCGATAAGGATCCCGGTTTCCGTGTTGTTATACCAGGGGAAGAGTCAGAGGGTGAAGTTGATCTAACCAGTGCAGTACTCAATAATGCATATGCTCGGCTTACAATCGAGCATAGCAATAAAAAAGCCAAATACATAATCAGCCACAAAGACGGAAGAATTTTATTAAAACGTAACATCAAATATCCAAGCCATATAACCAAGGGTTTCTTCGCAGATATACGCTATTGTCCTCGGCGTGCCGGAATGTTTTATGGAACAGACGTTGATGGGCGTGCCGTATATGGGTGGCTGAGAGACAATGGTGGTGTCGGCATTGTAGACCACGGATTTCGAATTCGGCCATATGGCTTTAAAGATGATGATTGGTTAAACCTGGGCTTGGACACAGGCCGTAATCGTAGGAACTGGCGTGTGCCGTTCATGAATGACCTTTTCCCCATGAGTGATGAGGCAATAGCCGAACCGAAGTTCAATCCGATGTTATACTTACCTAATTTTCATCAGCTTGTTGGAGCGGTATTCGTCGAATCTTCCCAAGATACCGATTCGGAGCGCCCAACAGATTTGACGCCCACCATGGACCGGGAAGGCTTTGTGGACAATGAAGGATTTCGCGAATTAGTCAATCTAGTCAGGGCTGGCCTGGAAATGCTTGCGTTTGCTGATCACCATGAGAAACGCCGCATCGAGGGTGAAGAAGCTCAGCAAAAACTTGAGGAGTTGCGCGAGGACTATCGCGTTGCTATCGAACACGTTTCGAAGATTCCGTCGTTATCAGAAAGCGATAAGCAGCAAGTCATAGCGCGGTTCAAGGCGCTATCGGTCGAACTCCAGGACGTTCAGGATTACCAAAGAACAATTGTATCCAGAATGGAAACTATAGCACTATTAGGTGTGTTGGCTGGTTTCCTAACACATGAAATGAAAAGGCTGATCCATGACCTAGACAAAGTTGTCGAGGAACTTAAACGGAAGGCGCATTTTCCATCTCTTTCTGAGATACTGGATCGCGTACAAAGACTACGTGACGAGATTGCCGGACAGGTTCAGTTTTCCTCAACTTACATTTCAAATATTCAAGCACCGCATGTCATTAGTACACCTCTTAATGTCAGAAGCCAAGTTAATCGTGTCTGGGAGCGATTCCGTTATTTTACGGAGGAGCGCAATGTTCAAGTGGATTTTGATATGGACGACAATCTCATGACGCCTGCACTACCAGTAGCTTTATATAGTGGAGTCTTGCTGAATCTTTACACCAATGCACTTAAAGCTGTTTTCGGCGGTCAAGGATCTGCTGAACAGCCGCGCGTGGCCGTCAAAGCATGGAATGTGCCCAAGTACCATATCTTGGAGGTTGCCGATACCGGTGTTGGTATTCCTCTGCACTTGAAAGACAGGATCTGGGATCCTCTCTTCACTACAACGTCTGGCGGAAGTTCAAATCCCTTGGGTTCAGGAATGGGATTGGGTCTTTCCCTTGTAAAACGGCTTCTTGCCGAAGTTAAAGGTCGCATCGAGCTCGTTGCTCCACCCCCTGAGTATAGCACATGTTTTCGGGTACAGTTCCCACGATGATAAGGAGACCGAGATATGGATAGAATTATCGTGTTCGAAGATCACGTGCAGCGGAGGATCGATCTTGTCAAACAGTTAAGACAACGGCTCAAGAAGATACCTATTGAGATTGTCGAGGGCCAAGGAGAGCAAGAGCAGAATAAGACGTACGAAGCTCAACTTGGAGACTTACTGCAACGTAAGGCCCCGGATGGTGCGATGATTGTTTGCGATAAGGACCTTTCAAACTTGGGAAGACAGTTTGTTGGTCTGTCAGGAACGACGGTTGCTACTGTTGCCGACAGCCTCGGTTTTCCACTTTGTTTATACGCAAGAGGCGAAAGGGAACCACGAGGAGAGGAATTACTAAAGAGTCTAGCTCCGTGGGAAAAGAAGAGGATCATATTGAACTATACAACAGAGGAAACGCTTGCCAGAGAATGCGTTTGCATATTCAGAGCTTTTTCATATATCGAAAAATCCTACTTAGACTTGAAGAAGGAAGATCGAACCACACCGGCGGCAACACTGTCGAGGATTCTGGAACGTCCAGGAATCGAAGACCGTATTGCAATCTACGGTTCGGGCGAACAAGGCCTCTTGGAGGAAATTATGCCTTTCCTTAAAGGAAATCGTGTCAAGACAGAAAAAGAGTTAACAAAACGGATGACGCGAATTCTTGGTAATTGGTTATATACTTCAATTCTTCGATTTCCTGGCATTCTGGTCTCTATGGTTCCAGCAGCGAGTTACCTGAATATTGATCCGCGGGATTTCATAAAAGCTGACGTTCAAAAATTGTTCAAGAGGGCTAAATACAAGGGCCCATTTTCTGACCTGCGTGACTGGTGGTGGCGTTATGAATTTGATGATCTGCTGAAGCAAAGCAGCTCTGAAGATGGATGGGATTTTGCTAAGAAGAAGGGAATTCGTGTACGCCAATGTATGGATCCCCAGACGAATACGAGGGCTGGCTTTTATTGCATGGTTACGGAAAAACCGGTTAGCGATAATAATTCAAAAAGTGGGATAAGTTGGTTCCCTGCAGGATCAGATCTTGCGCGCATTAGATTAGATAAGTTTAATGAATTAGCACCTTGGGTAGGGTTATATTAGCGATGACGATACCAAGATCTTTTCTCCAAAGCTATCGCGATTTCTACACACATTTTTTCATTGTTGTAAAAGACAAAGGTTGTTCTCCGCAAGGTCTGGAATTCACGACTACTCAGCAAGGCAAGAATTCTTGGCTAATAGAACTGGAGGAACCGATTCATCTTTCAAGATGGCCAATAATGCCATATACAAGTGTCGATATCTCGGTACACGCTGCTTTTCATTGCGGGCAAAGGCAAGGTGTCTTCGTTCACACGAAGTCTTCAGTTTATCTTACATATTTCCGTCGACATGAACGTAGAAAAACAGCCGAGCCCATGGAAAATGTTCGCTTCGATTACCATCCGGATGTAGACGATGCTGCACATCCTCTTTTGCATGCTCACATTTTTGCTAATGAACCACCGAATTCAATTCCTCAGCCTCTGGAAAAAAATTGTACGATTGATTGGGAACCATTAGAACAACGTCTAAATTCTTTTCGAGTTCCTGTTCCTAACATGACATTGCCATCAGTTCTATGTTGCTTAGTTGCATCTCATTTAGGTGCCAATGAGATAAAAAAATTGCTTGAACTAACGAAAAAAATACGAGGATCATTTTCGGATTTGGCAATTATAGACACGCAGAAAGATCTATTCTATACTAATTCGCTTGCTGGCGCACAATGGTTCGAAAGATCGTGACGGCCACCCTGTGAAGGGAGGAGAGGGTATATGAAGAAAATATTTGCGTTTTGCAACGCCACCGGGAAGCAGAAAGTCATCAACCTGATCGTGAAGAGACAGTAGTTTCGAACCATGTGTCCTTTCAACTTAAAAATCCAGCACCTGAGGAAAGGGGTCAGACTTAAAACTTAAGATATTGATAGTGAGGAAATTGGATCACCTGCGATAGAAGCCACCCACCCCTCTTGTCTTACTTCAGATTTTCATGTCGGACGTCTTCAGATGCTTCAGACAGTGGTTGATTCAAGCGGACGAGTTTCTTCCTCACAGCGTGTATGTGTTG
>CAYRSQ010000031.1:0-8976 GCA_964427055.1 uncultured archaeon
AATACTTCGGCATCTACGTGGACAGATCTATACGGACCCGCCACCACCAGAAGAACCCGTTTTCTGTTTCCACGTGTACCATCAACATAACCCCCACCAGGCTGTTTCTATGCATAGAAACACAGCTAAACCCAATTGTCAAGCCAAAAAATAGCAACAGTGGTTAAGTTTTACAATTCAAAAAATAAATGTTCTTTGATCAGTTTCTCCGCTGCAGAATACGTGTCAAGCTTCCCCTGTAATATTTCGGCAAGGACTTCGCTATAAGAAGCATCCTTAATAATCAGTCCCATAATTTTCTTTGTAACAGCTTCTTTTAATATCGAATCAAAAAAAACCCTCAACTGATCATTCTTTTTACGTTTGAATTCTCCCGTATCGACAAACAACGCACGATGATTAAGTATTTCTTCGACTAACTCCTTAACTCCCGTACCGTCTTTTGCACTTGTCTTAAAGAGTTTTTTATACTTCTGCTTTGGCGCATCTGAATAATTGCTAATTCCCATTACGGTAAACTCATCATTGTGCTTTCCTATTTCAAAACGATCAGCCTTATTAAAAACTAGTATATTAGCAATTTCCATAATCCCTGATTTAACCGCTTGGATCTCATCACCCATTCCCGGAACTAAAACCAAGACCACAGTATGAACAAAATTACTTACCTCAATTTCATCTTGTCCCACACCGATTGTTTCCACCAATATAATGTCGTATCCACCCACATCCAATATTTGAATCGCTTCCGGAACTATCTTGCTTAATCCACCCAAGTGACCTCGGGTAGCCACAGACCGCGTAAATACATCCTCATCGAGAATGTGTCTTGTCATGCGCAATCTGTCACCCAATATGGCACCACCTGTTATATTACTTGACGGATCCACGGCAAGTAATGCGACTCTTAAATTCTCTCGTCGAAACTCTGTAATAAGTCGATTAATCAGCGTTGACTTTCCTACTCCTGGCGGTCCTGTAATACCAATTATGAATGCATGCCCTTTCTTAAAATATTGTCTACGTATATCCTGGAGACAATCAAATTTGTTATTTTCGACATTGCTGATTAATTTCGCAATGTCCCTCTTGCTGATATCTACGATGTTGTTTTCAGATTCCATTTATTTCCTCTCGCTTCAAATTGATCAAGATGGCTGTAAGAACTGAGAGGGGTATCGGCGATTTGTTCAGAACTTTAACGACCACAACGCTATCTTGAACAACTAATTATTTTGTTATTATTGCGTTTAATAGGCTTAAACATGTCCAACACCCTTTTACATTTGCATTGTGTGCCTCAAATAGAGTTTAAGCCATTGTAATCTGTTAGTAATCCGTCAACACAATTATTAGGGTCTGGACTAGCTGAGAGCTTTTTCTCTCAGGATTTTTAGCAGTACTTGGTACATGTTTTGGTTCCGATAATTGAATCGAAACTCACACTCTTTGATGTGAGGACCTTTCCCCTCTAAACTAGGCCATGTTCAAATTGAGTCTATCCTGGTAAAAGAGATAGCAGGAGGACTCAGACGTGAAGCGGAAGCGATTTACAACGGAACAGATCATCAAGACCCTCAAAGAGGCTGAAGTTGGTATCAAGGTTACAGAACTCTATCGAAAGCACGGTATATCCGAGCAAACCTTCTACAACTGGAGAAACAAATACGACGGCATGGAGATCAGTGAGGCGAAACGTCTGAAGCTCATTGAGGATGAGAACCGCCGGCTCAAGCGCCTGGTGGCCGACTTAAGTCTCGACAACCAGGTATTAAAGGAGCTCCTTAAAAAAACTTCTAACGCCCGAAGCGAAGAGAGAGGCAAGAGATTATGTTATCTCCCGCTTTGGGCTGAGCATGAGAAGGACCTGTAGACTGATCCGGCTCAATCGATCAACGAGCAAATTTCAACCGGTCAAGGACAAGGATACCGAACTCACTATACGCATGAGAGCCCTGGCATACCAACATAACCGCTACGGGAGTCCCCGGCTGCACGTATTGCTGAAAAAAGAAGGACTCGTTGCCAATCACAAGAGGACTGAACGGATCTGCCTGCAAGGAGGATTATCGCTACGAGTCCGCACAAAGAAGGGAGGGGTACCTCCTCGCGAACCCTCCTGATCTGCCTGCCGATCTTCTCTCGAATCCGGTGCAGAAGATCGGCATCTGTTGGATGGGCGATGTTCTTGGGCTGGGCGGTAGTATCCACGGACACCCGCCTGGTCTTCACCAGGCCCATGTCCGACCAGACCTTGAGCAATACGGCCTCGATCCGCTTTATCCCTTCGGTCCCGATCCGGTTCCGAAACTTCACCAGGGAAGAGGCTTCCAAAATCTGCCCGCCCTGAAACATATTGAACCCGCAGAAGCACTGCCAGTAGGAATTCTCATGGAGCATCTCCACCGCCCTCTCGTCGGAACAGTCATACCGGTACTTCAGAATATGGATGCCGTCCATCAGACGAATGGACTTCCCCTGGCGAACCACAGGACTGTAGTACATTGACAAGGCATCGTGGAGACTATTCCAGTCAATCAGGCGAGCAGCACGAAGCAGTTCATGCTCGGAATTAAGAACATCCGAAAACAGGGTTTCAAACATAAGAAGTTGCCTTTCTGGTATATGTACTTTAATATCAATGACTTAGAACATACTCCCAAGGCAAATACAACCCAAAATCAACAACTTTCTTCAATTGTCAAAGAGCAGCCCCAATATTTACGCGGCCTACAGACCGCATTTCTCAGGACGGACTAATTACGCAGGTTTATTAACCTCTATAACGGGGTGAGACCTCATCAAGGAATTAACGGACTGACCCCGGAGGAAAAACTGCTTGAATATTTTTATCCCGAAAAAACTGTAAACAACAGTGGATTTTGTGACGGGTAAACCTTCTCCCTTTGGATCTGCGTTAAACGTGTTTTATTGTGTATAACAACAGGGAATTTCTTTCTTCTTCATATTGTATTTCTAATCCGACGAATAGGAAACCCCGAAACTGCAAACAAGGCCACTTTATCTTTCACGTAGCACCTCGCTATTTTTGAGTGTCAAGCTTGGGATATACTTTTTTCCAGTTTTCATAGATGATGTTATCCAATACCTTTTGGGGAACTTCCGGAAAACCGTATTGTTTCAAATAAGTATTCAAATTTAAAATAATCTCCATGCTTGTCTTGGGATGTCCCCCAGTCCAATCTGACCCCCAGAGTAACTTATCCGTCCCCCCCCAAGTCTCTGACCAATAACGCATGAGAGGATAGAGCAAATTGAAATAAGGATTCAACACAACCGGCAAATACTTTGGGGTGGAGGTGCGATCCAGACCGGCAAGTTGGGAAAGCCAAGAACAATCCATGAAGACGTTATCGTGCTTCTGAGTCAAATGAATGGCATCATCATATTTGTAATAACCCATATGACAGATAACCAATTTGAGCTTGGGAAAATCAATGGCAACGTCATCCACGCAAAGGACATCTCCGTACTTCACTCGTAAATTTTTTGACTGAGCTGGACCGGCGTGGACAATTATCGGGATATCCAGATCTTGAGCCTTTTCGAAGAAGGGGTAAATCTTCGGATCATTGAAGTAGAACCCCTGATAGGCCGGACCAATTTCCCCTACAGCGATGGCACCCATTTCTTTCACACATCTTTCGAGTTCATGTGGGGCTTCGGGGAGTGTAGGATCTAGGTTACAGGCCCATTCAAGCCTATCGGGGTACTGTTTCTTCAAGCTGGCCATATATTCGTTGGGCACAGTGATCCCAAAAGTGCCGGTGGAGGAAAGCGTCATGAGGATGCTTTTATCCACCATGCCTTGAGTTTCTTCAAAATAACGCTCAACCGGGTTATCCCACATGGCCATAAATTTATCATCAGGCCAGCCGCGCCGGCGTTCCGGTTGATTGTCCAACATGGCCTGCTTATCAAAATGGTCTGGATATCTCCACACATGCATATGCGTATCAACTATCATCGGGGCACCTCTCTAAATAGTCCGTCCTGAAAAAAATAGGATTTTTTCACTCCAGGTTATTTTTTATCTCTAGCGTGGGCCATACCTTCTCTGCGGGACCCTCCTGCAAATGAGGTACAGGCGCAATAGGTTTCCAGATCAAGCGTCTTCTCCAAGCTATTATCCAGACCGGCATCGATCATTACTTTCTGCAATTGGACTTCCAATTGATAATTAGAGGCAATTTTCTTTGCAAGGGCAAAGGCCTCTTCATCCAGTTTATCCAAGGGGACCACTTTATTCGCATAGCCGATACGATAGGCTTCCTCTGCATCAATCAATTCTCCGGTAAGCATCATTTCTTTTGCTTTACTCAGGCCAACGATACGCGGCAGATAGTATGTCCCTGCGTTTGTTACAGTTGCACCAACACGAGACTCCGGGAAACCAACCTTGGTTCCCTCAGCCACGATACGAATATCACAATTCAGTGAAAATTCCATTCCTTCGCCTACAGCGTACCCTTTAACCGCTGCAATCGTCGGCTTGCCTAAACCCACAATTGCACGGGTCACGTTCTGCATCCACTTGGCGTGTTCGTGGTACTCATGAAAGGTCTTAGGAGTTACTTGTTCCTTGGTATCTGCACCAGCGCAGAAAGCTCGCCCCTCCCCCGTAATAACAACTACTTTCACATCAGAATCTTTCCGAATCTCCTCCATGATGGCAACGAAATCCAAGAGCATCTCATCAATCACCGCATTCAGGGATTTGGGGCGATTGAATTTGACGATTCCGACATCCTCCCGTTTCTCAAATAGGACTGTATTTGGCATGATTGAACCTCCCAGTATAAATTAATTATAGTTTTTTAGCTGTGTGTCGTTGTAGGGCTAAATACTGTCAAAACTACCTGATATATTTTATTTTTTCCTTGAAACGCTTTTTATATGGTCGATGACCGTATTAAGCGGTGTCCCAGGGCCAAAGTTACCTGTTACCCCAATTGATTCCAAAAATGGCTTATCTTTCTCCTGAATACTGCCACCCGCTACTACAGGAATATCCATCTTTTTCTCAGCGAGCTTGCTGATAACCTTGGGAAACAGCTGTAGATGAAAACCTTCGTGTGTACTTAATCCTATAACATCAGGGTCCTCTTCTTCGGCAGCATTGACTATCATCTCCGGTGTTAAACCAAATCCGAGAAAGACAACCTCCATACCGGCATCTCTGAGCGCCTGCGCTATCACCAGACTGGCTCTTGTATGAATATCAGTACTTAAGATCCCCAGCAGTACCTTTATTTTCTTTTCAGTATTGTTACCCATGTGCATCCTCCATTATAAAAATCTATGTTGTCTCTCACTGATTACCATTTCAAATATTCTGGTTTTTCTATCATCCCAAAGGGATCATATCCGAATCCCATCGCCTCATTTAATATACCGGCAATCTCTCCTGTTGTTGCATCCGCTTTCCAAGCTTCTTTAATGGGGGCAATGACATTTTTGCCATCCTTTACAGCTTGTTCGATCTTCTGAAGAGCTTTTTTCGTCTTTTCTGTATCTCTTGTTCTTTTGAGCTCATAGTAGTCATTCATCACTTTTCGTATATTCTCTTCCTGTTTCTCCCGATTATAATCCAGTATCCTGATAGGTATTTCCTCATCCGCGAGGTCCAAGAACTCGTTTTCACATACTTTAATGATCTTTTTTGAATCGATTCTCCGCTGTCTTTCCACGAGACTTTTCTTTACTTCATTTTCGATATAACCCGTTTCAACCGCTTTTCTGAACCCACCCAACTTTTCGATTTTATCAATTAAAACCCATGCTTCATCCTCGATCTTCTTCGTTAACCACTCAACGTAATAGGACCCGCCAAGAGGGTCTACAACCTGGGGGATTCCTGTCTCATGGGCAATGATTTCTTCCATACCGGCATTGATCAGACCTCCATCATATGAAATAATCGCCAATGGTTCGTCAAAACCAATCAGTTGAACACCCTGTACTCCTCCCAATACTGCGGAGATTAATTGTGACGATAACCTTATAATATTATATATTGGTTGATTTTTAATCATTGAGCTGCCAGCCATCTGCACACTAGCTGGCGCCGTCATTTCCTTAACGGTTGACGCCCCATAGCGTTCTTTGCTCAACTTGGCCCACATTCTCCTCGCTGCTCTGATTTTGCAGATTGTTTCAAAGAAATCGATGTCACATGCAAATTCAAGCGGGATTTCGGGTCCAACTTTTTCAAATGCAACGCCTCTTGATATCGCTGCGTTTATGTACTCCATCCTGATGCAAATAATATAGGCAAGTTCCTGAATGCATGTAATGCCGTTTTCACTCATATTGTATCCACAGGGAACAACGGGATGCCAATCTGGCGTATGTTCTGCAGAATATTCAATTGAATCTATGGTAACTTTCCATGGAACCTCGAAATTGAACGGCGTACTGTTTGTGCCGAATCCATAAGCATGTAGAGGATCATTGACCATTGCGCCCCGTAAATCAGCTACATTCATTCCCCTTCGCTCTGCTACACCGAGCAACATACAATACTTTAAAACATCATCGACAGTTACAGCACCGTTAAAATCAATAAAAACATCCGACAGATCAACTCCATCGAGCACGGTCTCCATTTGATGAATACTAAAACATGGTATTCCTATGAATCCTATTGTATTCTCGACCATGGGATGATCCGGATCAACACACGCTAGGTTAAAATTATCGGGAGAAAATCGTAACTCTTGTAATCCTTTATCAATTAAATAACGCAAATATTTGTTCGACTCTTCCGGCGAGACATACCCGAAGGCTTGCTGCCGTAACCATAATTTATGTCTATATCCTCGTGGAAATCTTCCTCTCGTAAATGGATATTCTCCTACCCTTCCTATTTCATCCTCAAATTCAGCTATATCCTCCTTTTCATACTTGTCTTTCGGCAATATACCAGAAAAAAGTTCTTCTGTTCTTAGTTTATCTACACGACCGCTTGCCTTTGAATTTGATGCTGTCATTGCACTTTCCTTCCTTCTTATAGGTTTGTTCGCGAACATTATTCTAAATGAATGTTCATACAGTTATATTAAAAACTTCGCCTCTTGTCAAGATATTTAAATACCTCTAACCAAAAATGAGGTTTGGTAAAAATAATGATAGCTCTGGTATCGCTATCATGATAGCAAGACCCAGAAGTTGCAAAAACACGAAAGGCACCACCCCTTTGTATATATCAATCATGGATATTTCCGGCGGTGCAACACTCCTCAAGTAAAAAAGATTAAATCCAAACGGTGGTGTAAGAAAACTCATCTCCATATTTACAATGAAGACCGCACCAAACCATATAGGATCGAATCCGAGTGAAACAATAATAGGCAAACAAATAGGTATTGTCAGAGAAATAATTCCTATTGGTTCCAGAAACATGCCCAATAAAAGAAATACGATCTGCATAAGTATAAGAATTAACCAGCGATTCATTTTCAAGGAATTTATAACTTCAGTAATGAAAGCCGGTGCCCCTATGCCGGTGTAAACAGCGGCAAAAACACTGGCAGCTAGAACAATCCACATAATCATGCTCGTCAGTTTCAGTGTAGAATAAACTGATTCTTTAAACGCATTCCACGTAAGTTTTTTATTTATCGCAGCGCAAACAATACTCCCAAGAGCGCCGATTGCTGCAGATTCTGACGGACTGGCCATACCGCTGAATATTGATCCCAAAACAACAAAAATGAGCAAAAACGGAGGAATTAAGCTTACTGAACTCTTAAGTTTCACCCCGAGCGTAACTCTCTCATGCTTTGGCAGTGGTGATCCTAGTGATGGCTTGAATCCACATACTATTAAAATATATATAATATAAATAGACGCCAAAATAATACCTGGAATTATTCCTGCCGCAAAGAGCCGCCCCACTGATAAACCACCCATAATGCAAAAAACGACCATAGTCACGCTCGGGGGAATCAGTACTCCTAAAGCACTTCCCGCGGCTATGGCACCCAGCGCCAAATGTTTGTTGTAATTGTATCGAAGCATTGTCGGCAAGGCCATCAGCCCCATCGCAACTGCTGCAGCGCCACTTATGCCACACATGGCCGCAAATATCGCACATATAACAATCGTCCCTACTGCGAGCCCCCCGCTCACCCCTCCAAACCACAGCCGCATAGTAGCAAATAATTTATCAATGATGCCGGATTTCGAAAGCATATTGGCCATTAAAACAAACAACCCAATAGCAATAAGAGCAAACCCGGTCATAGAACCAAAGGACCGTATGACAATCATTGTGTAACTTCCCGGTCCCCAGAAAATTAACGAGAATATCGTCGCAGCTCCCGCCAAGGCAAAGGCAACGGGTATTCCTGTTGCCAAAAAGGTAAACACCATTAAGAAGAGCAGCGCTGTTAACAATGATACATCCATTAGTTAGTCCCCCTATAAATGTTTAGAAACAACGTCTAGCATGTTACTCAACCTCGAAAAAAGGAGCAGCTAGCACCTACCATATAATGTTCTAAGTCAAATATTATGATCACCCGTTGCACATGACCCTATAACACAACTAGTAAATAAGTTTTTTCGTTCCTCATGGAAGCTACCAGCCTTATGATGCGTGTTTGTTCAATTCCCTACCGGTAACCAATACGTACAAATTACGTGAAAAATCTGCCAAACCTTGAACTAGAAGAAGAAACGCCCCAACGGGTAATGCTATTTTCAAAGGATATATTGGCGGGCCCCATACAGTTTGAGTTATTTCCAGCCGTGTAAATGAAAGCCATGCCCATTGGGAACCTTTCCAAACCAGCACAGAAACAAAAAGTAAGAAAATCGGGAAGGTAATAACATCGATCATGGCCTTTTTTCTTAAATTCATTCGTGAATATAAGGCATCCATTCTGACGTGCTGACCATGCAACAATGTATATCCCGCACCGAGAACAAAATATCCACCATAGATGAACT